>PCTH01000076.1 GCA_002771475.1 Candidatus Omnitrophica bacterium CG22_combo_CG10-13_8_21_14_all_43_16 | reverse complement strand
TATGGTTTTTATCGCATACCCTAATCTGAATAAAGTCCTCTTTGAGGATTTCGGAGAGGTTCATCCTGATACATTAGGCAAGCTTGGCCGCGTAAAAGAAACGATAGAGGCTGATACAGCCAATTTAGCTTCTATAAACTCATACGATTTTCAATCTCATGAAGATTTGAGGGGATATCTTAAGGACGCCCGCGAGATACAGATATTCGGAGAAAAGATAGATAATACCGAATTCAACGAAGAATATTCTACTATATTGAAGAGCCTGGTAAGCGGCCTGCCTGAGGATATAAAAATAATTTTAGTGGAGCATAATAAAGGTTCTCCTGACTCAGCTGAGAGAAGGCTGCTTTTTTACGACGAGACTACCCGCCGATGGATATTTTCTCACGCAGGCACCCGCAAACAAACCGGAAAATTCGTATACCTGCCAAAAACCGCGTTTTTAGAACTCATAGACAGCCCTTCAGGCAGAGAATTCCTGAAGAATCTGATACGGGATGAAATGAATCACGCATCAAGCAAGCTGGCAGGATACTGGTCAGAGGATTATCATAAATATGAGGATAATGGATTAAAAAGCTTTGTAGTGGATTATCTGGGAGACAGGCTGTACCCAAGGCATGTCAGGCAGATAATCCATGAGATAAGCTCCATAAGCAGTCGTATCGTATCTCTGGATTCTATCATATCGGATATGGATAAGATTTTGAATAAAGCAAAAACATTAGACGCTAGCGGTATGGTAAAGTTATTGGAAGGAGCGGAGGCTAAATTAAAATGGTCTAAGCGGAATGAAAAGAAGGAGGCATTAGAAGCCATCTTGTCTGTAAAAAAAGATTTGGAATCAGGCAGTTCCGATAAGATTTTAAGCAGGCTGATTACAGCCAGAGCTAATTTAAATAGATATTTAAATATACTTTTCAGCCAGATAAATAACCTGGAATATTCCCTGAAGCGCCAGGCCGGCCAGATAAAGAATACAGCATACGGGGCACACAGGGATTATGATCCGTTATTTTTGTCAGGCGTAATAGGAGAATTCGGGAGCTGGAATTCAGGAGAAGGCGAAAACGCAGAACCATACGATAAAATCATAAGGCTTTATACTATATGGTATTCAAGAGGAGAAAGAGCTCCGCCTGAACTTTCATTTATTTACAGCCTGATAAAAAATGAGAAAATCAAAGAGTTAATAAAAATTATAAAAACAGCTGACAAGAATTTTAGTAATTTATCGGAATACAGGAAATGGAAGCTTGTGGACAGCCTGATAAAAGAAAGCGGGTTAAGCGAAGAAGATTCTGCGCTTCTAAGGGCGTTGACATTCAGTCCCAGGTTTTACTGGAGATCGAAGGTGCCTGTAGAAGCAAGGGGATATATATGCGGCCTTGCGAGACAAGGCAGATTCGGGACAGATATTTTAGAGGCGGGATCCAGGATAGAAATAGATTATAAAGGGGATAAATCAGGAGATGATTGGTTCCTGGAAGTAGAGTTAGATGTTCTTTCAAGAGATGAAACGGGAAAGCCGTTATATTGGGCTAAGCCTCCTGCAAGAGAATTATTCAGAATACTCTCAGATTTCAGCGGCAAACCGAAATCATTTTTCAGCAGGCAATGGAAACAGCATAAAGGCCAATTGTACATGGAATATAAAAATTACCAGGAGACAAAGATACTTCAGCAATATGTATGGGGGAGAGATAAACAGATTTATCTTATACAATGGAAGGATTCTTCAGGAAACGAGCGCGCTGAGGCCTGGAAACTCACAAAGGACAAATTGCTCAACAAGCCGCTTGCTTTTACAAACGGCAATATTCTATTGAGAAGCCTGACAGCCGGGATTTTGCTTGCTATCGGCATAACGGGATCATATTTTGGATTGGATGGCCTCTATTACGCCGCTTTGATCCCATTTATAGGAATGCCTGAGACGGCTTTATCAGACAATTTCCAGTCTTGGTTTAATAGATTAGTCAGAAATATATTTAATGTGTCTATGAGCAGT
Source organism: Candidatus Omnitrophica bacterium CG22_combo_CG10-13_8_21_14_all_43_16 (assembly GCA_002771475.1). GTDB lineage: Bacteria > Omnitrophota > Gorgyraeia > Gorgyraeales > Gorgyraeaceae > UBA10183. The sequence continues at coordinate 3,790 of PCTH01000076.1, read as the reverse complement.
ATAGCTTCTGACAGCGATTTGCGTAATTATGTAACGGGAGGTTTAATCGCGCGGACGGGGCCAGGGAGCCAAACAGAAGATGGTTATTTGTTTAGCACATTAATACCCGGCCTGCCCCAGTTATATCAACTATTTAAAAAAGAGAAGAAGCCGGGACTGCCTTACATTAATAAAGTTGAACATATGGAAGACAAGGATGGTAATTCTGCCGCGGTTACTATAGAGACTCTAAAGAGAGATGATTTAGAAAAGGCCGTAGAACTGAACAATGCGATATGGAACGACAGTTTCAGCCTGTCGTTAAGCGACGCAAAGAAAATCTTCAGGAATAATGAAAGAGGTCATCTGGCCGCAAAGAACGAAAACAACGAGATCATAGGGATAGTATGGTGCGCCTCGCTTTATAGCAGAGACATAGATTCAATTCCAGGTTCACTTAAGAAAATAATGTCTGCAAAGCGTACCGATAAAGATAACCGCTGGCTGCACTATGCAGTGGCTATCAGGCAGGATTATCAGAAAAGGGGCCTTGGCCCAAAGATAGCCACAGAATTATTAGAAGCTACAGAACCTTTATCTGTAGGTATGGGTAGATATACATATAGCCCCATGAGCGGTTATGGAAAATATAAAGATGATATGACGCCGGCATCTTATTTAATGCGGCTCAAGCCTTCTAAGGCCGGCGGCGGCGAACAGGATTATTCGGACTATAAAATAGAAGGCATGCTTTCATTCAGAGAGTACCTGGAGAAAAAAGGCCGCAGCCCTACACAGATAACATGGGGGGATTATGAAGGGTTCAAGGCGCAAGGAGGCCTGTCCCTGGAAGATTATATCCTTCAAACCAATAGAAGCCTCGAGTGCACAGCAGCGAATCTCCACGTTAAAAACGGCGCCATGATAGTCCGTGTAATAAGGAATGGCCGAGAAGGAGATATGAACGCAGGAGAGGCGGCTTTGATAACCGAATATAAAAAGCACAGCGAGATCGATGCATCAGGACTAATAATCCGGGAATTAGTTCATAGTGTAGATAAATCCGGGTTTGCAAACCTTATTGCGGAAAAAAGATACGCTGTCCACGAAATACGCAGCGCTTCGGGAGAGATAATCAATTACGCGGCCCTTGATAAAGACGGTTATCCGGCGTTGATTTTAGGGCGCGATAAAAAAAGAATCTTAGGGGAATATAAATGGGAGGGCGGCAAAGGAGAGAAACGCCTGATTTGGGCGAGATTTATAAATCGTAAGGACGGCAGAATAATAAGCGTAGAAGAAAAAAGCCCCATCTGGGACGAACACGAATATCACCTCTCTATAGGCGGCCGTGATATAGGAACATTTGTCTTTAAAGTCGATAGTAAAGGATCGAAGGATAACGAGCGTTTCTATGATTTGTCGCGCGGCATCGAACCCGATATGCGAGGTATAGGAATCGGCAAGACCGTAACTAATGAAATTTTCGTCAAGTGGGCATATTTCGAGTCTATGAGGAGAGGAAAAGAGGTGCCGGTAACTTCTTCCAATACCTTTAGCGCTCCGGCGGCTTTTATATTATTGGATTTAGGGAAGAACATAAAGGTCAATGGCAGGAGAAGTTCCAGAGATGAATTACAAAGAGGCATATTTCATGTCTATCCGCAGATACCGAAAGAAAAGGTATTGCAGAAAGGCATAGTGGCAGGAAATACGGAACCGGGAGGGACCCGGATTACACAGTTTGAAGTTGATGGATCAGGAAATATACGAATCGATCCTGAGATACCATGGTTGAAAGTAAAACTGAAAAAGGGCCGGCCATATGTAATAGTAGATTCGCGTTACAAAGACGCCGAACCTATAGGGATTAGACTGGATAAGGCCTGCAACATTGAAATCGAGCCTGATCCTGAGTGGTACAATATAAAATCTGACGGCACCATCACCGCCTCTAAAGAAGGAGGGACGTCATATGTTACGGGTAAAGCCGGGAAAGCAATAAAACGCGGCAGATTCGGCCAGATACTGAGAAATATTACCGCAAGCGGCTCTAAGGGATCATTGGCTTCGAATAATAATCTTATCAAGTTTCAAGATTGGGTGACCACGTTGTGGAAAAGCAAGATACTTAAAGAGCCAGTAGTGATTAAAGAAATCAAGATCAAAGACGATCTGGCCGCCAAGGCAAGAGATACATTTTTTACATTTAAGGATTATATGGATGAGGCGGCATTTAATTCAGATTGGGGTTATTATGCCAGAGGAAAGGTAAGATTCGAAGGGACAGGTACAAGAAGGGATTTTGAGACATTTCCCATAGCGCTTTCACCTGTATTCGGTCAGTTGATAGCCACGCACGCCTATAATATGTGGTCGGTTATGAAAAGGAGAGGGCAAATAAATAGCGACGAGGTATTTACCATGGTTGAATTTGGGGCAGGTAACGGCGACCTTGCTCACGATGTTCTGTCATATGCCAAAGACATGGCGGCATCAGGAGAAAGAGAGTGGGACAAGTTTTATCAATCGTTACAATATATTATAGGAGAGAGGTCTCTTGAGTTGGCAAAAAGACAGAAAGAGAATAACACCGGATTTAAAGATAAGATAAAAATTATTTATTGCGATGCGAAGAACCTTTTTGGCTCATCGGAATTTAAACCAGGCTCTCTGAAGGGGCTCATGCTTTCTAACGAACTCCTGGACGATCTAGGAGCGCATAAAGTACGATTCGATAAAGAGGGAAAAGCGCAGGCCGCGCTTGCCATTCCGACAATAGACGTCAATACGCTTAACGAGATTCAAAGATCGGGATTGATAAGCGCCGAGGAACTCATCGAAAGGAATGAAGTTTTAAAAAAGAATCTGCAACTTAGAGAGACAGATGAAATCTATCTTTCGAGACAGGATTTTCTGAGGATCAAGAAAGTCCTATCCTATGCGGACGACCAGGCTTTGTATAGATTATTCAACGATAAAATTAAATTTGTCGAATGCTATATCGATGCAAGGCATGTGCTTGAAGTAAGTCGATATTTAAAAGAAAATAGATACGACATAGACTCTGTCTTATCACAGAAGAGAGAAAAGAGGATAGTTTATATTAATACCGAAGCGCCGGACTATATCAGGGCTGCGGGAGAGATATTAGACGAGGGTTATGTTCTAACGATTGATTACGGCGGGGATACGCCTTACATATTAGACCCTAAGGCAAAACAACACTTGAGGATGTTTGGAAATGGCTTGAAGGAAAGGAACCCATATTTACGTCCAGGCAGTTTTAACATTACCTGCGACGTTGATTTCTCATCACTTATAAAAACAGGGGATCTTGTTGGCTTAAAGACCATTTATTATGGCGCACAGTCAGGACTCGAGGAAGGTATCATGGATATGAGAAAGGATCCCGGGATTCAGGATAAAATAGTAGTTGAAAAACTTATCAGGCACATTAAACGGTATAGCAAAAAGAATGAAAAAGAAGTCGAACAAGACATAGAAGATTTAGTTAAAAATAAAAAAGATAAGGATAGGATAATATCTTTATCAAAATATATGGAAGATAATAAAATAGCCATTGTTTCTATAAAAGAACTAAGGATGGCTAGAAAATATGTTATATCCGGCGCACGATTTATCGCAAAGAATAAAGAGTTTGAAGCGACAGTAAATATCCATAACTTTTTCAACAAAAAAGACTTTAAGGTTTTAATACAAGAAAAAGTAAAGGATGGATATGGAGCGGAAAGCAGGCTTCTCTTAGACGAGTCCCAGACTCGCATAGAGAATATACAACTGAATATCA
>PCTH01000024.1 GCA_002771475.1 Candidatus Omnitrophica bacterium CG22_combo_CG10-13_8_21_14_all_43_16 | reverse complement strand
GATGCGACGAAAAGGAGCATCTGTTTAGCGGACGAGTGGCCGACCCGGAGCGAAGCGGAGGGCGCCAATTCCCACCTCCGGCACCAGATAATGATAGTCGTCCTATTTAAGGTACATCCTACGGCCTAAAATATATTGACGTATAAGCTAGGGGATGGTATAATCTTTACTAATAATTAAATGATATCTAGTCCAGGGCCATGGGAGACATGGTCTTTTTATGTCTATGAATATGCAAGACTTTATAAAGTTATGAAAATATTTATTATGAATAAAAAGCCGAGCGTATTTTTAATATCTTTAATAATAAGTGCATTTCTTTCTTCAAATTTTGCCTATTCATCTAATGCATCCCTGCGCGTACCTAACGCTTTTCAAGACGAGGCTCAAAATCTACCCGTAAAATTTAAAGAAGCGGCCAACCTTATTAAGCCTGAATCAGGCTATAATTTTGACATAAAGCGGGATGTATTTTGGAAGTTATTTCAGGATATTGACGGATTAATGATATGCCCAATCGCTGAAACATTAGCAGCTAAAGGCGTGTTTACAGAAGATTTATTCGGCGAGCCGTCTCATTCCAGATGGGTAATGATAAAAGACATCGCAGAAAGGTATAAAAAAATTGAAAAAGAAGAAAAATCCCATACTGAACAAAATTTGGGATATATCTATGGAGCATTCCGCAGCCTGGCCCTGCAGGGGTGGATAAAGATGGATTCGAAGGATAGAGATACAGAGGTAATGTTAACGCAGGAAGGATGGGCAGCTATAGCGATAGTTAAGAGCGGATATTACAGGGAATCCGCAGAGGCCATCAAGCATATGAAGGACTGCTACAGCTATTTGAAGAGAGGCCCGCCGGACAAAAAAAGCGAAGAAGCATTGTCAGAGTTTAAAATACTGCTTGAGAAAGTTAAAAGATACACAAGTCTTGTTAGAAGATTAAAAGAAAAAAATATAGAAAATAGAGGATCGCTGGTTAGGATCCTCAAGCAGGAGTTAGACACAGATGATGCGGATAAAATAATCCCTGCCATAGAAAACATCCCATATAGCGTCGAGATACATGTTATTCAAAGGGCGCTGGTTCATATCCATGCTTACCTGATAGGAATGCAGATGAGTCCGGCTATGGTGGCGTTAGGTATACCGTTGTTTAAAGAAAAAGACCATACTATTGATGAAGTAGACGCAGAGGTTTTTAAATTATTCAAAAGCGGAGATATCGAATTAAACAAACTTGATGAAAAAAAATATAATAGCGAATGGCTAAAAGCGCTATTTGAATTATTGGAAACGCAGGGTATAGTTGAAATAGACGGAGGCGCCGTAAGGCTTACTGAATTAGGTAAAGAATTTATTAAAAGGGCATCAAGTTATGGAGTCACAACAGCGTACTTACCGTATTGCGAGGCGTTGGAAGAAATGTTATTTGGCGGCGCTTTAGGGATATCCGAAGATAGCCATGTAAACAGGGTGATGGATATCTGGGGGTCATCGGGCGCGCATAAGGCATATCTGGGAGAGTATTCCAAGGAGACAGGCGAGATTACAAAGGACGGGATTTATAGTATTATCAGGTATCAATTTCATGAAATACCGTTAGATGAACAAGCCGCAGGAGTTTTTACAATGGGAGCCGGAGATGCGCATCTGGTAGCGGACAGCATAAGATATATTCTTAAATATACAGAGCGAGGCAGGCACTTGGATACGTATCCACTGGTTATTGTGTCATCAGATTATAGCAGGATTTCATTAGCTAGAGAGAGATCGACTTTGAAAGAATTTGAAAATGTAAATGGCCTGCATATTGTAGTCATGTGGGGCGATGTTACAGACGGCTATAAATTTAACGAAGATCTTAAGGCGGAGTTAAAAAAGCTAGATGTCAGGAGCTTAAATATTAAAGCAGGTAATTTTGAGAAAGTGGATATGGGCGCGTATGACGCGGCTGATTTTATTCACACAGAGGAGTTTATTCCGCATGAGAGAAGTTTGAGGGTTAGGGACGAGGCTGGGGCTGTAAGGATAATTTCTGACGCCATTGAAAATACAGATAGAGAGGTTCTCAGGGAAGCGCTTAAGGTATCAGGCGTAGAAAAGGTTCCTGAAGATAAAGATGAGTTATTGGAACTAGTTATAGCGCAGTGGCAAGGCGCGTATGTGGATAGCCTGGATAAAGGAAGGCTGGTGTCCGGATATGTAGTAGCGGCGGATTTGATAGAATTTATGAAGCGCTGGGCCAGGTATGCAAAGCATGGCATAAGGATACTTGAATTACATACGCCGAGAGCAAATGAACAATATGAAGAGGTGCCGGTAGATATTAAACAGGAAATGCTCGCGGAGAAGACTCTATCGGCAGCATATTGGTCAACGCACTGGATGAGCAATCAGTATATTATGCCTTATCCGGAATATAATCTGGCAATAGTATTATCAGGATTACGTCCACAAGAAACGTATCTATATCCTGCGCCTAAGACAGGAATGCCTACAGGCGTGAGTCTGGCGCTTTATCAGAAAAATGATAAGGTTATTAATATGCCGGATAGATTGAATAGTCAGAAGAAAGTAAGGAAAGCCGCAAAAGTTTCGCTTTAATGCAGCTTAACAGAATCACAATTTTATCTTGATTTGGTGCGGAAGGAGGGAGTTTATTCAGGGGTTTTCGCGTAACCCTAATAGTACCGCAGATTAAGGCGTAAGTTGTTGATTCTATGGGAATTACCGTTTCTTTCTAGATCTTACCAGAGTTAGCTGTGTCTTACCAGATTTACCCCTCAGTTCCTACAATATTACTACAATAATTCTTTAAGAAGCAGCAACATAAAAATAATTAAAAAATCATTGACATGGAAGTGGGCGTAGTAGTATATTGTATCTGTTCCTAGTAATTCCATTTGAACTTGAAATAAGAGGGAATAATACAATGCGCCAAAAAGGATATTCAGGGTTATCAAAAGATGCAGTTTATTTGCTGTCCCGGTCAGAATTCGAGAAGCAGAAAGTTATCACTACGGAATACGCGGTTAAGGCATTAGGCAGTTATAGAAAAGCAACGGCAATGTTAGCTACCTTAGCGCAAAGAAACCGCCTTATTCAGTTACGAAGAGGTCGTTATCTGGTTGTGCCCTTAAAAGCGCCGAATCAACGCTGGATGCCAAGCGAGCTTGTGGTCGCATCGTTGTGGATGGAAAATATTCCTTATTATATCGGCTACAGTTCGATGTATAACTATTGGGGGTTTACTGAACAAATTCCCCAGGCAGTTTTTGTTTTAAATACCCAGAAGGAATGGAAGCGAAAGATTGGACAAAATACATACGCAGCTATTCAAATATCTCCTCAAAAAATGTATGGGTTAAAAAAAGTAAGAATTGGAGAAGAGGATGTGTTTATTAGCGATAAGGAGCGCACACTAGTTGATTTTATTTCTAATCCGATTGGCTCCTGGGAGAATGTTCAAACAGTTTTAAGTGAACAACTGAATAAAATAGATATTCAGAAATTCATTCGGTATTTGGTTCGATTTCCTGTTATCTCGGTGCGGAAACGCGCAGGGATGATGCTTGAGCGAATAGGAGCCCCAACGGAAGATGTGAACAGGTTGAAGAATTCCATTGGCAAGCAAAATAGCTATGTTGTCTTCAATCCGTTTATCAAATCGAGAAAAGGGAAGGTGAATAAAGACTGGAAGGTCATTCTTAATGGATAAGGATAAATTAAAAGATATCATTTATTACCTTGCGGATGAACAGGGATTTCTTCCGTCTATAATTGAGAAAGATTATCACCTGACAAGAATCCTCAACGCGGTCAATGAACATTTGAGCCGCGATATTATCTTCAAAGGCGGAACATTGCTAAATAAAGTCTATTTAAATTATCACAGGTTAAGCGAGGATCTGGATTTTTCATATCGAACCGGCGCGAACCTTGCGACGCGAAGCCAGCGATCAAAAGCTATAACGCCTGTTAGAGAAAAAATGCCGCCATTTCTATCTTTATTAAGTCTTGCAAGCGATAATCCGAAAGGCAAGGGGTTCAATAATTCAACTCAATATCTTTTCAGCATCCGATATTCTTCTGTCATCGCGGTTCGCGAGGAAGTTATAAAATTAGAAATATCCCTTCGACAACCTCTGTTTTTACCGCCAGTGATTGTGCCAGTAAAGCATTTTTATCAAGATCCATTTACGGGTAAAGATTTATTTCCGCAGGGTTCTGTTTTAGCGTTATCTTTGGAAGAAAGCGTCGCGGAGAAGTTTAAGGCCTCGATTTCACGCCTTACGCCGGCAATAAGAGATTATTATGATTTGGGGCATTTTATTAAATCAGGATTTGATTTCTCGCGGCCTGAGTTCTTGAAAATAGTTAATGAAAAATTGCGGCTTGATAAGTATACGCGGGACTATTCGCGCAATTTAGGGTTGTCTGATACGGCAATACAAGAATTAAAAAGAACGATTAAGAATGCTCTTGCGCCGATGATCAGGACGGATGAGGAGTTTGATTTAGATGAGGTTTTGAAATATTTCAATAAGTTATTTGGAAAGAAGCAGGCGGAATAAAAGTTGCATCATTGGTAAGAGAAATCGCCACAATGCAGGAATGATTGTAGAATTTAGGATAATTTTATTAAGGAACATGAGTCATGAAATACACAAAAAAACATAAAAATCTTATTGCGAAACTGTTCAAGAAAGCAGGGATGATTAAGGATGCAGAGTTTGTTTTGTCCTTCGATGAATATAAATATGAGATCAGCAAAGCCATGCGTGATGCCGCCGGTAAAATGAAGACCGGCATTGGAGCGAATCCGGAGCTATTAGACGCGGCAAGACGGTATGAAACCAGAGATTGCGCTATTTTCAAAGAATGCCCTTTGCCTCATTGTGAAGGCGGGGTGTGGTGCGATATTTATAATCTTGGAGGCAGTCATGGCCGCATAGGTGATGCTTATCGCTATTTAGCAGATAATGCCGGAGCTGTTCCTTTGAAAAAGCGGCGCAAAATAATGTTTGAGATTTTGGAACGAAAAACAGGAAGAAACTGTGATATAGTTCAAGAAAGGCAGGTAAAGAGGTTGAAATGACGGAAAAAATATCTAATGAAGCGCTAAAGATTTGGATGGCTTTACCTATTAGTGCTAGAAGAAAAATTCTTAGTAATGTTTGGTGTCCGGATTGCAGGACAGCGGTGACTATATGCGATTACAGCACAGACTTTGATGGCGGGATCGTTGTCTTAAGGGGATTTTGCGGTATTTGCGGTCATAAGGTTGCTCGGGTTTTAGAAGGCTGCGGCGAAAGCTCAAGAAAGACGCAAAAATGCGGCCTTGAATACTACATTTTTGATGTCTGGCTTTATGGGGATGAAAAATGCACGGATGAAAAGAGAATCATCCGCAAGATACAAATTGCAGGCACAAAAAGCCTTTACAATTTTGCCAGGGTTATAGTGCAGGCATTTGGCTTTTATTTTGATCATTGCTTCGGATTTTACGATACCTTAAAAGACAGGATGAATTGCAAAAAGGCGTTTGAGCTTTTTGTTGATGTCGGAGAAGAACCTACCAGAGGAATAGCAAAAGGCGTTAAGAAGGTAAAAATATCTCAAGCTTTCAAGTATATAGGAGAAAAACTGATTTTCCTTTTTGATTACGGCGACGGCTGGCAGTTTACTGTGGAGTTAAAAGAGAGGCGGAATGCTGAAAAATGGGATTTAAAGCCGATAATATTGGAAAGCATAGGAAAGGCGCCGTTACAGTATCCGCCATGCGAGGATGAGATTGAGAATGATGAAGAGCGATAAGGAAAGTTTAATGCGGACTATTGTTATAGGAGATATT
>PCTH01000022.1 GCA_002771475.1 Candidatus Omnitrophica bacterium CG22_combo_CG10-13_8_21_14_all_43_16 | reverse complement strand
GATAGGAGGATACAGTATATCCTCGAGGATCACAAGGTCCCTATTGACAGAAAGATTCAATAAATCCTTCATGTTTATAACGCCGATTATATTGTCCGGGTTATCTTTATGGACAGGGAGCCTGGAATAGCCAGACTCAAGGACCTTATCCAGTATGTCTTCTATCTTGGCATTCATATCGATCGATATCATCTTATCTTTTGGCACCATTACGGTTTTTACAACGGTATTGCTGAATTCAAATACCTTCGTGAGCATTTTGTATTTATCTTTAAGCTTCGGGCTTTCTTCTTCGCCTATCCTGATGAGCGCCTTTATCTCATCCTCCACTACAAGAGAAGGCTTGCCTTTGCCTCCTCCGAGAAGGCTCACTATGAAATTGGTTATGACAGATAAAATCCTTACAGCCGGGGAAAAAATAACTATAAGAGACCTTACCATCCCCGCAAGGGATAAGGAAATCCTGACAGGATTTTTTGCAGAGAGGGTTTTGGCGGCTACCTCAAAAACTATTATAAGAAAAGACGCTATGATAGTCGCGCAGATTATGCTTTTGGAATTCTGGCCTATAAAAGAAATTATGATAACGGTTACAATAGACGCTATGAGGGCGTCTACTATATTATTGGCTACAAGGATGGTGCCGAAAAATTTTTCCGGTGTTTCTAAAATTTTTAATACTATCTTGGCGCTCTTTGACCCGTCAGCTGCAAGCCGCCTCAATTTTATAATACTGGCCGCAATAATAGCCGTCTCTGACGCGGCTGTCAAGGCGCCTATAAAAAGCAAGATTATCAGTAATAAAAGCTCTATGGTTATTTTCATTTTTGTATAAATTTTACCATATCGTCCGCTAATGGCAAATCAAAATTCATTTTTATGCCCGTGACAGGGTGCGTGAAGCCGAGCGCTTTAGCGTGAAGAGCGGTCCTTTTAAACCTCAGCCTAAAGTCTTTCCTGAATGCGTATACGCTTTCTCCCACCAGCGGATGCCCGAGTCCCTTAAAATGTATCCTGATCTGATTCGTCCTGCCTGTAAACGGCTCCACCTCTACTATGGTGAAATCCTTTCTTCTTTCAATGACCCTGTATTTGGTGATCATGAGCTCGGTTTTTCTTCTTTTCTGATTGTATACATTGCCTTTCAGGGTATCTGAATTTTTTCGCACAATGCCGTGGGCAAACGCGATATAAGTCTTTTTAACCAGGTGTTTTTTAAACTGCTCCATCATGGCCTGCTCGACAGGCTTGGATTTGGCGTAAATAATGAGGCCAGAGGTCTCTCTGTCAATCCTATGGCATGGATAGGCCTTGGCCTGAACGCCGCGCTTATCCAGTTCCTGATTTAGCAGGTCCGTAAGAGTATTCGTCTCTCCTTTCGGGGTAGGCACTACCAATATTCCGGAAGGCTTATTGATTATAAGGATATAGTCATCTTCGTAAACTATAGAAAATCTTTTTTTACTGTCCGGATTCATTTAATAAGGTATTCTTTCAGCTTTTGCCAGGTCATCGGACCGACCTTGCCGTCTGACTTTAAGCCGCTCTGGGACTGAAAAGATTCTATGGCCTCTCTTGTCATAGGCCCAGAAATGCCGTCAACTTTACCTTCATAAAGGCCTGCGTTCTTCAAAGCCTGCTGTATGTCCTGGACACTGGGCTTTTCAACCACTGTTGTCTGGCTGGCCGCGGGTTCCACAGAAACGCTTTTTCCCTGGCTAGCGCCTTCTATCTCAGGCATCCCGGATTCTTCTATAATATTAGGTTCCATGGACAAGTCTTCTTCTGCTTTTTTAAGGCATCCTGCCAGTGAAAATGACGCAAAGAGCGCAATAACCACAATCAAACGCATTACCATTCCACTCCCCCTTTCATTGATACCTATTTTAGATAAGCTGATAATTTCTCGACTATTTTATCGCAGTAATATTTTAAAAACCTTGCCTCGTCTTTTAGAGGCATGCTCATAATCTTGACGCCGTTGATATGCTTTTGCTGTCTATCGAATACGATCTCTGACACCCATCTTATCTCAGCTACCATTGATATGGGCGGATTACCGTCTTTAAGGTCCACTTCAAGCTGCACATAAATCCCCGGTTTCAGCTGGTCGGCTGATTCAAAACACAGGCCCTCTGCGGAGATATTGTGCGTCCTTGTAAACTGAAAAGCCTGCTCATAATCCAATATTTTATATTTAGCGTTTAGTTTCAATTCAATCCTGGGGTATTTCCTTTTTTCTTTAAAAATATTCTCGATCATAACACCTCCATTATAAGTTTTTTTGCCTCATTGGGCGTGGCGGATAAAAATTTGAACCTGTGTTCGAATATCTTTAATTCTTTCAGGCATCTGTCAAGATGGATGACCGCGCCTGCATTGCCCCTGTCGAAAGAAAGCACTGAAACAAAGCTTACAAGCGCTTCTTTGAATTTTCTTTTACTATAGAGTATTTCTCCTATCCTTAAATACGTATCCCTGTTCAGAAAAGGCCTGTTCGACTGCATATCCGCCACCTTATTGAAAAATTCATACGCCCTGTCAGAGTCCCCGTCCTGAAAATATATATCGGCTATTTTAAAATAACGCATGGCTAATTCATACTGGTCAATATACTTTATTTCATCGGCGCTCAGGCCCTGCGTGAACTCCATAAATTCCTTAACGCCATTTTCTGTCCGAAGCCTATCTGAAGAGCCTTTAAAATTAAACATATTATTTACATATTCATCTATGACAAAATCCACCCTCTCTATGACATCCTGGAGGTAATATTTCGGATTAAGCTTCAGGGCATTCCTATAATTCTCAATAGCCTGCTTAAAAAACTCCGACGCCTTTTCATAGTTTTTCCAACCAGCTTCGCGCCGCGCCTTATTATGGCAATCAATGGCTATTTCCAGGATAGGCTTTATGTTTGCGCGTTCCCTGTTCCAGTCCTCGTTCCAGTCCTCGATATTTTTCAGCTTTTCCTCTATATTATCTATATTATTATCATCCATATTTGAACAATATAGCATAAAAATACCATAATGTTAAGAACTTTTACGTTTTAATAAAGTCTATTTTATAGTTGTTTACTGGACAAGCGCAATTTTACCTTTATTTTATCCGCTCGTTATGTTATATTTATTCTATGCTAGGGGCGCTGATAAATCTGCTCTACCCTGCTATATGCAGGGTTTGTTCTAAAAAACTCGACGAGTTTGACCGTAATATCTGCGCTAGCTGCGCCGGGAAATTAAAGGAAAGGCTTCCTCCTTTCTGTCTAAGATGCGGCAGGCAGCTCAAAGGAGATGCTGAATTAAAGGCCGTATGCGCGGATTGTAAAAACGATATGCCGCATTTCGACAGGGCATGGTCAGTCTGCCATTACGAAGGCGCATTAAAAGATTTGATTCATGATTTCAAATATAAGAAAATAACTTCCCTTTCAAAAGATTTCGCAAACTTGATTATAGGCTTCATGAAAAAATATGACATTGGAAAAGAAAGCCAGATTATATTATCCGTACCGATGCACCCGGACAAGCTGTTCAAAAGAGAAATCAACCACGCCGATATCCTGGCTAAGGCAATAGGTAAAGGCCTGGGTATAACGTATTCAGGGAACGTGCTTAAAAAAACAAAAAATACCCCTCCTCAGAGCAAGCTCAAGAGAGAGGACAGGATAAAAAATCTGCGGTCAAGCTTTTCTTTAAAAAATAGTGCCCTTGCCAGCGGCAGGAATATATTGCTCGTGGATGACCTCTTCACAACAGGCTCTACCGTAAACGAATGCGCCGGGCTTTTGAAAAATTCAGGCGCAGGCCGCATAGAGGTAATCACGCTGGCGCGAGGAGACAGCATACAATGAAGATACTGCGCAAATATATAATAAAAGAAATCATCGTGATGTTTTTATTTTCCCTGGTAATTTTCACCTTTACTTTAGTGGTGGGAAACATCATAAGACTTGCGGAACTTGTGATAAATAAAGGCGTGGATATAAGGCTGGTGGGCAAGCTTTTCTTTTACCTGATACCGTTTTTATTAAGCTACACCATTCCCATGTCTATATTGACTTCGGTGCTGCTAGTATTCGGCAGGCTCTCAGGAGACAATGAAATAGTGGCTATACGCGCGAGCGGCATCAATATCTACCGCCTGAGCTTTCCGATTCTTGTAATAGGCCTTTTATTAAGCCTTTTTTCAATAGTACTCAATAACGAGATAATACCAAAAATGCACTTTGCCTCAAGGAAGATTATAAAAAATATAGGGGTAAAAACGCCTGCCGCATATCTCGAGCCGGGAATATTTATAAAAAGCTTCAAAGGCTACATAATATTCATACACGAGATAGATAAAAATAAACTCAAGGGCGTACGCATATACCAGCCGCAGGACGAGCGTTCCACGAGGACCATAATAGCCGAGAGAGGAGAATTTATAACGCTTGAAAACCAGAACGCGGTTAAATTAAAACTCATGAACGGCACAAGCGACGAGCCAAATCCTAAAAATCCCGTGAATTTTTACAAACTAAATTTCAAAACATATTTTCTTACGCTCAATGTAGATGAACGAATAGCGTCCAGCGATTACACAGAGAAAAAACCTAAGGAAATGAATTTTCAGGAAATTAAAAACGAGATCAAGCGCCTCGGGAAATACCACGTAGACACGCCTTCGCTTATTACGGAATTTCACAGAAAAATATCCATCTCTTTTGCAAGCATGGTATTTATACTCATAGGCATACCTCTGGGCATTTTCACCAGGCGCGGGGAAAAAAGTATCCAATTCGCCGTAGGCCTAGGAGTGATTGTGTTATACTATCTATTAATGGCCGCGAGCATAGCATTATCTCTAAAGGGCCTCTGGAGCCCGGCATTCTGGATGTACCTGCCCAATATAATAATCGGCGCCGCAGGCATTTTTCTATTGCGCAAAACCATTGAAGCATGAAGATACTGGATAAATATATAACCAAATATTTTATATTGCCTTTTTTATACTGCCTGCTGGTATTTATCGTGCTCTATATTATTATAGATCTGTTCGGCCATCTGGATGAGATCCTCAGGCAGAATATCCGGATAGGGATACTCTGGGAATATTACATATCCATGATACCCCTGATTATCATGCAGACCGCGCCAGTGGCAAGCCTTATCTCCGTCATATACGTATTGGGCACATTGAATAAATATGGTGAAATAACGGCCATGCGCGCAGCAGGAATAAGCATCTATAGAATACTCATGCCTTTTATCTATATAGGCCTCGCCATAACCATACTGATATTCGGATTATCAGAGAAGATCCTTCCCAATAGCATGCGCAAAGCAGAATCAATCAAAGAAAATTACATAGATAACTCTGACGCAGGCAAATCTTTCAATAAAAAAGCTATCTTCAATATAGCACTCTACGGTAAAAATAACCGCCTGATATTCGTAGATAATTACGACCCATCTTCTAATATAGCGACCGGCATCACTATATTAGAACAGGATAAAAAAGATAATGTCACGCTGAAAATAAACGCGCATGAGGCAAAATGGTCAGATGGGATATGGATTTTTTCAAATATCCTGATGTACAGGCTGGATGAAAAAGGAATGGTCGCAGGCTCTCCCGAATTCTTTGAGGAAAAAATAATAAATATGGAAAAACCCAAAGACCTTGTGTCAAAGGGCACTAATTATGAATACATGAGCTTTATGGACCTGCATAACTATATAAAGAATTTTTCCAAGACCTCTCCCAAACTCATAACAAGGCTCAATGTAGACCTGCATCAGAAAATAAGCATTCCTTTCGCAAGCCTGGTGGTAATACTGATAGGATCCGGTTTTGCTTTAAGGGTAAGACAGAGAGGCAAGGCCACTGCCTTGCTCGGAATAGGAATGAGTATCGTGATAGGATTTATTTACTATGCCTTTATGGCAAGCTGCATCGCCCTCGGTAAAAGCGGGGCGCTGCCGGCGATTCTCTCAGCCCACCTGGCAAATATACTATTTGGATCCATCGGGATAATATTGATAAAAAATTAGGTCCCTGATTCCCAGCTGGAGAGATACTTTTCCTGCAAAGGGGTCAATGCGTCTATCCGGACATCCATGCTCTTTAGCTTAAGCCTGGCTATTTCTTTATCTATAGCCTCAGGCATCCTGTAGACTTTCTTGGAAAGCTTTTTATGGTTCTTCACAAGATACTCTGTAGCAAGGGCCTGATTCGCAAAGCTCATATCCATGACTATCGCAGGATGGCCTTCTGCGCACGCGAGATTCACAAGCCTTCCCTCGCCTAAAAGATTTATGCGCCTGCCGTCTTTAGTAGTGTATTCCTCAACCCCGTTACGGATAACGCGTTTTTTGGAACTCATTTTTTCAAGAGCGGGTATATCTATCTCGACATTGAAATGACCTGAATTAGCGACTATTGCGCCGTCCTTCATCGCTTTAAAATGCTCCCCTGCAATAACCGTGGTATTGCCTGTAAGGCTTACAAATAAATCCCCTTTTTTAGCAGCTTCTTTCATGGGCATCACTGAATAGCCGTCCATGACTGCTTCTAGCGCTTTAGTGGGGTCAATTTCTGTAATAACGACATTTGCGCCCATGCCTCTAGAGCGCATGGCAAATCCCCTGCCGCACCATCCATAGCCAAGCACCACAACAATTTTACCTGCCAGAAGGACATTTGTAGCCCTGATAATGCCGTCCACTGTTGACTGGCCTGTGCCATAACGATTATCAAAAAGGTGTTTCGTGTCAGCGTCATTCACGGCAATAACAGGAAAAAGAAGTTTTTTATTCTGCTCCAGGCTTCTTAACCTTATTATACCCGTGGTGGTTTCTTCTGTCGAGCCTAACATGCCAGGGGCAAGGTGTTTTTTGGATTTATGTATTGTCGATACCAGATCTGCGCCGTCGTCCATTGTTATGTGAGGTTCAAGCGCCAGAGAACTTTCAATATGGGAATAATAAACATCGTTATTCTCGCCTCGTCTGGCAAAAACAGGTATACCAAAATCTTTTACCAGTGACGCAGCCACATCGTCCTGGGTGCTAAGAGGATTGGAGGCGCAGAGATTCACATCTGCCCCGCCTGATTTCAGGGTATGCATTAAAACCGCTGTCTCTGTGGTTACATGCAGGCACGAGCTTACCTTTATACCTTTCAATGGTTTTTCTTTGGAGAATCTTTCCCTTATAAGTTTAAGGACAGGCATATTTTCATTTGCCCATTCTATTCTTAATTTTCCGGTAGGCGCTAATTTTATATTGCTTATATCGTATTTCATGCCGGACAAACGCATCCTTTCTTTAATAAAGCTACTTTATCTGTCTCTTCCCAGGTAAAGCCTTCTTCTTCGCGGCCAAAATGCCCGTAAGCTGCTGTCTTTCTATATATGGGTTTTAAAAGATCCAGTTCTGTGATTATACCTCTGGGAGTAAGGTCAAAATGCTCCCGGATAAGCATCGAGATCTTTTCTTCCGGAATTTTTCCAGTGCCGAAGGTATCCACCATTACTGCCAAAGGTTCTGCCTTTCCTATTACATACGCTAACTGTATGCAGCATTTTTTGGCAAAGCCCGCAGCTACAACATTTTTCGCAACATATCTAGCCATATACGCGCCTGAACGGTCAACCTTGGTCGGATCCTTGCCTGAAAAAGCGCCGCCGCCATGAGGTACGATCCCGCCGTATGTATCCACGACTATTTTTCTTCCTGTCATGCCCGTGTCAGACTGTGGCCCGCCTATTAAAAACTTGCCTGTTTGATTCACGTAATATTCTGTCTTATTATCAACCAGTTTGCCCAATATAGGCCTGGCGATTTTTTCTATAATCTCTTTTCTCGCCTTTTCTGTTATGTGCTCGCCGGTTTTATCCAGGATCTCTTCTGTATGCTGAGAAGCAAGTACCACTGAATTTATCCGAACAAACTTACCGTCTTTGTACTCAACTGTCACCTGGCTTTTGGAATCAGGCCCAAGATATTTCAGCGCCTTAGACCTTCTTACTTCAGCCATTTTTTTGACAAGTTTATGCGCAAGCGTAATAGGTAAAGGCATGAGTTCAGGCGTTTCGTCGCACGCATATCCTACCATAAATCCCTGGTCGCCTGCTCCGCCTTTATCCACGCCCTGTGAAATGTCAGGAGACTGTGAGTGTATCGTGTTTACAACAGCGCAAGTTTCATAATCCATCCCGTATTTAGGGTCTGTGTAGCCGATTTCTCTGACTACTTTTCTTGCGGTATTGATTACATCCACATAGGCAGTAGTGGTAATTTCCCCTCCTATTATAATAAGGCCCATAGTGACAAATGTCTCGCACGCGACCCTGCCCCTGGAATCCTGTCTTAAAACTTCATCCAGTATGGAATCCGATATCTGATCGCACAGCTTGTCAGGATGGCCCTCCCCGACCGATTCCGAAGTAACGTAATATTTTCCCTTAGACATTTCTACTCCTTTCTGAATTCTTTATCAGCTTCTTCTAATGATTTCTTGTCGCCGATATCAAACCACTTTTTATCTTTAAAGATATAACCGAACATCGGTTCTCTTTTGTAAAGCCATTCCAGAAAATAACCCGGTGCGTCTTTGGCGTTATCCATCCCCAGATAGCTCTTCATTATGTCCAATCTTTCTTTAGGAAAGAAATAAAGGCACATCGCTGCGAGAGTGGAAGGCGGATTAGCCGGCTTTTCCTTAAAATCAATGACCTTATTATTTTTATCAACGGATACTATACCGTATTTCTTCGCAAGAATCAAGTCTTTTATATCATAAAGGCCTATAGTGATAGAAGGCCTTTTTGACGCGCAGAATTTTGTAAATATCGAGAGGTCTGCCTTGAAAAGGTTATCCCCTGCTAAAACCAAGAGATCGTCTTTTATGGTTTTCTTTTCTATGACGAATTCTATATCACCCGTGGCGCCCAGCCTGGTCTCGTTGGAGGTGGTGCCGTCATCCACGATTGTTATTTTTTTGGAGCT
>PCTH01000011.1:27212-45202 GCA_002771475.1 Candidatus Omnitrophica bacterium CG22_combo_CG10-13_8_21_14_all_43_16 | reverse complement strand
ATCCTTCTTTTATAAATCCATATCTCGGGCTTACCATATTAAATCTGAAATGCTGGCACCACGCCTCTACAAGATTATCAGGATCCACCTTTAGCGTGTATACCTCTCCGCCCACTGCGGCAATCTTGGGATCGCGCTTAAAATGATCCAGCATAATCTTTATCCAATCCTTGCATGGCGCGCAATCGGCATCTGTAAAAAATATGAAATCGCCTTTTACGGACTGAATGGCCTTGTTCCTGGCGTATCCGGGAGAAGGACAATCGGGTATCTCTACAAGTTTAATGAAGGGATATTTTTTCTGCCACTCTTTGATTATTTCCACTGTCTTATCGGTAGATCCGCCGTCTGCTATTATTATTTCCCACCTGTCGTGAGGATAATCCACGTTGAAGAGGTATTGGAATGATTTTTCTATTGTCCTCTCAAAATTTTTTATAGGGACTATAACGGAAATGAACGGGTAATTTTCCATGTCTCCACCGCCTTTTTGGTTATTTTTTATTTAAACTTATATCCGCAGGCCTTACTTCCACACTCACCTTCGGCTTATAATAATCTTCCCCGTCTTTTGTGAGAAAGCCGCGGTTACCCATAGCTGTTTCCCACTTTTCTATCTCTTTCTGCTGCCTGATGTATTCCTGGCGCCGGCTTATCCTGTCGTCTCTCAAGTCTATTTTTACCTGGCGTATTGCTTTCTTAAGCTCGCTTAAAGAATGCAGCCTCGCTTCCATGGATTTTTTTTCTTCCTGTAGCAACGCTATCTTATATTCAAGCCCTTTTTTTTCGCTGGCTAGTTTATGATTCCCGTGCCTGAGACTTAGTATCTTTTTGTTCACAAAAGCTAATTTGATATTACTGGCCCTCAGGTCCCTGTCTGCCCTCGTAAGCCCCTTCCTGGCGGTATTCAATTCATCCATCAGCCATATTTTATCTTTTTTCTCCTGGGTTATTTCGTCCCTGGTATTTTTAAGTTTTGCCCTGGTCTCGACTATCTCCCTTCCCATTATAAAAAAGACCGCCAATATGCCTATCGCAAGCAATGTAAATTTTAAATTACCTTTCATTTAAATCAATGCCTCCTTTTATACCGGCGCATAAAACTTGTTTTTAATCATTTTAACATCCGGCTATGTCTGTGTCAAAAAAGATTAGCTCCTATTTAGATTTTATACTAATTTATAGTTATTTTGCCTGTGGCGCCTGCCACAGAAATAGTCCTGGAATCGCCCTGCTTATCGGTCAGGGTAACTGAACCGCTGATCCCTCCGGCTGATCCCGACGCGTTAAACATTATCCTGTCGTTTTCAAATGTAACGGGATCTGCCTGGTCATCGCCTTTGACTGTAAACGACACAGAAGCCGGCAGGAAATATTTTTTTTCATAAAGCCTGCCCGTATCATCTTCTATCCAATACTGCTTCTCTTTAACATCAAATACCGCAGAGTAATTTTTTCTGAACGTCACGGCGTTACTCTTTGCCAAATTTATTATCCCTACGACAGCCCGGGTGGCCGTCTTTATCCTGAGGCCCTTTCCAAAACTTGAAGTAAATGGCACTGAAATAGCCATAATCATCCCTATTATCGCCAGCACAACTAACATTTCTACGAGAGTAAAAGCCCGCCTGTTACCAATTTCTGATATCATCTTTATCATCCCCGTCGCCCGTAGCGTTCAGGCCTTTGGAGTAAAGGTCATAAAAAGACGGATTATTTTTGCCGGGGTTTGCGTATACAAATGCATTGCCCCACGCATCAGAATATTCTCCGTTTGCGTCTAATTCATTTCTCTTGATATTCATATAAGGCCCGCTCCAATCCGGGTCTTCTGGTTCTGTTGTCAGTGCCTCCACCAGGGTCTTATTGTCAGTCCCTGGATAGCCTCCCATATCTGTTTCATACATGCTTATAGCTGTTTCTAGGCTGGCCATTTGAGCCTTTGTTTTGGTGACTGCGCCCCGCTTCCTTGCCTGTTGCGCCCCGCTAATCACCATGCCTCCGAGTATTGATATGATAGCGATGACGACCAATAATTCTATAAGCGTAAATCCTCTTTTTTTCATAGTCAACCCCCCTATATGTATTCTTTAGTCTCCCTTAAAACCTCTTCTATGGTTGTAATGCCATCCATAACTTTCTTCAGGCCATTTTCCCGCAGGGTCTTCATGCCGGCCCTGCACGCTGCGTTTCTTATGGCAGACAGGCTTTCGTGCCTGATCACAAGGTCCCTGATTTTGTCGTCTACCAAAAGCAGTTCATATAAGCCTGTCCTGCCTTTATAGCCGGAGTTATTGCACTCTGAGCACCCCTGGCCTTTATAAAATTTCATTCCTTTTGTCTTTTCTTTTGATATGCTGAATTCGGACAATTCGCTTTCCGAAGGCTTGTATTCCTTTCTGCATTTAACGCAGATCTTTCTGACAAGCCTTTGAGCCAGGATTGCCCTGACAGTGGATGTTATTAAAAACGGCTCCACGCCCATATCCAATAACCGCGTGATAGCGCCCGGAGAATCGTTGGTATGCAATGTGCTGAATACGAGATGGCCTGTGAGCGCTGCCTGGATAGCTATCTCTGCTGTTTCAGAGTCTCTTATTTCCCCGACCATTATGATATCCGGATCCTGCCTGAGGATATGCCTTAACGTCTTTGCAAAAGAAAGGTCTATTTTTGTATTAATAGCGACCTGGATAATGCCTTCTATGTCATACTCCACGGGATCTTCTGTGGTTATTATCTTATACTCTATTTTGTTTATTTCGCGCAGACAGGAATACAGCGTGGTGGTTTTTCCGCTTCCCGTAGGCCCGGTGGTAAGAAATATGCCGTTAGGCCTTTTTATCATCTCCCTGATTTTTAATTTAATATCCTCGTCCATGCCTATCTGATCCAGGGACAAGCTTACAACGCTTTTATCCAGAACCCTCATGACAATGCTTTCTCCGTAAAGAGTAGGAAGCGTAGAAACCCTCAGGTCCACTGCCTTGCCTTCTATGTCCATCATAATCCTTCCGTCCTGAGGAAGCCTATTTTCCGCCACATCCAGATTTGCCATGACCTTAATCCTTGAGCTTATGGCAAGGTTCAGATCCCTGGGCGGATGCGCGGCATCATAACATATGCCGTCTATTCTATAGCGTATCTTATAGTCTTTTTCAAAAGGTTCAAAGTGTACGTCAGAAGCCTTTTCTCTTACTGCCCGGAGGAGGATCATATTTAAAAGCTTTACCACGGGCGCGTATGAGGCTATCTCTTTTAATTTATCAGCATCGCTTTCTGCTTTACCTGACGCCGGCGTCTTGCATGCTGACTTGCTGGCTTCATCTATGATCTGGCCCAGAGATTCCTCTTCTTTGCCGTAATGTTTCTCTATGGCCTTTTTAATATCATCTTCTTTTGCTGCCACCATTCTGATGCTTAACCCCGACGCAAAGCGCAGATCGTCTAAAAGCTTCATATTGGAAGGGTCATGAACAGCCACTACAACAGAATCTCTCTCTATTTTAATAGGCATTATGCTGTAAAATCTTGCCGTAGAAGCTGAAATCTTGTTTATAGCTTCTTTTTCTATGGTTATTTTTGATAAATCCGCTGTTTCCATATTGTCAGGCATCTTGAGTGACCCTCAAAACTTCTTCAATGGTTGTATAGCCGCGTTTTACTTTTTCTATGCCGTCTTCTTTCAATGTTCTCATCCCAAATTCCCTTGCCTTTTCACACAGGACAGTGCTTGGCGTATTTTCCAGTATCAACTCTCTAAGCCTGTCATTCATGACCAGGAGTTCATATATGCCCATCCTTCCCTTAAAGCCTGTATTGCTGCAGACAGAGCAGCCTTTGCCTTTATACAACTCGAAATCTTTTGATTGGCCCGCATCTAAAGATAACATGGCAATCTCTTCTTCTGACGGCTTATACGCCTCTCTGCAGGACTGGCATATTGTCCTGACCAGCCTCTGGGCCATTATGCACTGGACCGTGGAAGCCACAAGATAAGGTTTTATTCCCATATCCACTAATCTTGTCACAGCGCCGGCAGCATCATTCGTATGAAGGGTGCTGAAAATAAGGTGCCCTGTAAGCGCTGATTGCACTGCTATCTCAGCTGTTTCCAGGTCTCTTATTTCTCCAACCATTATGATATCAGGCGCCTGCCTTAACATTGAACGCAGTCCGCTCGCAAAGGTAAGGTTGATCTGAGATTTTACCTGAACCTGGTTTATTCCGTCTAATTGATATTCCACGGGATCTTCTATGGTAATAACCTTTCGTTCTTTTTGATTTATATGACTGAGCGTCGCATACAGGGTTGTGGTTTTTCCGCTTCCCGTAGGGCCTGTGACCAGGATCATTCCGTTCGGAAGGTTTATCAGCCTCTCAAAATCTTTCTTGTTTTCAGGCAAAAGCCCCATGTCTTCCAGTCCTACCATAAAGCTGCTTTTATCAAGAATCCTCATTACAACGCTTTCGCCGTGTATAGCAGGCAAGGTAGAGACCCTGAGATCCAGCTCCTTTGTTTCCAGTTTAAGCTTTATCCTGCCGTCCTGAGGCAGACGCTTTTCCGCTATGTCCATCCCTGCCATTATTTTTAATCTGCTTATGATTGAACCCTGCAGCCTTTTAGGAGGGGATGGTATCTCATGCAGCACCCCGTCAATCCTGTACCTGATGCGGAATTTGTTTTCCAGGGGTTCCACGTGTATGTCGCTCGCCCTTCTTTTCAAGGCCTCTTCTATCAGCATATTCACCAATTTTATAACAGGCGCGTCATCATCGCCTTTTACATCTTTTATGTCTTCCGCCAATTTACTTAAATCGCTTTGGGCCTTTTCCTTATGCCTGGATAAGTAGAGTTCAGCTAAAGCCTTGTCTATGTCAGCCTGATTGGCAAGCGCTATATTCACGTTCAGGCTTGTTATCTTTTCAAAAAAACCGTCTGAAAGAAAATTCAGGGGATCGTCTGTCGCCAGAAAAACTGTCTTAGCCTGGATCCTGAAAGGGACTATCCTGTGGTTAACGGCAATCTGCGGAGAAATAACATTAATTGCGTTTAAGTCTATATCTTTTATCTTAAGAGGAGCTGGAAATATTCCCAGCTGAGGTATCAAGGCATTCCCGACATTTTCGCTTGCTATATAACCGAGTTTTGTAAGTATTTTTGCCAGCCGCTCCTTGGTATCCAATTGTTTTTCAAGCGCTTTCTGGATTTTAAGATCATCTAAAAGCCCTATATTCTTTACAACCTCTTTTACTATTTCGCTTTGCTTTATCATATAATATTCTTAAGCGGGACCTTTTTTTTAGCGGCTAGTTTACGGCAATCGCTGTATTCGGGGGAAACCCTTATAAGCTCTTTCCCGATGTAGCCCTTATTTATCTTTATTCCGCAGCGCATATCGCTACGCGCCGGTTTTTTTCTGATCAACTTCAACCTCCCGGCTTCATGATATCTTATTCCGAAACTTGTCGTCTCCCTGAAAATTACCTCTGCTATTTTTGCCAATTTATTTTTTGGAATTAATACTGTCAAAAGAATCCCGGGCCTTATTTTTTTCATCTGAACAGGGGTAAGAAACACCTCCAATGCGCCCGAGCCGTACAATTTTTCAAAAACCGTCTCGTAAACGACCGGGCTCATATCGTCTATATTTGTTTCTATGACATATATCTTGTCGCGCAAAAGTTTATTTTTCATGTTATTTGTTTATCAAGCTTGCGAAATAGCCTGCGCCGAATCCATTATCTATATTCACCACGCTGACCCCCGGCGCGCAGGAATTCATCATCGTGAGTAAAGGCGCGATGCCTTTGAAACTGGAGCCATAGCCTACGCTGGTAGGCACTGCAATGACAGGCTTGTCAGTGAGGCCTCCTATCACGCTTCCAAGCGCGCCTTCCATGCCTGCCACCACTATAATAACATTGGCCTTTGAGATTTCAGGAAGCTTATCCAGCAGGCGGTGTATGCCGGCAACGCCTACGTCGTAAACAGCCTTCACTTTATTTCCCATCACTTCCAGGGTAATCCTGGCTTCTTCCGCCACAGGTATATCGCTGGTGCCGGCGGTCAGTATCAAAACTGTTTTCTTGTTTTTCAGCCCGCCTCTTTTCAGGTATATAACCCTTCCGGGCTCGTTATATTTTAATACCGGAAAATATTTTTTCAAATAACTATAGAGGGATTTGGCGGCGCGCGTAAGTAAGATGGGATTTTTGTGCCTCAAAAGAACCTCTGTTATTTTCTTGATCTGTTCAGGCGTTTTGTTTTCACAATAGATAACCTCTCCGAAACCTTTGCGGACAGCCCTGTGATGATCCAGCCTGACAAATTCCATATTCTGATAAGGAAGATTTTTAAGCGCCTTGAAAGCTTCGGCTACAGATATCTTCTTGGAATGGGTCCTGGTCAAGATTTCCTTTAAATATTTTACGGAATGCATTTTTATGGTTTTTTGAATATAAAGTAAAGTATTACGATTATTGCTATGCTGGAATATATATAAAAATCATTGAAATAGAAAAAATCCCTGACATTGTCAAGAATATTTTTACTATGCTTTTTACTGCCTTTTGTTATGCCTTTTTTGCGGTATGCCTCAAGGTCGTCTACCTTGAATCTGGTATATACCCCGCCTATTTTATATGCGGTGATCTGGCCGGCATCTGCTAATTTATTCAGTTCATCCCGGGAAATACCCAGATAACCAGCTGCTTCCTCTGATGTCAAAAATTTCTTCATCATAGCTTTAACAGTTCTCGTTTATTGCTTCGTCTTTTCCTTTGCTATCCATTCTTCTATTTTTGGCCGTTCGAATTTCCAGTCATTGCCTTCTTTGAAAGCCGGTATCTTTCCTGAATTAGCCCAGTCAAGGATATTGCTGGCCTCCACTTCCAGATATCTCGCAAGCTCTTCTATATTAAAAACATGTCCCTTGACTGTAAGCATCTGGCACTTGCCGTGAATAACAGCGCCTTTATCTACGCTGAGGCTCGGCGTTATTATATCCCCTACGATATGGGCCGTGGAAAGAACTTTTAAGCTGTTTGAAGCAGTGATATTGCCTGTGAGCTTTCCGCCTACCACTATTTCATCTCCTCGTATTTCTGCGCGCACAGAGGCGTTTTCGCCTATTTCCAGGCTGCCTTTGGTATCAAGCTTCCCGTCGAAACTGCCGTTTATACGCAGATTCACGGGATCCTTGAACGCCAGAGTCCCCTGCATGCTAGCATCAACATCTAAAATCTTTTTTTCCTGCTTGTCGCGTTTTAGCATACATACCTCCTTTTTTCTACTGCCTGTCCTCTATTGGAATTTTTCTTAATAGATACAAGGTTGCAAGCGCAATAATGCTGGCAGTGCAGCCTGCTATATAAAAACCGCAGCCTATTGCCAATCCTATGCCTGAAACAGTCCACAGGCTTGCCGCTGTGGTAAGTCCCTGCACGTTTTCGCCTGAACGGATAATAGTGCCTGCTCCTAAAAATCCTATGCCTGTCACTACTCCTGCGGCTATTCTTGCGGGATCTACATTAGCTTTTCCCGCGTAAGCTTCAAATATATATATTGAGACAAGCATTATAAGGGCAGAGCCTAGAGTTACAAGTATATGAGTTCTCAAGCCGGCTATTCTTTTATTATGCTTTTGCCTTTCAAAACCTATGACCCCGCCTAGCGCCGCGGCAAAAAATAATCGCGATGCAACCTGGATATCTGTAATCATGCATAACCTCCTTATACCCTAGCCGTGATATCTAGAGCTGTTTTTGCGCCTAATTTAAACAGTCTGTATCCAAGACCTGCCACCATGCTGGCATTATCAGAACACAGATCGAGAGGAGGAAAATATAATTCAAAATCTCTGTACCTGGCCTCTCTCTGCATCATTTCCCTGAACCTGGAATTCGCGCTTACTCCGCCGCCCGCAACAAAAGATTTTATTTTATATTTTTCCAAAGCCTTTATTGAATTTTCCGCGATGACCTTCAAAACTGCCTCTTGAAAGGAAGCGCAAATATCTTCTTTTTTTGTTTTTCCCTGTCCCTGAACATAATACAGCACCGCTGTCTTAATTCCGCTGAAACTAAAATCCAGGGTGCCGTTAACAGCCTTGCATGTAAATTTGATTGCATTGGGATTTCCTTTTTTTGCAAGAGCGTCTATGACAGGCCCTCCGGGATAACCAAGTCCTAAAATCTTACTAACCTTGTCGTATGCCTCCCCTATAGCATCATCGACCGTATCTCCGAGCAATTCAAACTCATTAAAACCCTCTACAAGATATAATCTTGTATGGCCTCCTGAGATAACCAGGCCTACAAAAGGAAACCTGGGCGCATTTTTTACCATTATGGCGGAATACACATGAGCCTTCAAATGGTCTACAGCTATAAGCGGCTTTTTAAGGCTATAACTGATAGCCTTGGCGCATGAGATACCCGTCAATAACGCGCCTACCAACCCCGGCCCGTCTGTAACAGCCACGGCATCTATCTCTTCTATGCCAATGCCTGCTTTATGCAAAGAACCGTTCACTACCTTGTCTATATTTTCCGCGTGGTGCCTGGTAGCTATTTCAGGCACCACGCCGCCAAACTTCTTATGACGGCTAAGACTTGATGAAATCACATTTGATAAAATATTTACGCCGTCTTTTACAACGCTCGCGGCTGTCTCATCGCAAGAAGTCTCTATGCCTAAAATTAACATAACTATTTTCCGGAATATATCACTATTCCCTTTAAAACATCCACGGCCCTTAAAATCTGGTTATCCAGCTCTTTCTTATTTTTTTCATCCGCCTTTTCCTGTTCTGTCTTTTCCTTGCCTTCTATTAATTTTTCAAGGATAGCTGTTTCTTTTTCCAATTCCTTATCCTTTATAGGGCGCTCTTCGTATTCAACTATGATATCAGGCACTATGCCCAATCCGTGAATAGAGCGTCCGTTAGGCGTATAATATTTACTAGTGGTAACTCTGATCGCAGAGCCATCCGACATAGGCACGACAGTCTGGACAGAACCCTTGCCGAAACTCTTGGTGCCTAAAAGAATCGCTCTCTTATAATCCTGCAAGGCCCCTGCTACAATTTCGGAAGCAGATGCGCTGCCTCCGTTTATCATCACCACCATAGGATAATTCAAATGATTATTTTTATTCCTGGATTTAAATTCAATGTTTTGGGCTTCGATTCTCCCTTTTGTGCTGACCACCACTTTGCCTTCCTCCAGGAATTTTCCTCCCACATCAACCGCCACGTCCAATAGCCCGCCAGGATTATTCCTGAGGTCCAGCACAAGCCCTTTCAAACCGTCTGATTCTAATTTTTTCAGGGCCTCAGCTAAATCCTTGGGGGTATTTTCCTGAAACTCAGAAAGCCTGATATAACCTATGCCTGGTTCCACCATCTCTGCCTTTTTGATACTGGCTATTTTAATTATGGCCCTTGTTATCTTGAACTCCAGCAGTTTTTTCTCGGACTCCCTGAGCACTATAATATTCACATCCGTGCCCGGCTTGCCTCTTAATTTTTTAACAGCTGCCATCAGCGTAAGGTCTTTTGTGACATCGCCATCTATCTTCACAATCTTGTCTCCTGCCTTAAGCCCTACTTTATACGCGGGCGTATCGTCTATGGGAGATATTATTGTCAGGAGATCGTCTTTCATGGTAATCTCTATGCCTATCCCTCCGAATTCCCCTTCTGTTTCTACTTTCATTTCATTGTAAGTATCTGGGTCCATGAACTGGCTGTAAGGATCCAGAGAGGACAGCATGCCTTTCAGGGCGCCATATATAAGATCCTTTGATTTTTTATCCTCTACGTAATCCGTGCGGATTATGCTTACAGCGTCTGAAAAAAGTTCCAGCTGTTTATAAAGATCGTCCGTTTTTTGTTTTTGCTGCTTCTGTTCCTGTTTCTCGGCAAAACTTATACTGCGCGCCGTAATGCCTATTGCAAAACTCGCCATAATCAGCAATATTACTATTCTTTTTTTCATTTTACTCCTTTCAGTTTCTCCCTCAGCATCTCATTCACCTTGTTTGGGTCAGCTCTTCCTTTTGTCTGCTGCATCACCTTTCCCACAAGAAACATTATGGCATTTTCCTTGCCATTCTTAAAATCTTCTGCTGATTTTGGGTTTTCACGAATAACCTGGCTTGTCGTAGCTTCCAATAAACTAACATCGGAAATCTGCTCAAGCCCTTTTTCCTTAACCAACCTGCGAGGATCGGCGCCTGTTGCGATAATTTCTATTAAAAGCGTTTTGGCGATCTTGCCGGTAATTACCCCGCTATCGATCATTTTAAGCATATCCGAGAGATGCTCCGGTTTCAAGTTCAAATCTTTTATCAATACGTTATTCTCTTTCATATATGCAAAGACGTCTCCCGTGAGCCAATTAGCAATGGCTTTCGGATTACCGTATAAACCGGCGCATTTCTCAAAATAATCCGCAGTATCTTTATCGGAAACAATCACCGCGCTGTCATAATTTGAAAGCCTGTAATCTTTTATAAATCTATTCCTTTTAGGCTCCGGAAGCTCGGGTATGCCTTTATGAATTTTCTCTAAAAAGCTTTCTTCGAAATCAAAAGGCACCAGGTCCGGCTCAGGAAAATATCTGTAATCGTGAGCCTCTTCCTTGGACCTCATTGGTTCTGTAACGCATTTTTCCGTGTTATAAAGCCTGGTCTCCTGGATAATCTTCTTCCCGCCTTCTAATAGTTCCGCCTGGCGTTTTGACTCATATTCCAGCGCCAGCTTCACGCCTTTAAACGAATTCATATTTTTTATCTCTGTTTTTGTGCCCAGGGCATTGTCTCCTTTTTTTCTTATGGATATGTTCGCGTCGCACCTGAGACTGCCTTCTTCCATATTGCAATCAGAGACATCTATGTACTCCAATATTGATTTTAAAGCCGTGAGATATAAATATGCCTCTTCGGGAGAATTCATATCCGGCTCGCTCACTATTTCCAATAAGGGCATGCCTGACCTGTTAAAATCAATCAGGCTGTGATCTTTCTGATGAAAAAGCTTTCCGGTATCTTCTTCCAGATGGACCCTTCTTATCTTTATCTTTTTTTCTGATTCTCCGGTAATGATATTCAATATTCCGCGCTGGGCTAACGGCTGGTCAAATTGGGAAATCTGGTAATCCTTGGGCAGGTCCGGATAGAAATAATTTTTTCTGTCAAATCGTATCTCTTTTGCTATCTGGCAATTCAAGGCAATCGCGACCTTTGCCCCGAGTTCCAGGGCTTGTCTATTTAAAACAGGCAGGCTTCCGGGAAAACCAAGGCACACAGGACAGGTCTGGGTATTCGGCGCAGATCCAAAATTCGTACTGCATCCGCAAAACACCTTACTCTTTGTGTTAAGCTGCAGATGAACCTCTAAACCTATTACGATTTCGTATGACATACTTTTTGAGATTGCTTCGGCCCCGACAAGTCGGGGCCTCGCAATGACATATAAAAACGTCATTGCGAGGAGTCCCGATTTATAGGGACGACGAAGCAATCCTATTTAATATCAGGTTTCCTCTTATGCCAGTCTGTATTCTGTTCGTAATTATACGCTATTCTTAAAATAGTCTCTTCGTCAAAAGGTTTTCCGAGTATCTGAAGCCCTATCGGGAGATTATTTTTTGTAAATCCGCATGGTATGGATATGCCTGGGATGCCCGCCAGATTTGCCGAGATTGTAAATATATCCGAAAGATACATGGTAAGAGGATCGCTTATTTTTTCTCCTATTTTAAAAGCAGCCGTAGGGGAAGTGGGGGTAACGATCGCGTCAAATTTTTGAAACGCCTTATCAAAGTCCGTCTTTATCAACGTCCTGACTTTCAGCGCCTTTGAATAATAAGCGTCATAATATCCGCTTGAAAGAGCAAATGTCCCGAGAATAATCCTGCGCTTTGCCTCGTCTCCGAACCCCTCCTTGCGCGTCTTTTTATACATATCCATCATTGACTTTATGTTATCCGCCCTTAAACCGTATTGAACCCCGTCGAACCTTGCGAGATTTGAACTCGCCTCAGCTGTGGCAACCAGATAATACACGCTCACGGCGTATTCAGTATGCGGCAAGCTCGTGTCTTCGCAGACAGCTCCTAATTTTTCCAGTTTTTCTATGGCGGCTTTGATAGAATTCTTGACTTCCTTATCCATGCCCTCTATAAAATATTCTTTTGGAACTCCGATCTTGAGCCCTTTTATGCTTTTTTTCATGCCGGCCAGATAATCCGAAACAGGTATGTCGGCAGAAGTTGAATCCATTTCGTCATGCCCTGAAATAGCCTTTAATAAAATAGCTGCGTCTTCCACATCTTTTGTGATCGGGCCTATCTGGTCGAGGGAAGACGCAAACGCTATAAGGCCGTATCGGGACACCCTTCCATATGTCGGCTTTAGCCCCACTACCCCGCAAACGCCTGCAGGCTGCCTTATGGATCCGCCTGTATCTGACCCGAGCGCGAATATCGCTTCATCTCCCGCCACAGCTGCCGCAGACCCTCCCGATGAGCCTCCGGGTATTCTCTCCAGATCCCACGGATTCCTGGTAGGGCCATAACACGAAGTCTCGGTTGACGAACCAAAAGCAAACTCATCCATATTTGTTTTGCCCATAAGGATTGCGTCAAGGCCTGTAAGTTTATCTATTACAGTAGCGTTGTAAGGAGGCTTAAAACCTTTGAGAATCTTCGAGGAACACGTGGTGAGTTCGTCTTTGACGCAGATATTGTCTTTTATAAAAATCGGGATTCCCCAAAGCTCTCCTTTTTCAGCAGTCTTACTGAGATTCCCGCATCTCTCCAAGGCCTTTTCTTTATCAAAATGCGCGAGCGCGGCCAGGCTTTTTTCTGTCTTTTCTATTCTATTAATAATACTATTGCATATATCTAGAGGCGAGATATCCCCTTTTTTTAAAAGCTCTGTCAGATTATGCGCGGTGAGTGTGTTTAATTCCATCATGCCTCTAAGCCTATAATCTTCGGCACTTTGAATAAATTATTTTCCAAAAGAGGGGCATTTTTTATAGCCTCGGAAACAGGCAGAGAAGCCTTAACGGCATCTTCCCTGTAGACGTTCTTCATCTTCAGGACATGGCTCGTAGGTTTAAGACTAGTTACATTCAGAGTGCTTAATTTATCCACATAAGCTAAAATTCTGTCCAATTGGCCTGTAAAGTGATCCAGTTCCTCATTGGACAACTCTATCCTTGCAAGATTAGCCGTATATTTAACAGTATCTTTATTTATAGCCATAATTTAGACTAAAATAGCATATATATAGCCCATTGTCAACTCTACAAATTCAACAATGTCGTTTTTCTAGTTGTTTGGCTGGATAAAAAGACAAATTCCTGCAAGGAAATTGTTTCAGGGCGGCGATCGGGCGATATGCGGGCTTTTGATAAATAGGCGCCTGCCTCTTCTTTTGATTTAAATATGCCTGAAGAAGCCAACGAGTTCAGGATAGTCTTTCTGCGTTTTTCAAAACTGGAACGAATCAGCTTAAAAAGTAATTCCTGGTCAATGGACTCGTCTATGTGTTTCTCAAAATCTATCTTTAAAAAACACGAATCGACTTCCGGCACGGGAAAAAATGCGCCTCTTGGAATTTTAAATAAGGTCTTTACGTCTGTATAAAACTGGGCATAGCAGGATAGCGATCCGTAATCTTTTGTGCCGGGCGCTGCAGCAAGCCTTTCCCCGAATTCCATTTGAACTGTCGCATAAAGAGCCTTTAGGCAACCTCTATTGTTTATTAACTTATTCAATATAGGGCTGGATATGGAGTACGGGAGATTGCCCACGACAACTACTTTTTTGGAAAACTCTTTAAATTCATAATTCAGGATATCGTCATTTATAAGATTTAAGCCTTTGCTGTTTGAAAGGTAATCATACAAGCGCTTATCTTTTTCTACTGCAATAACTTCTTTTGCTTTTTTAACCAAATCTTCTGTTAAGGCGCCCAGGCCGGGGCCTATTTCTAAAACAATATCGTCCTTTTCCAGCGCAATGGAATGCATTATTTTATTCTTGATATTCTGGTCTATCAGAAAATTCTGGCCGAGGCGCTTACTGGGACGGATATCATATTCGCGCAGGATAGATTTTAGTTCATTTGATCTTAGCATTTTTAATTAAGGCCGAAACAACTAGAAAAACGACAATGTTGAATTTGTATAACACATGCGGACTGCCAGCTTGATCGCTTCTTTCATGGAGCTCGGGTCTGCTATGCCGGTGCCTGCTATGTCATAGGCTGTGCCGTGATCCGGAGAGGTGCGGATAAAAGGAAGGCCCAGCGTGACATTCACGCCTTTTTCAAAAGCCAGCATTTTCAGCGGGCCTAACCCCTGGTCGTGATACATTGAAATAACAGCGTCTAATTTCCCCTTAATTGCCATATAAAAAATAATATCCCCTGAAATAGGCCCCTGGACTTCCGGCACAAGGCGCCTTATTTTTTTAACAGCCGGGATTATTATGGCCTGCTCTTCACCGCCTATTTTACCGCCTTCTCCGCAATGCGGGTTTAATGCGCATATCCCTATCTTTGGTTTTTTAATACCGAAATATTTTTTTAAAGCAAAATCCGTCAATTTTACAGCGTCTATTATTTTTGCCTGCGTAATCATCCCGGAGACTTTTTTTAGCGGCACGTGGCGGGTAACGGTAGTGACCTTGAGGGCGCCTCCGCAGAGCATCATTGCGAATTTTTTTGTATTTGAGGCTTCTGCCAGATACTCGGTATGCCCCTCGAAAGGTATTCCTGACCTATTTATCGCTTCTTTATTTACCGGGGCTGTCACGAGGGCCCGGGCTTTTCGATTTTTTAAAATCTCTGCGGCTTTTTTAACCGCGTCAAAACCTGTTTTATCTTTTGGCTCTATTATGAAAAAATTTGCCAGGCGCTTTATTCCAGGATCTTCCAACGCCTTTTTAGTAACCTCTGGCCCGATGCCCCTCGGATCTCCTGTGGTAATCAATACGGTAGGCTTGATCATTTTATCGAGATATAAGCTTTTCCCTTAAGGCCTGACAGCCACTCCCCTACCTTTAGTTTGAATTTATTCTGGAAAAGCATCATCTGGATATCTTTTTGGGCTTCCTCAATATCCGGCTGCCGCCCATATTTTATATCCTCGACTTTAAAAATATGATATCCTATTTCACTTTTAACAGGCTCGGAAAATTCTCCCGGTTTTAATTTAAATATAGCGTCATCCAGGGCCTCGAGCATCTGGCCTTTTTCTATATACCCCATATCCCCGCCCTTTTCCGCATTGGGGCCCTTGGAATACTGCATTGCCAGATCGTCAAAGTTTGCGCCTTCTTTAAGTTTAGCATAAACATTGTCTATCTCTACTTTTGCCAGTTCAAAGCTAACCTCGTCTTTTGCCTTTATCAATATATTTTTTACCTTGTACTTATCCTCTTCCCTGAGCTGGTCTTTATGCCTTTCATAATAATCGCTTACCTCTGAAGGCAGGACAGATATCCTGGATTTAACCTCGTAATCTACAAGTTTTTTCATCATTATCTGGTCTCTGTACCTGTCCTTCAGATTAGCTATGGTAATACCCTGGGTTTCAAGGGTTTTATAAAACTCATCTTCTGAGGGGAATCCTTTTTTAATATAATCCAGCCTCTCGCTTATCTCCGATTCAGTAATCTTTATGCCTAATTCTTTTGCCTTGCTCAAAACAAGCTTATCCTCTATTATCTGGTTCAAGATATCCTTTTTTACCCCTTCCATTTTTTGCAATAACTCATCGCCTTTATATTCCTGGCTATACTGGGCGTACAGCACTGACAACAGCTGGTCAATATCCTGCTGGGTTATGACTTCGTCATTTACAGCCGCTACAACCTTATTAATAGTCGCTGCCTGAGCGAAAGCGCCAAGCGCTATAAGGCTGGCTGAAATAATTATAATTTTAATCTTTCTGATATTTATTAATCCCATCTGCTGCCTCTCTTAAAATCCTGCAATATAAATCAAATCCGATTGCGGATATATAACCGTGTTGTTCTTTGCCGAGCAGGTTTCCTGCCCCTCTTATCTCCAGGTCTTCCATTGCTATTTTAAACCCGGAACCGAGATCCTTATATCTTTCCAGCGCATCAAGCCTTCTTTCCGACTCCTTGCTCAATACACTGCCCCTGGGGACAAGAAAATACGCATACGCCTTATTTTTAAACCTGCCGACCCTGCCTTTCAGCTGATACAGATCAGCAAGGCCAAACATGTCCGAACGGTTAACTATAAGGGTATTGGCATTAGGTATATCAATACCGGACTCTATTATAACCGTTGATACTAAAACGTCAATACTTCCTTTCATAAACTCTCTCATTATTCCTTCCAATTCCTTTGAATGCATCCTGCCGTGCGCAACGGCTAACTTTATTTCAGGAACAAGGCCTGATATCCTCCGGGCTATTTTATCAATGCCTTCAATTCTGTTGTGTACAAAAAATATCTGCCCTTTTCTCTTTTTTTCAAAAAGTATCGCCTTCTTTATGACATCATCGTCATATTCCGAGACAATCACTTCTACCGGAAGCCTGTCCTGGGGAGGGGTGTCTATGATAGACATGTCTTTTATCCCCATCAAAGACATGTAGAGGGTTCTTGGGATAGGCGTGGCAGTGAGCGTCAAGACATCTACGGTGAGCCTGATTTTTTTAAGCCTCTCCTTATCCTTTACCCCGAACCTCTGCTCTTCGTCTATTATCACCAGCCCTAAATCCTTGAACTTTATATCCTTCCTGAGTATCGCGTGCGTGCCTATAAGAATATCGATAGAGCCTTCTTCAGCCTGTTTTAATATCCTGTTAGACTCGGCCTTTGTCCTGAAGCGGCTCATCATCTCCACCGCCACAGGAAAATCCTTCATCCTGTTTTTAAATGTTATAAAATGCTGCTCCGCTAAAAGCGTGGTCGGGACAAGTATCACCGCCTGCTTGTTATCCATGACTGCTTTAAAAGCAGCTCGGAGGGCAACTTCGGTCTTGCCGTATCCCACATCCCCGCATAGGAGCCTGTCCATCGGCTTTTTGGCTTCCATGTCTTTTTTTACTTCAACCATCGAGCGCAGCTGGTCAGGCGTCTCATCGAAAGGAAAATTATTTTCAAACTGCTCCTGCCAGTCCGTATCTTTTGAAAACTGGAAGCCTTCCACCTTTGAGCGCATCGCGTTTATTTCCAGCAGCTCAAAGGCCATGGAATAGATGCCTTTTTTAACCCTGTCCTTTACCGCCTTCCACACCCTGGAGCCCAGCTTATAAAGCTTGGGCGGCCTGCGCTCGAACGCAACGTATTTCTGTATCAGATGCATTTCCTCTATGGGGACATACAGCCTGTCGTTATCAGCGTAGTCTATGATAATATTTTCTTTTTCTTCCGCGCCGAATTTTATCTTCTTGAAGCCCCTAAATACGCCTATACCGTGGTCCACGTGAACCACGTAATCGTTTATCTCGATATCTACAAATGAGCTTACGGGGATCTTTTCTCCCAGATCTGCTTTTTTTCTCTTTTTCGGGTAAATGCCGAGCTTGGGAAGGATTATAACCATTGCATGCTCTTCAAGGGTTTCAGAAGAAAGCAGGCTGTAGCTCCTTATGGATTCCACGATATTGCCCGATAATTCGATCCTGACAGGGCCTTCGAATGCAGGAGGAAAAATATCTATTATGCCTCCGCGCATGCTGAAGTCTCCTGTCTCGGAAATCATCTCTCTGCGCTCGTAGCCATAGTCCACCAGCTGGCCGCTAAGCGCCTTATAATCCAATTCCTCGCCTTTATAGATTTTAATAGATTCGAACATAATTTATAGCAGCGCTGGCGCAGGCCTACGAAGAAACGCTCGTTCTGTCAGGCAGGCCTGAGGCACATCAGAAACGTTTCGGCATCATAGATATCTTATATATAAGCGCGCAAGGGATTACGGCGAAGTTTT
>PCTH01000011.1:0-27202 GCA_002771475.1 Candidatus Omnitrophica bacterium CG22_combo_CG10-13_8_21_14_all_43_16 | reverse complement strand
ATTACGGCGAAGTTTTTATACTGTCAAGACTACCTTCAGTATAAAAAATGAGCCGTAAACCGTAGCGCGCGGCGAAACCAGTTTCAGTGCCGAATGACCTGCCTGACAGGACATCCTTCGGCGGCGAAGCGGGGGGGGCGTCTTTTCGAAAGCCTGCCAGCCGGAAAGATGATTACATTTTTTCAAGCGCGGTTACGCCCAGTAAGCCGAGCCCGCTTGCCAGAACTTTTTTAACTGTATGAATAAGTGTGATTCTTGCCTCGGTAAGAGGCTTATCATCGGTAACTACGCGATGAGCATTGTAATAGGCGTGAAAAAATCCTGCCAGGTCCTGCAGATACGAAAGAAGGATAAATGGTTCCAGGTTCACAGCCGCCGCCTCTATTATCTTGGGATAATGCATCAGGACTTTTATTAAATCCAATTCCTGCTCTTTATCCAGCAGAGCCAGATTATCAAGATTTGGTTTTGCGTTTTTAGAAAATTCTATAATGCTGGAAATCCTTGCGTGGGCATATTGTATATAATAAACGGGGTTATCCAGCGTCTGGGCCTTTGCGAGCGCCAGGTCAAAATCAAGATGGCTGTCCGTCCGCCTCATAATAAAAAAGAACCTGGCTGCGTCCCTTCCCACCTCATCCATTATTTCCCGCAGCGTAACAAACTCGCCTTCCCTGGTAGACATCCTGA
Organism: Candidatus Omnitrophica bacterium CG22_combo_CG10-13_8_21_14_all_43_16; assembly: GCA_002771475.1. Classification (GTDB taxonomy): domain Bacteria; phylum Omnitrophota; class Gorgyraeia; order Gorgyraeales; family Gorgyraeaceae; genus UBA10183. The sequence continues at coordinate 26,512 of PCTH01000011.1, read as the reverse complement.
CAGGTTTTCCGCCCCTGTAAAGCGTTACAAGCTGCGCTATCATTATGTGCAGTTTGCCCGCGTCGTACCCAAGGGCCTCGCAAGCCGCTTTTATCCTGTTTATGTAGCCGTGGTGGTCAGGCCCGAGAATATCTATTATCTTATCATAACCCTTTTCAAATTTCTCCCTGTGATAAGCCATGTCCGGGGTAACGTATGTATACGAGCCGTCGCTCTTTATTACCACCCTGTCTTTATCATCCTTAAACTGTGTTGATTTGAACCACGTTGCGCCTTCCTGCTCGCATAAAAAACCTTTATCTTTAAGTATCTTTAAGGTCTTCTCTACATTGCCGGATTTTGCAAGAGCTTTCTGGCTATACCAAACATCAAAATCAACGCCGAAATCTTTTAAATCTTTTTTTATGGTGCTCATTATGTCACTTGAGGACTGTTCCATGTAAAATTCGTCGGATAGGGTTTTTATTTTTTCATGAGGCATTGCCTCTTTTATCCTGTTTGCCGCATCTTGTATATATAAACCTTTATACCCATTTTCAGGAAATTCTGATTTTTCGCCCAGCGCTTCCATAAGCCTGGCTTTCACTGATTTTCCAAGCGCCTGTATTTGCACTCCCTCGTCATTTATGTAATATTCTTTTATCACATCGTACCCGCAGAATTTTAAAATCCTGGCAAGGGAATCGCCTATGGCTGCCTGTCTCCCATGAGCTACTGTCAAAGGCCCTGTTGGATTTGCGCTTACGAATTCTATCTGCGCCTTTTTACCTTTTCCGGAGGAGGATCTTCCAAAACCATCCGCTTCGCTGATAATATTTTTAAGGCTGTCTGCTACAGCTTTATTAGAGACATAAAGATTTATAAACCCGGGCTTTTCAACTTTAACATCGTTTATAAGATCGGATTTTTCAATATGCTTTACAATACACGCCGCTATATCCATAGGCGGTTTCCTGATCTCTTTGGATAGTTTCATAGCTATGTTTACGGAGAAATCCCCGAATTTTTTCTCTTTCGGGATCTCCAGGCTAATGCCGGGGGTATTATTAACGAGTATCTCCGGAAATGCCTTATTCAAAGCTTCTTTTATTGTTTTTACCAGGTAGGTTTCGAGCTTTATCATTTCTTCTTATCCAGAACCTTTATAAAAATCTTCACTATATTCGGGTCAAACTGAGTGCCCGCGCCTTCCAATAATTCCTGCCTTATTTTTTTAGAAGACAGGGCTTTTCTGTAAGGTCTGTCGGAAACCATTGATTCATATGCGTCCACAATAGAAAGTATCCTTGCCCCCAGGGGAATTTTATTTTTCTTTAACTTTGAGGGATACCCCTTGCCATCATACCTTTCATGATGATGCAGTATAATAGGCGCCATATCGTCCAAAAACCCTATCTGCTCCACTATCCCGGAGCCTACCACCGGATGCATGGCCATGATCTTCCATTCATCCTGGGTAAGCTTAGAGGGTTTCCTGAGTATACCCACATCTATGCCTATTTTGCCTATGTCATGCAAAAGCCCTGCGTATTTTAAAACCTCTTTTTGGCTTTCAGAGAGCTTGAGGGCTTTTGCGATATCCATACAATGTTCCATTACGCGTTCAGAATGTCCGAACGTCTGGCTATCTTTGGCATCTATAATATTTGAAAGCGTCCTTATGGTGTTCAGATAACCTGTTTGCGCCTGCTCAAAAAGCCTGGCGTTTTCAATAGCTATCGCAGCCTGGCTGGCAAACATCGCTAAAAGCTTGGCATCTTCAGGGTTATATTTTCCCACTTTTGTATTGTAAATACTCAGGGTGCCTATAATTTTACCTTTTAGGACAAGAGGCACGGTTACCACCGACCTGAGCCCTATGGCTGTAGCATAAGACGGGTATTTATATTTTTTTTCCTTTCTCAGGTCATTTATAATATAATATTTCCCGCTTTTGACAACCTTTCCGGCAATGCTTTCCCCTACCTTAAGGCTTCTTTTTATCTTCTGAAACCTTTTGTTTGCAAAGCCGTAGGAAGAGCGCAGCAAAAGCTCACAGCCTGATTTATCTAAAAGCCTTAAAGAGCAGGCATACGCTTTCATTATAGTTGCTGTTTTTTTTGTTATAAGCGACAGGACTTCATCGAGACGAAGAGTTGAGGTTATGGATTTGCCTACTTCGTAAAGCGCGGAAAATTCTTCTATTTTTTTCCTGAGGTCTTCTTTGAGCGAGTTTTTTTCTTTTTGTGGCATAACTTGATTCTAGGAGCATCGCCCCACAATCCTTCCAGATTGTAAAACTTTCTAATATCTCCGTAAAATACATGGGCTACGACATCGTAGGCATCTATCAGCACCCACAAGCCTTCGTTGTAGCCTTCTATTTTAGAAACAGACTCCTTTTTTTCAGATAGGCCTGTTTCTATTGTTTCTGCTATTGTCTGGCACCGCTTTGTAGAAGATGCGCTCGCTATGACAAAAAAATTCGTAATACTGGACACTTTCCTCATGTCCAGTATCACAACATCCTCTGCTAACTTTTGCTTTGCAAGTTCCGCAACAAGCAGCGCTTTTTCTTTAGATCTCACAAATTAGGTATGCTTTTACTTATTGCCCATGATACAAAACATATTTGTACCGCAGGTAGGGCATTTGCCCTTCATTGCTTTTCTTTTATTCTTCATTGTTACTTCTTTTGCGTCTTTCATTTCTTTCTTCGCTTTACATTTTACACAATAACCCTGTGCCATCGCACCCTCCTTGGTTTAATAAATAATTCCTGTTAAGCTAAACGAGATAAATCTAACACAATAAATCAAAATTGTCAAACATATAATTTATTTCTATATATATAGCGCTCCACCATGCCAGGCAATATGCCCGATAAATGCCTCCCTGTTTTTATCAGGCTGCGGATTTGGGTGGCGGAGATATCCTTTGCGCTTACCTTGAGATATATAATATTCTCCGGCGGGTTCCCGGTTTCAAATCCTGGCCTTTCCACGACGACAAATTTGCAAAGCTTCAGTATCTCTTCCAGGTTCTTCCACTTATCAAGCTCTCCCAGGGAATCAGAGCCTGTTATAAAAAAAAGTTCTGCGTTTGCGCCGTATTTTCTCTTCAGACGCCTCAGGGTTTCTATGGAATACGACCTGCCTTTTCTTTTTATCTCCATATCCGATAGCTTGAAGATTTTACTGCCCGAGACCGCAAGCTTGAGCATGTTATACCTATGCCTTGCCTGAGTTACTTTAGCGCCTTTTTTATGAGGCGGGATATATACAGGTATAAATATCAGCTTATCAAGCGATAATTTCTTGCTGATCTTTTCCGCAAGATGCATATGCCCGTTATGCACCGGATCAAACGTCCCGCCTAATATGCCAATTCGCATTTAGATCTCCTGTCTTTCCGGCTGGCAGGCCATTCGGCACTGAAACTGGTTTCGCCGCGCGCTACGGTTTACGGCTCATTTTTTATACTGCAGGTAGTCTTGACAGTATAAAAACTTCGCCGTAATCCCTTGCGCGCTCATATATAAGATATCTATGATGCCGAAACGTTTCTGATGTGCCTCAGGCCTGCCAGCCGGAAAGGCTAAAGCGAGTGAATTGCCTTATTATGCACGGCTTCCGATACTTCGCAGATTATCTCAGACAGCGTCGGATGAGCGTGGATTACGCTTGCGAGTTTCTCAGATGTTATCCCGAACTGGATACACGGAGAAATCTCTGCTATAAGCCCCGTCGCGTGCGGGCCTATTATTTGACATCCTACAATTTTATCGTTTTTAGAATCGGTTACCAGCTTTATAAATCCGTCTGTCTCCCCGAGCACATGAGCCTTTCCAATAGCGGAGAATAAAAATTTCCTAACCTTTACTTCTATGCCTTTATTTTTCGCTGCCAATTTATTTAAGCCTACGCTTGCTATCTCAGGGTTCGTAAAAATACAGCTCGGCACCGCGTTATAATCTATGGGTTGACTATTACCTGCCATATGCTCTACCGCAGCAATTCCTTCTTTAGATGCTACGTGAGCCAAAAGCATGCCGCCTTTTATATCGCCTGCAGCATAGATATTATTTACATTTGTCCTAAAGTTTTCATTTACTTTTATCCAGCCTTTATTGCACTCTACGCCCAGCGCTTCAAGGCCAAGACCCTTTGAATTAGGCGAGCGGCCTACAGCAATAAACGCTTTATCGCCTTTATCTATTTTATCTATTTTTGTATTAGTCAGTACTTTTATGCCTCTTCTTTTAAATAGCTGCTCCAGTTTTCTCGCTATTTCCTCGTCTTCGTTAGGTAAAAGCTGCGACATTGCTTCAATTATTGTTATCTCCGAGCCAAAAGACCTGAAGATAGATGCAAATTCGCATCCTATCACCCCGCCGCCGACTATTATAAGGCTTTTGGGTATGGCTTTTAATTCCAGGATATCAGTGCTGGACAAGATATCTGTATGGTCAAAAAGTATTCCCGGCAGCTCAAATGGAACTGAGCCCGCTGCTATGAGGATATTTTTAGCTTCTATTTCTAAATTTGCTGTTTTAACAATAGATGGGCTTTTAATCTGGGCGTTTTCTTTTATTATGTCCAGCTTTCTAGCCTTTAAAAGCATTTCCACGCCCATGGAAAGTTTCTTTACTATATTTTCTTTTCTTTCATATACCTTTGCAAAATCCAGGTCATAACTTTTTACATTTATCCCGAATTCTGAAGCGCGTTCTATATTATAAAGCGCGATAGCAGAAGCTGAAAGCGCCTTCGTAGGTATGCATCCCCAGTTCAGGCACACCCCGCCTATCCTGTCTTTTTCAAAAATACAGGTTTTAAGCCCGAGCTGCGCTGCCCTGATACCTGCAACATAACCGCACGGCCCGGATCCTATTATGGCTAAATCGTATTTGGTCATCGTAATCGCTAACAACTATACATTTCAACAACGTCGTTTTTCTAGTTGTTTAGAGGGTTTTGGCAATGCCTTCGCGAATTTGGCGGGCAGATTCCTTAAAAGCCTTCTTTTCTTCCTCAGTAAGATCTATTTCTATTATTTTATTGATGCCTGAATTGCCTAAAACAACAGGGACTCCGGCATAGACATCCTTTTCATTATACTGGCCTTCAAGATACGCGCTCGCGCACATGGTGTTCTTTTCGTTTTTAATTATAGCTTTCAACATAAAGAATACAGACGCTGACGGCGCGAAATAAGCGCTTCCGGTCCCAAGATATTTTACGATCTCCTCGCCCCTGTTCCTTGCAAGCTCTGATGCCCTTATGAAATCTTCCTTTGAAACCTTTTTCGACCTCGAGACAGGGACCATCGTGTCTCCGTGGCTGCCCATCATAAGGAATTTATCATCGTCTATATCTTTATTTTTTTCTCTCAGGATATTTATAAATCTGGCTGTATCCAAAACGCCTGCCATGCCGATCACTTTTTTTGGATTAAAACCGGTTGTTTTCATGACAAGATACGTCATTACATCCAAAGGATTGGTCACCACTATGACTATTGAGGAGGGGCAGTATTTTTTAATCTGAAGAGACAGGTCTTTTATTATATCTGAATTTTTTTTGAGCAGGTCATCCCTGGACATGCCTGGTTTTCTGGCAAGGCCTGCGGTTATAACCACTATATCAGAATCTTTTATGTCTTTAAAATCCTCTGAGCCTGTTATGCCTGACGAGGAATTAACTACAGGCCTCACATCGGATATATCCAGCGCCTTGCCTTTTGCCATGCCGGGCACAATATCAACCAATACTACATCAGCAAGATCAGCGTCGCAGATCCTGGACGCCACCATAGCGCCTACATTCCCGGCTCCAATAACAGCTATTTTCATAATGCTTGCCTACTTCATTCTTGCAATGATTGCATCTGCCATCTGGCTTGTGCCTGCAGCGCTCGGATCATTGCGGTCTTTTTTCAAATCGTACGTGACGTCTTTCCCTTCCGCTATGACTTCGCTTGTGGCTTTCTCAAGCCTGTCCGCAGCCTCTTCTTCTTTTAAATAACGGAGCATCAATACGCCGGATAATATCATAGCAGTGGGATTTACTTTATTCAGCCCGGCGTATTTCGGGGCGCTGCCATGCACAGCCTCAAACAAAGCCATGCTATCCCCGATATTGGCGCCGGGAGCTATCCCTAATCCGCCTATTAATCCCGCGCAGAGATCCGACAAGATATCGCCGTACAGATTAGGCAGCACAAGCACGTCGTATAACTCAGGCTTCTGCACCAGCTGCATGCACATGTTGTCAACGATCCTGTCCTCAAACTCTATCCTGCCTTTATATTCTTCAGAAACCTCTCTTGCGCATTCAAGGAAAAGGCCGTCTGTCTCTTTCATTATATTCGCCTTGTGCACAGCGGTAACCTTGCGCCTGTTATTTTTCACAGCGTAATCAAAAGCAAATTTTACTATCCTCTTGGACGCGCTTATAGAAATAGGTTTTATCCCTATAGCCGAATCTTTTTTTATAGCTATGCCGCTTAATTCCTCGAGATTATTTATAATGTCTTGCGTCCTTTTAAGGCCCTGGCTGAATTCTATTCCCGCGTACAGGTCTTCCGTATTTTCCCTGATAACCACCAGGTCTATGTCTGCATATCGGCTCTTTACTCCTTTTATCAGCTTGCACGGCCTCAGGCACGCATACAGGTCAAGCGCCTTTCTGAGTTGGACATTCACTGACCTGAAGCCTTTTCCCACAGGCGTTATTATAGGGCCTTTTATGGCAACCTTGTTTTTTCTTACAGAATCCAGGACCTGGACAGGTAAAACCGTCCCGTATTTGGCAACAGCCTCTTCGCCGGCTATCTGTTCTTCCCATGTTATTTTTACGCCTGTAGCGTCAATGCATCTCTGGGCGGCAAGGCTGACCTCTCTTCCTATCCCATCCCCTGGAATCAAAGTAACTTTATGGCTCAATTTTCAACTCCCCGTATTTTTTATAATAGTTCGCTATACCGCCGACTTCCACAAGGTTTTTCTGGAATCTGGTAAAAGGCTTTATTTGCAGGGTGTATTGTTTTTCCGGGCCCACAACAATGCCTTTTTCAATATCCACTTCTATTATATCTTCTTTTTTTATCTTGCCGGTATCGCATTCCACTAAGGGCAGCCCCAGATTAAACGCATTTCTATAAAATATCCTGGCAAAACTTTTAGCAAGCACTGCCTGGCATCCGGCATGTTTAAGGGCCAGGGGAGCTTGTTCGCGCGACGACCCGCATCCGAAGTTAGAGCCCGCTATTACGAAAAATTTATCCCTGCCTACTTTTTTGTAAAACTCAGGGTCGATGTCTTCAAACACATGCCTGGCAAGCTGATTCGGGTCCGTTATTGAAAATTTGTACCTTCCGGAAATAATCAGGTCTGTATTGATATCATCCCCGAATTTATATGAAATGCCTTTCATTTTAAACCTCTTACAGGTTCCTTACCTCATCCGGATTCTTTATGTACATCTTAAACACGTCTTCCGCGATTATGCCTTTTTGATAAAGCGTCTTTAAAGACTTATCCATCGTATGCATGCCAAGCTGTCCGCTCGTCTGAATATGCGTCAGAAGCTGCTCTGTTTCATGCTCGCGGATAAGATTTCTTATCGCGTTTGTGGCAATCATTACCTCTGTCGCGATAACCCTGCCGGGCCTGTCTCTTCTGGGCAACAGCTGCTGCGAAACAACCCCCTGTAATGTAGTGGAAAGCTGGATTTTTATCTGCTCCTGCTGATAAGGAGGAAACACATCTATAATCCTGTCTATTGTCTGGGACGCGTCAGGCGTATGCAAGGTTGCCAGCACAAGATGGCCTGTTTCCGCAGCTGTAAGAACAGTGGCTATCGTCTCCAGATCCCTCATCTCGCCCACTATTATTACATTGGGATCCTGCCTCAATGCGTGAACCAGCGCATTTGCGAAAGACCTTGTATCAGCGTGTACTTCTCTCTGTTTTATTATGCAGCGCTTGTTTGTATGCACGTATTCTATGGGATCCTCCACGACGATAACTATTGCCTGGCGTTCTGTGTTTATAAAGTCTAACATCGCGGCAAGCGTTGTGGTCTTGCCGACTCCGGTGGGGCCTGTAACAAGAACCAATCCCTGGGTTTTGCGGCAAAGATCTGTGACAACAGGGGGCAGTCCCAATTCACCGATAGTCCTTATTTTCAATGACACCAATCTGAACGCAGCTTCAACGCTTCCTCTCTGCATGTGGACATTTACCCTGAACCTGTTCAAGCCGGGGACATCCAGAGAGAGGTCTAGTTCCAGGTCTTTTTCGAAAATCGCCTTCTGTTTATCGTCAAGTATGCTGTATACCAGCCTCTTGCAAGACTCTTTATCCAGCTTTGGAAAATTCAAAGGTATCAATTTCCCGTCTATTCTCACAATCGGACTGGAATCCGCTGTAATGTGAAGGTCTGATGCATCTTTATCAACAGCGCTTTTAAGAAGGTCTCTTATGTCCATAGGGTATCCTCTGGGTTATTTGATATATTTCCTTGGATCTGTGATTTTACCTTCCAGGGCTGAAGCTGCCACCGTGGCAGGGGATCCCAGATAAATAAATGCATCCGGATTGCCCATCCTGCCTTTGAAGTTTCTGTTTGCGGTTGAGATGCAGGCTTCTCCGGAAGAAAGGACTCCGTTGTGAGTGCCTACGCACGGCCCGCACCCCGGGCTAACCACGCATGCCCCTGACTTTACAAATTCTGATATCACGCCTTTTTCCATAGCCTTCTGAAAAATATCTTTCGAAGCAGGCGCAATGATCATCTTTACGTTTTTATTTATCTTTCTATTTTTTAATATAGAGCATGCTATCATGAGGTCTTCCAGCCTGCCGTTGGTGCACGTGCCCAAAAACGCCTGGTCAATCTTTGTCTTTCTTAGTTTGTTTATCGGCGTGACATTGTCTACGGTATGAGGCTTGGCTATTTGCGGGGTAATTTTACTCACATCAAACTTCAGCACTTCTGAATATTTCGCATCTTTATCACTCTTCACCCTTAACCCTTCACCCTTCACCTTATGCGCCTTTAGCCAACCATACGTTTTTTCGTCCGGCTCCATCAGTCCTGCTTTCGCGCCCATCTCAATTGCCATATTAGTTATGGTAAAGCGGCTGTCCATGCTTAAGCCTTTTATATATTCTCCGGAAAACTCAATTGCTTTATATGTGGCATAACCGGCCCCGAGTTTTCCTATTACATAAAGTATCGCGTCTTTTGAATAAACGCCCTTTGCGGGTTTGCCTGTAAGAATTATTTTTATAGTTTCCGGAACCTTAAACCAGTTTTTTCCGGTAGCAAGCGCCACTGCCACATCGGTAGAGCCCATGCCTGTTGAAAAAGCTCCGAGCGCCCCGTAGGTACACGTATGCGAATCAGCCCCTACTACCAGGCTCCCCGGCAGAATAAGGCCTGCTTCAGGTATGACCTCGTGACATACTCCGCAGCCTATATCAAAAACCTTAAGATCGTGCTCTTTCGCAAAATTCCGCATTTTTTTATGCACCTCTGATACCCCTATGCTGGGGCTCGGCGCGCTGTGATCTATAACCATGCGGAATTTATCTTTATCAAAAACCTTTTTTGCGCCCAAATTCCTGAATGCGTCTATAACAAGCATGCTGGTTCCGTCCTGGCCAAAACAAAAATCTATATTTGCGACCACCACGTCCCCGGCTTTTACGTCCTTATTGCTATGAGTGCTGAATATTTTTTCTACTATAGTCTTATGCATTTTTAGCAAACCACTCTTCTATCCTATCTATCCCTTTTTTGATATTTTCCATGCTGGTCGCAAAGCTGAGCCTCATGTGAGCGTCAGACCCGAAAACCTTGCCGGGCACAACAGCAACCCTCGCCTCATTTAATAGCCTGTCCGCCGCTTCCATGCTGGAAAGGCCTGCCTTGCGTATCCTGCAAAACACATAAAAAGCGCCTTCGGGCTTTAAACAGGAAAGCCCTTTTATCTTATTGATCCTGTCTGTCATATAATTCCTTCTTTTCTCAAACTCATTTCTCATTTCATCTACAGTAGTCCCGGTATTTTTCAGGCCTTCCAAAGTCGCCATCTGGCTTATAGAGGTAGGGTTGGATGTGGAGTGGCTCTGTATATTTTTAATAGCCGTAACAAGCTCATTCTCAGGCGAAGCAAGATAGCCTATCCTCCAGCCTGTCATGGCAAAGCTTTTGGAAACACCGTTCACCACGACGGTGTTTTTAAAAATATCTTCTCCAAGCGCCGCGATGGAAACGTGTTTATTGCCGTCAAAAATAATCTTTTCGTAAATCTCGTCGCTGACAATCAGAATGCCTTTTTCGGCGGCAACCTTCCCTATTTCCTCCAGCGCCTCTTTTGAATAAATGGCACCCGTGGGATTGGAAGGGCTGTTTATAATCAGGATCTTTGTCTTTTTTGTAATCGCTTTTTTAAGGTCTCGCGCGGATATCCTGAAGCCGGAAGAATCGTCTGTTTCTATAAAAACAGATTTGGCCTCCGCGAGATTCGCCATCTCGGGATAGCTCAGCCAGTATGGAGACGGTATTATCACCTCATCGCCTCTTTCGCACACTGCCTGAATAATATTATAAAGCGAATGTTTTGCCCCGCAGGATACCACTACCTGGGAAGGGCTATAAGTAAGGTTATTGTCTTTCTGGAATTTATCGCAGATTGCTTTTTTCAGCTCATCAGTGCCTGACTCAACTGTATATTTCGTAAAGCCCTGCTGGATAGATTGTATTGCTGCGGCTTTTATATGGTCCGGGGTGTCAAAATCAGGCTCGCCTGATCCAAAGCCCACGACATCAATGCCTTCCTGCTTCATCTTCTTGGCTTTGGCTGTGATAGCAAGGGTCAATGACGGAGAAACGCTTTTTGCGCGCGAGGAAAGTTTCATATTGGCTATGGGTGGGGTTAGGCGGGCATAACGTCCTGTGTGGATTGGGACCGTTCGGCACTGAAATAATTTCGCCGTCCGCTACGGATTACAGCTCGAAAATTTGGCGGAATTCTTCATATACTATAGACGAGGGTCAGTTCCGCCATTTTCTCGCTGTAATCCCTTGCGGACTTTTGCCGAAATTTTTCTAATGTGCCTCAGATCCCAACCCGCACAGGACGACATTTTTTCTTTAGGCCTGCCTAATCCCTGGTTTAAGTCTCGGTTAATCGCCCTTTCGTCCGAAAAATTTCTTAAAGAACCCCGGCCTCTGTACAGGCTTCTCAGGCTTCTTTGGCTGGGGAGCTTCTTTTTTGCGCTCCTCTTTCCTGTGCTCTTCTTTTTTCTGCTCAGGCTGAACAGGCTTCTCTTCTTTTTCAGCCTTAGTTTCGATTACCGGCGCAGCTGGTTTTTTCTCTTTTTTATCAGCTTTCTTTTTAGGCTCCGGCGGTTTTGGCTTTTCAACAAATTCAAGTATTGCCATCTGCGCATTGTCTCCGCGCCTTTTTGCAGTCAGCATAACCCTTGTATACCCGCCTTTTCTTTCCTTGAACAAAGGGGCGATTTCATTAAAAAGTATCGCGACCAGTTTTCTGTCCCCCATGATAGCATATGCCCTGCGCTGGTTAGTTACTGTCTTTTCTTTTCCCAGTGTTATGAGCTTATCCGCCAGGCGGGAGGTCTCTTTTGCCTTTGTCTTTGTCGTAGTTATGCTCTTGCTTATGACAAGGGCTGAAACCAGGCTTTTGAGAGTTGCTTTATAATGGCTTCTCTGCCTTCCGAATTTTACGCTGTGTTGGTGGTGTCTCATTTTGAAGCCTTTTCCTTTGGTATTTCCATTCCGAGAGAAAGCCCCATCTCGGTAATTATCTCTGTTATCTCCTGAAGAGATTTTTTACCGAAATTCCTGTACTGGAGCATTTCCTGTTCTGTTTTTGTAACCAGCTCTCCTATGGTCTTTATGCGGGCCTCTCTAAGGCAGTTGCCGCTTCTTACGGAAAGCTCAAGTTCTGAAACAGGCAATTTCAATTTATCCAATAATTCCTTGTTTTCCTTGGTTTCTTCTTCCTGCTCTTCGTCTTCCACGACAATCTGCCCGAATTTTAAAAACACGTCCAGATGCTTATTTAATATATGAGAAGCGTAAAGGATGGCATCCTTGGGTTCCATGCTTCCGTTTGTCCATATCTCTAATATCAACTTATCGTAATCCGTAATCTGGCCGACCCTGGTATTCTCTACGTGATAACTTACCCTTCTTACTGGAGCGAATATAGAATCCACGGATATCACGCCTATTGCCTGCCCCTCTTTTTTATTCCTTTCCGAAGGCACAAACCCCCTGCCCATGCCTATCTCCAGCTCCATATTAAAACTTGTATCCTTCGTAAGAGTCGCTATGTGCAGATCCGGGTTTATTATCTCTACGGTATCATCGGTGGCTATATTCTTTGCGGTAATCTCGCCTTTTTTAGATGCCTTCAATCGCAGTATCTTTGGAGTGCGGGACTCTGACTTAAGGATTAACTGCTTTATGTTTAAAATAATCTGCGGGACGTCTTCCAGAACGCCCGGTATAGTAGAAAATTCATGCAGCACGCCGTCTATCTTTATAGAAGCGACGGCAGATCCTTCAATAGAAGATATAAGAATGCGCCTGAGAGAATTTCCTATTGTAGATCCAAAGCCTCTTTCAAACGGTTCTGCGATAAATTTTCCATATGTTTTAGAATAACTGGCATCATCGCAATCCAGTTTCTTAGGCATCTCGAAAGTCTTCCAGCTTATCCCCATTTATTACCCCCTCGTAAATGTTTATTTAGAATATAATTCTATGATCAAATGTTCTTTTATGTCAGCTGCTATATCGCTTCTTTCTGGAAATCTCGTAATCTTTACTTTAAGGCCTTCTTTATCAACATCAATCCATCCGGGATAACCCCTGTCTTTCAGTTTCTCGGCAGATTCCTTGACTATTTTTACGGTTTTTTCTTTTGGCTTTATAGCCACATTGTCGCCTGTCTTCACGGAAAAAGACGGGATGTCCACTTTTCTGTTATTTACAAGCACATGCCCATGCATAACCATCTGCCTTGCGGCCGGCCTTGATGAAGCAAAGCATGCCCTGAAAATGACATTGTCCAGCCTTCTCTCCAAAAGCTCCAGCAGTTTTGAACCCGTGACGCCTTTTGAGCGGCTGGCTGTCTGGAAATATTTTCTAAACTGCTGTTCCAGTATTCCGTATACCTTTTTCACCTTCTGCTTTTCTCTTAACTGCAGGCCGTAATTTGAAAGCTTGATCCTCTGGCCTTTTCCGTGTTGCCCGGGCGCATAGCTTCTCTTAGTAAAACCGCACTTTTCGGTATAACACCTCTGGCCTTTTAAAAAAAGCTTTACGGCTTCCCTTCTGCATACCCTGCACGATGACCCTGTATATCTTGCCATGTTTTAGACCCTTCTCTTTTTCGGCGGCCTGCAGCCATTATGAGGAATAGGCGTTACATCCTTTATGGCGCTTATGTGCAGCCCTGCTGCCTGTATAGCCCTTATAGCGGCCTCCCTGCCTGAACCTGGGCCTTTTACAAAAACCTCCACATCTTTAAGGCCATGCTCAATAGCCTTTTTTGCAGCGTCAGTGGCAGTTACCTGAGCCGCAAAAGGCGTTGATTTCTTGGAGCCCGTAAAACCTACAGACCCGCAGCTGGCCCACACTATTGCATTGCCCTGTTTGTCGCTTATAGTGACTATAGTGTTGTTAAAAGTCGCCAAGACATGGGCTATGCCGCTGGTGATATTTTTATTGATTTTTTTCTTTGTTGTCTTTGGTTTTTCTGATTTCTCTGTCATAAAACTCCTCTAAGTTATTTTGCCGGGGCTGGCGCCGGTGCCTTGGTAGCTTTTCTTGTAACGCCCACTGTCTTTCTCGGGCCTTTTCTGGTCCTGGCGTTTGTCTTTGTTCTCTGGCCCCTTACAGGAAGAGACTTTCTATGCCTTAATCCCCTGTACGAACCTATATCTATAAGCCTTTTTATGCTCTGAGAAACCTCTCTTCTCAGATCCCCCTCAACCTTGCATTCCTTTTGAATAATAGCCGCTACCCTGGAGATTTCATCCTCTTTCATATCCTTTGCTCTGGTATCAGGATTTACTGCTGCCTGTTTCAATATCTTGCTTGAAAGGGCCCTTCCTATGCCATAAATATAGGTCAAGGCTATCTCTATGCGTTTTTCTTTCGGTAAATCAATACCTGCAATCCTTGCCATACTTTGAACTCCTTATCCCTGTCTTTGTTTATGCTTGGGGTTTGAACAAATTATCCTGACAACGCGTTTACGCCTTATTATCTTGCACTTATCGCATATAACTTTTACTGAAGCCTTTACTTTCATCTGATCTCCTGTTTACTTCGCCCTGTAAGTTATTCTTCCTCTTGTAAGGTCATAGGGCGAAAGCTCCATCTTTACTTTGTCGCCCGGTAAAATCTTTATAAAATTCATCCTCATTTTTCCTGAAACATGCGCCAAAACTTTATGGCCGTTCTCCAGCTCAACCCTGAACATTGCGTTCGGCAACGACTCTACAACCGTGCCTTCCACCTCTATCGCATCTTCTTTGGGCATATTTTAAGTTTGCTCCCCTAGGTTAAAATCTTTGGTCCATTGCTTGTTATTGCTATAGTATGTTCAAAATGAGCTGACAATGACTTATCTTTTGTTACCGCTGTCCAGCCGTCGCTTAGGGTTTCCACTTCATACCCGCCTTCATTTATCATAGGCTCTATTGCCAGCACCATCCCATTCTTTAATCTCGGCCCGGTGCCTTTTTTTCCGAAATTAGGAACCTCCGGATCTTCGTGCAGGTTTTTACCTATGCCATGCCCTACAAATCCCCTAACCACACCGTAACCATGGGATTCTGCGAACGCCTGTACTGCATTGGAAATATCAAAGAGCCTGTTGCCTTCTACTGCTTTTTCTATCCCAAGATATAGGGATTTTTCTGTAACTTCCATAAGAGACAGCGCATTGCCTGAAACCTTATCTCCTATCGGAATCGTAATGGCGCTGTCTGCGTAATACCCGTTTTTCTCAATGCCCACGTCTATGCTTAAGATATCTCCGGAAGAAAGAACCGTATCTCCCGGAATACCGTGCACAACCTGCTCATTCAAAGAAGTGCATATTACTCCCGGAAAGCCCCTGTATCCAAGGAACGCGGATCTTGCGTTTGATTTTTTTATTACTTCTTCCGCTATTTTAGAAAGATCAAATGTCTTTATCCCCGGCCTTGCCGCAGCCTTAAGCTCTGCCAGGATCAGTCTTACTGTTTTTCCTGCTTCAGAGATAAGTTTAAGCTCATTTTCTGACTTTATGTCTATCATCCGGCTTGCAGGTGTTTAATATCTCAGATAACTCGCTGTAAACCTTAGGGGCCTCCAGGTCGCCTGAAACCTCTTTAAGGATCCCTTGAGCCTTGTAATAATCTATAAGATCTTTTGTCTGGCTGTCGTAAACTTCTAATCTTTTTTTTATCGTCTCTTCGCTGTCGTCTTTTCTCTGATAAAGTTCTGATCCGCATTTATCGCATATGCCGGGTTTTTTTGTCGGCATATTGACTATGTGATAATTTGCCCCGCATTTAGAACAAAGCCTTCTGCCTGTGAGCCTGAAAATAACCGTATTGGTGCCGGTTTTAAAATACACTACCATGTCTATCTCTATCTTCAATCCGTCTAATTCCTTGTCCAGCTTTTTTGCCTGGTATACGGTCCTGGGAAATCCGTCCAGGATAAAATCGTTTTTTTCGCTGGCATTATTTATAGCATCAAGCATCATCTGTATTACGATATCGTCCGGGACCAGCTCCCCTTTTTCCATAAACTCTTTTGCTTTTCTGCCTATATCAGTATTATTTTTTACGTTCTTCCTCAGGATGTCTCCGGTAGAAAGATGCAAAAATCCTTTTTTTTCAGCAAGCATAACAGCCTGCGTTCCCTTGCCGGCCCCCGGAGGCCCTAATAATACCATTCTCATGATTATCTTCTGCCCCTGATCTTTCCTTTTTTAAGAAAGCCTTCGTAATGCCTCATCAAAAGCTGAGACTCCACGGCCCTCATAGTATCCAGCATGACTCCAACTACTATCAAGAGCGCTGTGCCGCCGAAAAAACTGGCTATCAGATATGGTATTTTAAGCCACGCGCCGAGCATATCAGGAAATACAGCTATGAATGCAAGGAATATCGCGCCCGGAAGAGTGATTCTGGTCATTATAAAATCAAAATATTCCGCAGTAGGCCTGCCGGGTCTCACGCCCGGCACAAACCCTCCGTATTTCTTCATGTTATCAGCCACATCAGCCGGATTAAAAGTGATGGCTGTGTAAAAATAAGCAAAGAATATGATCAATAAACTATAAAGAGCAGTGTATAAAATCTGGCCTCTCATTAAAGCCTCTGCAAATCTTTGAAGCCCTGGATTAGGTATAAAACCCGCTATTGTGGCAGGAAAAAGTATTATTGACTGCGCAAATATAATAGGTATAACCCCTGCCTGGTTTACCCTTAAAGGTATATAAGTGCTCTGGCCGCCGTACACCTTTCTGCCAACAATCCTTTTGGCGTACTGAACAGGGATTTTTCTCTGGCCCTGGGTGATCAATATAACAGCCACTACTACGGCAACTCCTATGGCCGTCATGAATAGAAGCGTGAAAAAAGGATATTTGATTACGCTTTTTGTAGGCACGAATATCAGCGTAAAAACCTGTTCCAGCGCTGTAGGTAATCTGGAAATAATGCCGGCTGTAATTACAAGGGATATGCCGTTGCCTATACCGTATTCCTGAATCTGCTCCCCTATCCACATTATAAAAGCAGTGCCTGTGGTAAGAGTGACTACGGTCAGAAACCTGAAACCCCATCCCGGATTATCCACGATCTGCAAGCCTTGAAACCTTACGGGATTTTCCAGCCACATGCTTATGAAAAATGCCTGTATAACAGAAAGCACTATTGTTCCGTAGCGGGTATACTGTATCATCTTGCGCCTGCCAGCCTCGCCTTCCTTTGAAAGTTTCTCAAGGTAAGGCACAACTGTAACTAATAGCTGCAGAATGATAGAAGCGGATATGTAAGGCATTATACCCAGCGCGAATATGGTAAGGCGCGTCAATGCGCCTCCGGAAAACATATCCATAATGCCGAAAAGCCCGCCGCCCGAAGACCTGGCCACATTGTTAAAGAACTGTATTAAAGCTGCTCCGTTTACTCCCGGCGTAGGAATATAAGCGCCTATCCTGTAAATCGCCAGTAGTAGAAGCGTGATAAGTAATTTTTTTCTAAGATCCGGTATCCTGAAAGAATTTATAAACGCCTGGAGCATAATTTATTTTATAATCTCGCATTTTCCGCCCACAGCCTGTATCTTTTCTTCAGCTGATTTTGAAAACGCGTGGGCCTTTATATGCACAGGGACCTTTATCTCTCCCTTACCGAGTATCTTCAAGAAATTGAGCGCGCCTTTTATTAACCCTTTTTCTTTCAATAATTCAGGGGTTATCAATGCCTCTTTTTTCAGTTTTGAAAGCCCTTCAAGATTTACTATAGAATATCCTGCCCGTGGCCTTCTTCTGAACCCTCTCTTGGGCAGCTTTCTTATCAAAGGCATCTGTCCGCCTTCAAAACCGGGAGACCTTCCTGCGCCGGAACGGGACATCTGGCCTTTATGGCCTCTTGTAGAGGTCTTGCCATGGCCTGAACCGGGGCCTCTCCCGACTATTTTTCTTTTCTTCCTGGCTCCTCTTGCCGGCCTTAAATCTTGTATCTTCATTCTCCACCTTCCGACATATCGCGTTCCAATCTCAATTTCTTTAAGCCGTCCATGGTTGCCTTAGTCACATTTATAGGATTCGGAGAACCAAGCGATTTGGTAAGAATATCTTTTATTCCGGCTGCGTCGCACATAGCGCGCACAGATCCTCCGGCGATAACGCCCGTACCTTCAAGCGCCGGCTTTAAAAGCACTCTTGCAGCCCTGAAATGGCCCATAATCTCATGGGGTATCGTATGGCCCCTCATAGGAACCTTAAAAAAATTTTTCTTTGCGTTGGTAAGGGCTTTTCTTATAGAATTCGCGACATCATTGGCTTTTCCATAGCCGCATCCGACTGTACCGTTTCCGTTGCCGACAGCGATGAGCGCGGTAAATGAAAATCTTTTTCCGCCTTTTACGACCTTTGAAACCCTGTTGATAGCTATAACTTTTTCTATATACTGGTCTTCCTGGCCCGCGTCAAGCTTTCTTATTAATCTCTCTTTTGACTGAATCCTCTCTGCCAATTTATCCTCCGTTAAAATTTCAATCCTGCTTCTCTTGCAGCGTCCGCCAGGGCCTTTATCCTGCCGTGATACAGATAACCGCCTCTGTCAAATATGATTTTCTGGATACCTTTTTTAACCGCTTCTTTTGCTATGTACGCGCCTGCCTTTTTAGCCGCATCCACGTTTCCGCCCTTGGCCCCGAATTCTTTCTTAAAAACCTGGTCATTCGTAGAAAGAGAAAGTATCGTATGATTAGCCATGTCATCCACAAACTGCGCGTAAATATTGTTATGGCTTCTGTGAACAATAAGCCTGGGGATCTCTTTTGTCCCGGACATTCTTTTGCGTATCCTGTAATGCCTGTTTATTCTTCCTGCTTCTGACTGGCTTCTGATTTTTCTCTTCATTTTATTTTTCTGTTCCCCCGACTGCTTTACCGGCTTTCTTCCTTACGAATTCTCCAAGATACCTGATGCCTCTGCCTTTATAAGGCTCCGGCTCAAAAAATGCCCTTATTTCAGCGGCTGTTTCTCCGACCCTCGCTTTATCAATACCCTCTATGATGATATGGGCTGGTTTGGGAGGCGTCTTTATCGATATGCCTTCCGGCACAGCGTAAATTACGGGATGGGAAAACCCTAAATTTAAAGTAAGCTTCTTGCCGTCTGTCTGAGCGCGATAACCCACCCCAACTATTTCAAGGGTTTTAACATATCCATCGCTCACGCCTTTTACCATATTATTTATATAAGCCCTGGTTAAACCGTGCATTGTAAAAGCAGCCTTATCTTCTTGTAATCTTTTAACAATAATGCTGGAATTGTCCGCTTTTACTTCTACGTTGGAAGGAAATGCCCAGTCCAGCTTGCCTTTGGGGCCTTCTACGAAAATCTTTCCGGATTCTATTTTTATCTTTACTTTATCCGGGATCTGTATTGGTTTCTTGCCTATAAGCGACATCTGGTCTCCCTACCACACATAGCAGAGAACCTCTCCGCCTGATTGCATCTCTCTAGCCTGCGTATCTGTTATAATGCCCCTGGAGCTGGATAAAATAGCTATGCCAAGCCCTCCTAAAACCTTCGGTATCTTGTCTTTTTTTACATAGATCCTGAGACTGGGCTTGGATATCCTGGCCAGGCCTTTTATAACAGGCTCTTCGTCTTTCGTGTATTTTAAATAAACCCTCAACGTTCCTTGTTTCTTATCATCTATAAATTTAAAATCCTTGATGTATTTTTCTCTTTTTAATATATTGAATATCTCTTCAGTCATCTTGGAAAACTGGATATCCACCTTTATCTTCTTTGCCATGTTTCCGTTTCTGATTATCGTCAATGCGTTGCTTATCGGATCTGTTAAATTCATGTATTTTTCTCCCTTACCAGCTGGCTTTTGTAACGCCCGGTATATCCCCGCGCGATGCTAGTTCCCTGAAACATAGACGGCATACCTGAAATTTTCTTGAATATGCGCGCGGCCTGCCGCACAGCTTGCATCTGTTATATTTTCTTACCTTGAATTTCGGAGTCTTTTTTTGTTTCGCTATCAAGCATTCTTTTGCCATATTTATATCCTTATTTTTCCTTGTTCGCAAACGGCATGCCGAACAACTTCAACAACTCGTGAGATTCTTTCCTGGAATTTGATTTTATATTAATTATGATGTCCATACCCTGGATCTTCTGGACTTTATCCACGTCTATCTCGGGGAATATAGACTGCTCTTTTATGCCCATAGAATAATTGCCCTTCTGGTCAAAAGAATCGGCAGACACCCCTCTGAAATCCCTTATCCTGGGCAATGCTATATTCAAAAGCCTGTCTAAAAACTCGTACATCCTGTTTCCTCTCAATGTAACCTTGCAGCCTATGGGTAAGCCCTGCCTTATTTTAAAATTCGCTATTGCCTTTTTGGCCCTTGTCATAACAGGTTTCTGGCCCGCAATATTTCCCATGTCCGCCATTCCCTGCTCCACAAACTTTATATCCTGCGCTCCTGCGCCTATGCCCATATTTATAACTACCTTCAGGACCCTTGGAGCTTGCATAGCATTTTTATAACCAAACTTTTTCGATAACTCGGGTATTATGGTTTTTTTATACTGTTCCAATAATCTGGGTGTCATATTATTTCCTTGCATTTCTTGCAGATTCTAACCTTTGTCCCGTCGGAAAGCTTATTAAAACCTATCCTTGTAGCCTTGGAGCACTTCTGGCATATAATCATTAAATTTGAAATATCCACCGGGCTTTCTTTATGCACGATACCGCCCTGCTGCTGGTCATTACTCTGCCTGCGGCTGTGTTTCTTGACCATATTAATACCCTGCACGAGCGCCTTCATTTTTTTAGGGAGAATGGTGAGCACCTTTCCGGTCTTACCGGAGTCCCTTCCGGCCAATATCTTTACCACATCGTTCTTCTTTATTTTTGGCATTATACTACCTCTGGAGCTAAAGATATTATTTTCATGAAATTCTTATCCCTTAATTCTCTGGCAACAGGGCCGAAAATCCTTGTGCCCCTGGGGTTAAGCTGCTCGTCTATTATAACAATCGCGTTGGAATCAAATCTTAGATAGGATCCGTCAGGCCTTCTCAGGGCATTGACGGTCCGCACTACAACTGCCTTCACCACCTCGCCTGATTTCACCGTGCCATCCGGCGATGCCTCCTTTATATTAGCGGTTATTATATCCCCTACTTCCGCGATCCTTCTGCCGTGCCTGCCTATCACGCCGATACACGAAGCCCTTTTTGCCCCTGTATTATCCGCCACATCCAATATTGTTCTCATCATAATCATAATCAAACCACCGCTATTTTTTTATCACTTCTACAAGCCGCCATCTCTTATTTTTAGAGAGCGGCCTTGTCTCTTCAAGCCTTACCCTGTCTCCCAGTTTTGCCTCTTTTTTTTCATCGTGCGCCATTAGCTTTGTGGATTTCGACATAACGCGGTTATAGACAGGGTGTTTTGTAGTCCTGTCTATCCTGACCACTATAGTCTTTTCCATTGCATCGCTTACAACAATACCGACCTTCTCTTTGCGCCTTGCTCTTGGTTCCATATTTATTTATCCTTCCCCTGCTTCATTTCGCTTAAAATAGTCTCTAATCTTGCGACATCGCGCCTTGCGTCTTTGATGAGGCTGGGTTTTTCTATTCGGCCAGTCTCTTTCTTGGAAATCATCTCGAAAAGAGATTTCTTGAGCGCTACTATTTTGTCTTCCAATTCCTGCCTTGATAGATTTCTTAACTCAGCTGCCTTTAACATCTCTAACCTCAATGTTTTTTTCTTGAAATAAACCTTGTCTTAAAAGGAATCTTGGATGCCGCGAATCTCATAGATTCTTTTGCTACCTCTTCTCCTACGCCGCCAAGTTCAAAAATAATTCTTCCTTTTTTAACCACGCTGACCCAGAATAAAGGCATCCCCTTGCCTTTTCCCATCCTTGTTTCAGCCGGTTTCTTTGTGACTGACTTATCCGGAAAAGCCCTTATCCAGAGCTTGCCTGTGCCTTTCAGGTTTCTCATTACGCAAACCCTGCACGCTTCTATCTGAATATTCGTGAGCCAACCGTTATCCAGGGCCTGTAAACCATACTCACCGAAAGAAATATCAGACCCCTGAAAAGAAACGCCTTTTCGCCTGCCTCTCTGATATTTTCTGAATTTTACTCTCTTGGGCATCAACACTGCTATTTATCCTCTTTTTTTGTCTCTTCAGGCGCTGCAACAACTCCTTCGCTCTTCGCCTTTGCTCCCTTGCCTCTTTTTACCAGCACCTCTCCAAGGCATACCCACACCTTTACGCCTATCAAACCATACATAGTATGCGCTTCGCTGAATCCATAATCTATGTCTGCTTTTATGGTCTGTAAAGGCACTTTTCCTTCCATGTATTTTTCTGTCCTGGCTATTTCAGCTCCGTCCAGCCTGCCTGAGCATCTTATCCTTATGCCCTGCGCTCCGGTTGTCATTGCCTGCTGCACAGCCTTTTTCATAGCCCTTCTGAACCCCACTCTTTTCTCCATCTGGAACGCAATATTCTCCGCTACCAGCTGGGCATTTATAGCAGGCTCTTTTATTTCCTTTATGTCTATCTGCAATTCCTTGTCAACTATACCCCTTAGATCATCTCTTAACCTGTCTATCTCAGCGCCTTTTCTTCCTATTATGACGCCGGGCCTTCCGCTATGTATTATTATCCTGACCCTGTTGGAAGCCCTTTCTATTTCTATCTTAGCCACAGCCGCCTGCATTAAATTCTTTTTTATATGCTTTCTTATTTTAACGTCTTCTACAAGAAGTCTGCCGAAATCCTTGTTTCTGGCAAACCACCTGGAATTCCAATCTCTTATATAACCCAGTCTGAAACTATATGGATGTACTTTTTGTCCCAAGGTTTATTTCTCCTTCACACATTCGCCCCGATAAATCGGGGCTCAGTATTTCGCCTAAAGAACCCCCGGGCTTAAGCCCGGGTGGGCTTCACTTTCACTTTGCGCTTGGATCCTGCTTTAGGTTCCGCATGCGCGCTGCCGGGAGCGGCTGTTTTTGCCTTTTTCCCAACCGCTTTCTTTTCTGTTTTTTCCGGGCTTTTTTCAATCTTTATTTCCGGAACTTTTATTTTATCCAGCTCCAGCATAATATGAGTAGTTCTGTGTAAAAATTCCGAAGCCCTGCCCATTGAAGCGGCCCTGAACCTCTTGATAATAGGCCCCTGATCCGCCCTTATCATAGAGATATATAAACCGGACGCAGGTACGTGAAAAAGCTTGTCAGCGCTGTCCACTGCTGACTTCAGCACCCTTTTTATATAAATACACGGCCTTTTGCTCAGATTGCTCAAAAGCGCATCAGCCTTTACCGCGTTCATGCCTCTTACCAGGTCCATTACCTTCCTGACTTTTCTTGGCCCTATTCTTATATATTTTGCGCTGGCTTTTGTTATCATATATGTTTTTCTATGTCTTGTGCCAGGCACATAATCTTTTGTGCCTGGCACAAGAAACACGCATTATGTTTTATCCATCGACTGCTCTGTATGAGCGCCGTGTTTCTTGAATAATCTGGTTGGAGCGAATTCGCCAAGCTTATGGCCAACCATATTCTCTGTTATAAAAACAGGTATAAATTTCCTGCCGTTATAGATCGACACAGTGGCCCCTACAAAATCAGGGGTTATGGTAGAGCGGCGGGACCATGTCTTGATAGGCCTCCTGTCGCCCCTTGCCTGCAGTTCCTTTACAACTTTTAATAATTTTTCGTCTACAAACGGACCTTTTCTTAACGACCTGCTCATTTTTCTCCTCTTTTTACGCTGTAACTATCTGGCTCTTGCGCTTCTTTACGATATATCTATCAGACTGCTTTCTTTTCCTGGTTTTATATCCTTTGGCTATCATTCCCCACGGAGAGCACGGATGCCTTCCGCCTGAAGATTTGCCTTCTCCTCCGCCCATTGGATGATCAATCGGGTTCATCGCAACACCCCTGACCCTGGGCATGCGGCCAAGCCATCTTGATCTGCCTGCTTTGCCTAGTGAAACTTTATTGTGGTCTATATTCCCAAGCTGGCCTATTGTTGCCATGCAATCCAGGTCCACAAGCCTTACTTCTCCCGAAGGCAACTTAATGTGCACATATGCATTTTCTTTTGCGAGTATCTGCGCGGAAGAACCTGCGGACCTTACAATTTTTCCGCCTGTGCCTTTTTTCAGTTCCAGATTATGTATGGGAATACCCGGCGGTATGTTCCTAAGCGCTGTAGCGCTTCCCGGCTTAATCTCTATTTCGGACATGCTTGATACAACAATATCTCCCACTTTTAATCCGTTTGGCCAAAGTATGTAGCTCTTATCATTGTCCTCATATTTAATCAGCGCTATCCTGGAAGACCTGTTTGGGTCATATTCAATAGACATAACCGTCGCAGGCTTATCAAACTTAATTCTCTTAAAATCTATTATCCTGTATCTTTTCTTGTGGCCTCCGCCTATCCACCTGGACGTAACCCTGCCCTGGAAATTTCTGCCGCCTGTTCTTTTAATAGACTCTGTTAAAGACTTTTCAGGCTTATGCGCTGTAAGCTTCTTGAAATCAGAAAGCGCTGTCCATCTTAATCCCGGAGACCTTGGTTTATATTGTTTTATGCCCATTGTTTTTCCTATCCGCTCTACGTCGTTGCTATATCTATCTTATCGCCCTGTTTAAGCGTCACTACTGCCTTTTTCCAATCAGGGGTCTTGCCTTCCTTATATCTTACGCGCTTCCATTTGCCCTGCATCTTCAGGGTATTGACTTTCTTGACTGTGACATTATAAATCTCTTCGACCGCCTGTTTTATCTGAATTTTATTTGCGTCATTTGCAACGCGGAATATATATTTATTTTCAGCTAGCATATCCGAACCTTTTTCCGTCCTGACCAGGTGTTTTATTATATCGTATGACGTGTTCATTGTTTCAGCCTCTTTACTATAGCATCGTGCGTATCTTTTGAAAATAGTATTTTTGAATTAGACAGTACGTCATATGCATTAAAATCTACAGAACGCTTAAGCATCATATTCTTTACGTTTCTGCAGCTTTTCATGATGTTTTCATTGCTATTAGCGTACAAGAACAGCACCCTGTCTTCGTATATCTTCATGGATAAAAGAAGCTTTGCGATTTCTCTTGTTTTAGGCTGTTTTAATTCAGGGTCTTTTTCAATAATCAATATCTCGTTATCTTTTAATTTTGCGCTCAAGCTTGATATAAGTGCGATTCTTTTCGTCTTCTTGGGCATATCATAACCAAAATCTCTCGGAAGAGGGCCGAATGTTACGCCGCCATGCCTCCATAAAGGAGACCTTATAGAGCCTGATCTTGCGCGGCCTGTGCCTTTCTGCCTCCAGGGTTTTTTGCCTCCGCCTCTCACAAGCCCTTTTGTCTTCGTAGAAGCGTTACCCTGCCTGGCATTAGCCCTGTACATCTGTATTATTTCATGAAGCAGCGGTTTATTGACTTTCGCGCTGAATACGTCCGGGTCAAGCTTAAATTTATCAACCTTTTTTCCGGAAAGACTGTAAACATCCACTACAGGGATTTCTTTATTTTCAATTTTAGTAACTTTTTTAGCCCTTGGCATAATTATCTCTTTTTTGCTGTCTTTATTTCCAGGTATCCGTTGCGGCAGCCCGGCACAGCGCCTTTTATAAGCAGCAGATTTTTTTCTTTCATTACCTTTACTATCTGAAGACTTTGTATAGTCTTTCTTACGTCCCCCATGTGGCCTGGAAATCTTTTTCCTCTGGCAACATTCTTGCGGCATCCTTTTCCGCCTGCCGTGGAACCGATGCCTCCCGGAGCGCGGTGGAACATGGAGCCGTGGCCTCCCGGACCTCCTTTAAAATGATGGCGTTTCACAACTCCCTGAAAACCCCTGCCTATAGAAGTACCGGCTATATCAACGAAATCTTTTTCTTTAAAGATATCTACTGTCAGCTGCTGGCCTACGGCTACCTTTTCCTTGGCGTCAAAAGGTATTTCCCTTACAAATACGCTGGGTTTCTGGTTTATTTTCTTATAAAATCCTATCTGGGGTTTTGCGACATGTTTTTCTTTCTTCTCTCCGTACCCGAGCCTGACCTTCTTTTCAGAAACATTCAGCACTGTGCATGGTCCGGCTTCTATTACAGTAACCGGTACATAAGCGCCTTCGTCGCTGAAAATCTGGGTCATTCCTATTTTTTTACCTAATAATCCTATTTTCATATTTGGCTTTCAGCTTTTCAGCTGTCAGCTGTCAGCCGCTGAAGGCTGAAAGCTGATGACTGAAAGCTATTTTATCTCTACGTCAACGCCTGCAGGCAAATCCAGTTTTCGCAGCGCGTCTATTGTCTTCGCCGTAGGGCTTATGATATCTATCAGTCTTTTGTGCGTCTTCATCTGAAATTGTTCCCTGGATTTTTTATCTACATGAGGAGATCTTAACACTGTGAAAATCTCTCTTTTTGTAGGCAGCGGTATAGGCCCTGAAACCATCGCGCCAGTACGCTTTGCCGTATCCACTATTTCCAGAGCAGACTGATCTATAAGCTTATGGTCATATCCCTGCAGTTTTATGCGAATCCTTTGTTCTGGCATTTTATTGTATTATCTCCGATACAACCCCTGCGCCTACTGTATGGCCGCCTTCGCGTATTGCAAAGCGCAGCTCTTTTTCCATGGCTATGGGGATAATAAGTTCT
>PCTH01000090.1 GCA_002771475.1 Candidatus Omnitrophica bacterium CG22_combo_CG10-13_8_21_14_all_43_16 | reverse complement strand
CTGCCATCTCTATCTGCTCATGTCTTACCTCATATCCTGGCATGGCATTGGCTATCGGACCGCCTTTGTCAAAAATTTTATTTATCGAATTATTCATAATGTATATCGGTTGGCTGGGGCCGTTCGGCGCTGAAATAGTTTCGCCGCGCGCTACGGTTTACGGCTCATTTTTTATACCGAAGGTAGTCTTGACGGTATAAAAACTTCGCCGTAATCCCTTGCGCGCTTAGTATGAAATATTGCTGATGCCGAAACTTTTCTAATGCGCCTCAGACCCCAGCCAACCTTCA
Source organism: Candidatus Omnitrophica bacterium CG22_combo_CG10-13_8_21_14_all_43_16 (assembly GCA_002771475.1). Lineage (GTDB taxonomy): Bacteria > Omnitrophota > Gorgyraeia > Gorgyraeales > Gorgyraeaceae > UBA10183. The sequence continues at coordinate 6,344 of PCTH01000090.1, read as the reverse complement.
CAAAGCATAGATAGTTTTTCCGGGCTGGTAGGTTTGAGAAAAGCCTCGGAGATTCGAGCGGGCAGGGTGCCCCGCCCTTTTAGCTTCTCGACAAGCTCGAAGACTAAAAGGGCGGGACGAGCGAGAATCTACGCGGAGCGAAGGACGCCTCGCTGGGGCGTCCGAGCATCTTTTCGAAAGCCTGCCGGCCCGGAAAAACACTTTATTTTTTCTTAAAGAATGAAATCCGCTTTTCCTCGCCTCTAGCCAAGCGCTTGATGTTAGGTTTATGCTTATAGACTATAATCAGGCATAAAAGGCACATGAAGACAACTATCTCAGCAGGCTCTCCGAATGCGAGCGTGAAAATAGGGATTGAAATAACCGCGATGATTGATCCAAGAGACACAAATCCTGTTATAAAAAATGTTATAAGCCATACTAAAAATCCCAGCCAAAATATTTTTGGAATAAGGCCTATCACAACGCCTGCGCTCGCGGCAACGCCTTTTCCGCCCTTAAACCTGAGGAATATCGTCCAGTTATGGCCGGCAATAGCAAAAAGCCCTACCAATATCCTGTAAAGCTCAGGCCTTGTCACGGGGGCCAGGTACATAAAACCGGAGGCAAGGTATGTCGCGCAAACAAAACCTTTTATGATATCTATTATCAAGGCTATTATCCCGGGCACTTTGCCTATGACCCTGAATACATTCGTGGCTCCGACATTTCCGCTACCGTATTCCCTTATATCTATGCCTTTAAGCACCCTGCCGAATATATAAGCCGTAGGAACAGATCCTATTACGTAAGCCGCGATAAAACCCAGAAACAATATAAAATACCCCATAATCACCCTCCCCTAAATTCCTTTTTTCTGAATTTTATAATGACCGGTATGCCCTCTAAATGCAATTTTTTCCTGAAAATATTTACTAAATAACTTTTTTCTGTAGTTTTTATATCTCCCGGATTTTTTGCAATAATCTCAAGCTCAGGCGGAGAATTTTTCGTCTGCCTTACAGAATAAAGCCTGGTCGGGTTAAACTCCACGGACTTAAGGATGTCGTTTAAGTCACTTGTTGAAAAATTTTGGCTGGTTTTTTCCGCCAGCTTATAAGCTAGGTCAAGTACCTCCATAAGATTTGTCTTCTTTAGCGCGGACATGAAAACTATAGAGGCATTATACATAAACCTGACATTTTCGCGGATCACCTTTTCGTAGCCTATTTTATTCACGCCCTCTTTCTCCGCAAGGTCCCATTTATTTATCGCCAGGATAAACGGCCTGAAATTCTTCTGCACAATATCTATTATCCTGTGGTCCTCTTTGGTTATCCCCAGCGGCGCATCTATCAGAATGACGGTAACATCGCTTTTTTTAATGGTTTCTTCCGTGCGCAATATGCTGAAATACGTAACAGCGTCTTTGATCTTGCCCTTGGAGCGGATGCCGGCCGTATCAATTATAATAAAAGATTTCCTGTCTTTTTCAAAATATGTGTCTATGGAATCCCTTGTAGTGCCCGGGATATCGCTTACGGTAATCCTGTCTTCTTCCAAAATACCGTTGACGAAAGAAGATTTCCCTGCATTGGGCTTGCCTATAACAGCCAGTTTTACGGCGTGTTTTTCTGCGTGTTCCCTGTTGCCGGAGCCTTCGCCGGCCCCCGGATCCATATTGTCCGTAACCTTATCCAGGAGATCTCCTATCCCGAGGCCGTGCAGACTGGAGATGCTCATTGGCTCACCGAAACCTAATTTATAAAAATCAGCCATATCTCGCATTAAATTCCTGCTGTCCACTTTATTTACGGCCAATATAATACTTTTATCAGCTTTTCTGAGCATATCGCATATCTTATAATCCATCTGCAAAATCCCGGAAATAGCGTCGCACATAAAAATAAGCTGATCAGCCTCTTTTATGCCGGACACTATCTGTTTCTCTATAAGCTTTGAAAGGTCCTCTTTTTTTTCAAAATCAAGACCGGGGGTATCTATCAGTTCGAAAGTCTTGCCGGACCATTTGACAATAGCGCCTATCCTGTCGCGCGTGGTGGGGCCGAATTCCTCCACTATAGCCTTACGTTTTTGCAGAACCCTGTTGAAAAGCGTGGATTTGCCTACATTAGGCCTTCCGACGATAACTACTTTATGAAAATTATATTTTGTGGGTTTCATTTAGTTGCTTTGAGCCGCGCCAGATATAATCTATTGCGGAAAGCACCGTAAAAAGAATTGCCAAATAAAGGAACAATCTGTGGTATTTGAATGCGGCCAAAAAAACAAGTATTGTAAGCATCTGAAAAAGCGTCGTAGCCTTTCCGAGCCAGCTAGGCCTTATCTTCAGGTCGCCTTTAATAAAGTATATTACTACAGAGCCCAGCACTATCATCACATCCCTGCTGATGACTGTCAAAACCGCCCATGCCGGTATGCGCAAGTTTTCGGGAACAATCTTTATCATAGATAAAGATATGAATGCGCTTATTATCAAAAACTTGTCCGCTATAGGGTCTAATACCATGCCGAGTTCTGTTACCTGATGCTTTAATCTGGCTATCCCGCCGTCAACAGCATCGCTAATGGTAGCCAATAAAAATATGCCCAGCGCGACAAATCTAAGATATTCCCTTCCTTCGCCGTAATACAGGATGCACGCTATAAAAAACGGTATCAATAATATACGTAATATAGAAATCTTATTTGCAAGGTTCATTATTTCCAGATTTCTTTTAAATATTTCGGTATCCCGGACGCTTCCTTGGGGCCCACGAGCACTTGCCACCCGGAAGCATCTTCCAGTTTTCCGCTTAAGACAGCCACGTATCCGGGTATTATTATTTTTTTATGAGAAACAATGCTATCCAGGTCTATTTTCTTCATTGTATCCGCTATTATTTCAGGGGTAAATTTCTCCGCTGCCCAGGCAGTCAAAACGCTCATGCCCTCTGAATCAGTAACTAATAAGTACGCGGATTGGCCGCTTCCTTCTATTTCAGGAGAAACAGTATAGTATGTCAGGGAAAAATTAGTGGTGACCATAACCGGAGAATTTTTATCAGGAGAGCCGAATTTATACAGCTTAGGCTCCACCGTAACAGGTTTCTGCGGATCTGTGTAGATATTTTGGCGCATAGCTATAATCGGCAAAAGCACGTCATCTTCTGTAGTATCCAGCACTATTATTCCCGCGTATTTAGCGATAAGCGTGCAGGAATTCATAACCACCTGATGCTTATCGGCATTTTTTATAAACATTATTACAGGAAAACCAAAAGGCCTGTAATTGCGCTTAAGACTCAGGCGCCTTATCTGCGTCAAATCGTTCAGAGACCCGCGCAATGTTTCAAACCCGGGATCAAGCACTATTTCTTCGGCGCCAAGGCTAGATGCTTCCTGGGATAACTTATCAAGCTCTTCCAGATTCCCGGCTTTTAACGCAAGCGGGACTTTATAAGCCTTGGCTGCGGCGCACATATCTTTTAAATTTTTAGAATCAACTCCGCACACCAAAGGTTTTTTATCGGAGCATTTTTTCAGCGCGCTCTCTATAGTTTTCGAATCAGGGCTTACCAGTATAATCGCCTTTTTTGAATTCGCCAGGATTTTATCCAAAGCGCTCAAGAATTTTTCGCCTGACAAACTTTTATTTACGACTGCTATCATATCGATCACGATATGCTGGCCTACTCTTTCAAAGCTTATGTCTTCTATTTCTTTTATCCTGGCCAAAAGCTCAGCATCCGAAAGCGTATCGTCCACGCTTATTGCCAGGGCAGTCTGATGATAAAACGTCTTCTCGTGCCTGAATAAGACAGTTTCCCCGCCTATTTCTACGGCGCTATCCCCTGAACCGAGTTTTATCAAGCTAATGGGCGGCCTGGAGGATTCTTCCAGCGCTTTTTTGGCCTCAGCTGTTATATCGGGGCACTCGGCCAAAGTCGCCTTTTTCATCGCCAGCTTCATAGCAAACGCAAGACATGTAGGAGAGCCGCATTTTTTGCAATTAGTTTTGGGTAGTAACTTGTATATGTCTAAACCTGATAATGCCATTGAAATCTCCTTGGATTTACTATGGGAGCCCGACTCCCTGTGGGAGTCGGGCTCCCCATTTACATCACTGCCTGCATACTTAACGCAGGATGGCTGATTTTTTCCAGATAAGGCAACAGCTCTTCCGTAGTTGTTGCTATAGTCTCGTCTGCAATTTTATTTAAAAAATCCGGGTCGCCCATCTCTTCGCACCTCTTTTTCAGTTTATCGGACAGGGCTTCCTTTAATTCCTTGGACATCCACACGACCCTTTTAAGTCCCCCTTCAGCAGAGATGAATTTTTTACTGGCAATATAAAGCCTTCCTACTCCCATAAAGCCAGGGGTCTGCTGTCCTCCGCCTATTGTTCCGGCAAGCGTTGAGAATGTCATTCCTGCGGGCGTCATTCCGGAATATTCCCTGTTTACCACCATGAAACCGTTTGCCTCGGGAAGTATCGCTATTATGCATTCAAAACAGCCGCAGCTGGTCTCCGGCGAATCTATTATGGAATAACCGCAGAATCTCTCCAGAGTACGGTTTGATTTCTGCAGCACCACCTCGTTTACGCCTTTCCATTCTCCTTTAACAGGATCCATGCATTCCCCTTTTTTAATAGGCTGATTCGGGCCTGCCGGATTTAATTCATAAGATGCCTTTGCGTCCAGCCAGTTATACGCCCCGCACAATCCGAGCCTTTCCGGTTTAATGATGCACAGATGATTAGGCGCAAAACTCTGGCAAAGCGTACATGTCCAGAATAAATCCACGCTTTCGTCCGTCATTTTCTCAACCCTCGCGTCTCTTTCTTTGTATGAAACCTGGGCCTCCTTTACGAGCCTTTCAACATCTTCCTGTTTTGTATAAATCGTGATTTGCACCTTATCCACGATAGCGCTAAACACGCCATGAAACTTTGCATGCAAAATTACGCCAAAGTGACGCAATAAAAATCCTTTCGTCCTGGCATCTTTCGATATCCTTATCCAGCACATATCCCTCTGGCCCATATGAAACACACCCATCGCCTCGTTCAAAAAACTATGTATCTGTCTTTCCAATATAGGCTCAAAATCCTTCTGCATCTTTCTCCCTGCTACTTCTACAAATATTCCAAGCGGAGCTGCCCCGCCTTCAGCTATTTTTTCCAGTTCCGAGCCAATCACTTCTATTTTTCCATCCTCTATTTCATCGAGCGCTACCATTTTTACATATTCAAATGCGTCAGAATATTTCCCGCCAAACTGCGCATACATCTGCTCCCGCCTCACTCTTTCTCCTTCAAAAGCCGGAGAATACGCTACCGGTATATCTATTTCCGTAACCTTTATCTTTAGACCTCTCACCTCTATCGCGCGCGGGACTATTTTCTTATAATCAAGCTCTTTTACCACGTGTTCATATGTGCATATGCCGCTGGGTTTTATTTCAGGGATATCTGTATCAGCTATTATAGGAAAACCCATGTTAATTGCGCCTGCGCCTGTCGCATATTTAATATCATCCAATTCCCCCAAAACCATGCCAAATGCAAACACCCTGTTCTGGCAATATTTAAGACATTTAAGGGCCTCGCCTTTTTTATGGCCTCCGAAAGTAAGGGCGCCTCTGATTGCCCAATTCAAAGGATATATTGCGCTTAAGGTATCCCTTCCGTACGGTATTATATAGGTATCCCAGCCCATCTCTACTTTTTCTTCAATTAGCTGGCCTATTATACTTCTCCCGTTTACATTGCTGCCCACAAATGTCATTATGCTGCGCTTTTGCAGTTCGCGCACAATATATACCGCTGTTTTATTATCCTTAGCAGCTCCTAATATTGCTGCAAATCCCGGTATTCTCCCGTCTACGAGCTGAATACCCAATGTGCGAAGGATCGTATCCGAGAAAAATCCGTTGCAGCCATCTTGAGGCTCCTGGCCATACAGATATCTTAACGCCATTATTATCTCTTCGCATAAAAGCGCTGACACGCCGGAATCAAGCGTATTGCCCAGATAAGGAAGCCATATTTTTTCAGAAGGGTCTTCGTGCAAAAGCGTTTTTGCGCGCAATAAAACCTTTTTGGCATCGCTGAGCTTCTTCACCTCTTCGCCCAAAAGCGCATAGGCCATCGGGAAATAAAAAGCTGTGTCCGGAAATTTTACCTCACAGGATTCGCCTTTTTCCTTAATTGATTTTTCCAGAAATTCCTCTGCCTGCCTGTAAATCTCTCTTGCGCCTCTTATGGCGCATGACGCGATTATCTTTGACATTGCCTCTCCTTCGCTATAAAGTCAGTATCGTCTCTTTAAACTCCGGCTCTCTGAAGCCCTTCTTAGATT
>PCTH01000035.1 GCA_002771475.1 Candidatus Omnitrophica bacterium CG22_combo_CG10-13_8_21_14_all_43_16 | reverse complement strand
GGCTGGGCCTATCTCTTCCTATGAAGCTCAGGCGGCTTACGGACACAGGCAAGGGAGAAGCCATCGAAGCAATGACCTCCAATGTAAGTTATGAAGGGGCTTTAGTAACAGATATAAATACAAAGAATTTAAAGCCCAATGATAACTTACATATAACTCTTTCAGTGCCAAGGGACGAGGCGAGGGATTTTCCTTTTTCCCGTATCGTCGGCAATGCCAGAGTGGTGAGGGCGGAGATGGACGCTTGCGGCCTTGAGTTTAGCGAGGACGTGTCTAGGCTTTGCATTGCTAATTAGAGATACTACGTTAATTGATCCCGTCGTTGAGAAAAGCAAATAAGGCTGCCGATGTTGCAGAATATGCAGAATCATGGCACCGGGAACAGCCAAAAGGCCGGGTCAACGTCGGCATTGAGGAGAGATGATGGAGCAGAGAAATAGCAGGTTTTGTCTTTTTTTTATGCTCTCTTTGTTCATCATTTTTTTAAGTGTTTTTTTAGTCAGCTGCGGGCCGAATGCGCAAAATAAGGAGCAGGTTAAATCAATAAAAGTATGGCATTGGATGAGCGACAGGGAAAATGCGTTTCTGGAGTTAGCCAAAAGATATGAAAAAGAAACAGGCGTAAGGGTTAATTTCGAGCTTTACGCTCCCTCAGACACATATACCCAGAAGGTAAGGGCAGCCGCGCAGACAAACACCCTTCCTGATATATTTGGAATCCTGGGAGAAAAAAGAGATTTTGCCAGTTTTGTAAAGTCAGGCTATGTGTACGATCTGACAGAGGAAATAAATAAGGACCAGGGTTCTTGGAAAAATAAGCTGTTTGCCAAGGCGCTAGGCGTTAATGAATTTGAACAGGGAAACAGTTTTGAGGTGAAGCCAGGCATATACGGAATTTCCATAGATGTCACGAATATCCAGATGCTCTACAATAAAGATCTATTGCAGGCTGTGGGGGTGGATAATCCTCCCAAAACATGGAGAGAACTTGTAGAGGTAAATAAGAAACTCAAGGCAAAAGGCATACAGGGTTTAGTGAGCGGATGGGGGGAGACATGGATGATAGATTGTTTCGCTTCCAATTATGCTTTTAATATAATGGGCAAGGACAAGGTTTTGGATACCATACGCGGCAAGGTTTCTTATGCGGATCCTGAATGGGTAGAGGTTTTTGATTTGTTTCGCGAGATGAGAGATGAAGGGATGTTAGCATCCGGCGTAGTTACCATGGTAAATAAAACAGCAGAGCAGCTTTTTGCCAACAACAGGGCTGCTTTTGCTTTTAACGGCTCCTGGTGCGTGAACGTTTATAAAGGCATGAATCCGGATCTTAATTACGGGGCAATGCTGCCTCCCAAAGTTTCTGATAGATATCCCATGACCATCTGGGGCGGGGCAGGATCCAGCTTTATGGTGAATACAAAGTCCAAAGAGACCCAGCTGGCAGTAGATTTTTTAAAATGGATGACAGACACGCCTCAGCAAGTTTTTCTTTCAAAAGAGACGCAGGGTTTACCTTCAAATAAAGACAGTTTAAGAGATATACCCATGGTGCTTTCCCAGTTTGCGAGCGCTATGGATAACACCACTCATCCGAACGTATGGGGAGTATCGGAGTCGCCTCTTGTCATAGAGACGTTTGATAAGGGCATACAGTCCATCATTATAGGCGAGAAAACCCCAGAGCAACTTGCAAGAGAAGTGCAGAAGGTTAAAGAACGCGAAATGGCAAAAAAAACAGTAAACTGATGGTGTCATTGCGAGGATGACGAAGTCAGCCGAAGCAATCTTTATGAGATTGCTTCGCGGAGTTTACACTGAGCCCTTCGCTGCCGCTCAGGATAAACTCCGCGAATGTGCTCGCAATGACGTAAAAAATTTAGTTATGAAAACTAAAACAATACTTCAAAATTATCTATTTGTATTACCCGCGGTTTTAATATTTTCAATATTCTACATCTATCCATTCTACAAAGTGTTTACCTTGTCTTTATGCCAATGGGATGGGATTGCCCGGTTCGATTTCGCTAAAAATTTCATAGGCTTAAGAAATTTCATAGAATTATTCCAGGATAAGATTTGGTGGAGCGCGATGCTTCAAGCAGGCTACATAACCCTGATAGCGCTCACGTTCCAGAATGCCCTTGCCTTGATGCTGGCCCTGGCGTGCGACAGGGATATAAAAGGAGGCAATATATACAGGGTAATATTTTATCTTCCGCCTGTTCTTTCAGAGGTCGTGGTGGGGCTTGTGTGGAAATGGATATATGATGGCAATTACGGGCTTTTGAATTACTGGCTCGCATCTATAGGGCTTTCAAACCTTGTCACTGACTGGCTCTCAAACCCGAATACAGCGCTTACGTGCGTGACAATAATTCATTGTTGGAAAGGCTTTGGCTGGGGATTCATAATATTTTTGGCGGGGCTGCAGACTATACCGAGACAGTTGTATGAAGCGGCAAAAGTGGACGGGGCGTCCAGCTGGCAGATGTTTAAAAGCGTTACATTGCCGCTCATGGCGCCTGTTTTTATACTAGTCTCCATACTGACTGTGCTTGGCACGATGCAGGTATTTGTCCTGATACTTTCAATGACAGGCGGCGGGCCTGGATATCACACAGAGGTGCCTGTCACGAGGATCCTTGCGTCAATGGTGCGTTCTTCAAGATTCGGATACGCGTGCAGCCAGGGTATAATGTTCGGCGCAGTGCTTTTGGCGGTTTCTTTTGTGCAGATCAGATTATCAAAATACATGAAACAGGCATAGGACGGAAATCATGAAAGAGGGTATGAAATATAAAATAGAAAGATTTTTAAAAGACAGTGTGATACATATCCTGCTTATCATTGTGTCTATCGGATGCCTGTTCCCGCTCCTATGGATGGTTGGTTCCAGCCTTAAGACCCAGCAGACTATTTTTTCAGACATGAGTATTTTTCCCAAGAATCCGATGTGGGGAAATTTTTATCTTGCCTGGACCAAAGGCGGGTTCGGGATATATTTTTTGAACAGCATGCTTTACACGGTTACGGTCGTATTCGGCATAGTCATCATCGCATCCCTTGCGGCATTCGCATTTTCCAGGCTGAAGTTCCCGGGCAAGAACATCCTTTTTTATATGTTACTGGCAGCCATGATGATACCGCTTCCGGGAAGTTTTGTGCCTTTGTATGTTTTAATGACCAGGCTACATCTTATAAATACAAGGATAGGCTATATCCTGTGTATGATAAACGTGGGGCTTTCGTTCAGCATATATTTACTCAAGACATTTTTTGACAAGATGCCTGTGGAACTGGAGGATGCGGCCCGCATAGACGGATGCTCGAGATTGGGGATATGGTGGAACATGGCCCTTCCGCTTGCAAAACCCGCAATAGCTGTTATAGTGATATTTAATTCCCTTAATGTGTGGAACGAATACATACTCGCTACGCTGATATTTTCAAGTAAAAATCTAATGCCTTTACAAAGAGGCCTTATGATATTCCAGGGGATCCATATTACCGAGTACTCGCTTTTAATGGCAGGCATGACAATTACCACTTTACCGATAATCTTAGTGTACCTGATAATGCAGAAGCATATCATTAAAGGCATAACAACCGGAGTGATAGTAGGATGATGTTAAATAAAGATTGCAAAAGGTTTCTAGGGGCAGCGTTAATTACACTATTTGTGCTATACCCTGGCCGTCATGCTCAATCCGAAGAGATGAGCGATGCAAAAAACCTGTCTCCCAAGAACATGATTGTTCGCGCGTGGGAGGCGTGGGGCGCAAAGAATTACGAGAAGACTTTTTACTGGACTGATAAGTGCATAGGCGAGTATAGCGAGGAGGCAAAAGAAGAGCAGGCGTCTTTAAGCGATTTTCCCCCAACAGATATTATGGACCAGTACGAGGCCTTGAACGCAGTAGGCACGAGTTTTTTTATTCAAGGCGAGGCGTATCTTTCCCAGGGAAAGATAGAAGAGGCGAAGGATGCCTTTGGCATAGCTATAAAGGATTATAGTTTTGCCCAGAACTGGGATCCGAGAGGCTGGTACTGGAGCGTAAAGGAAAAAAGCCAGGCTAGCGTAGAAAAATCAGAGAAAAAGCCCGACGTGACTGAGGAAGAAGAGACAAAGCCTACGCCTGGTTTTAAGGAAAGGCCCAGCACCACTATCACGCTTTACGATCCAGGCAAAGAGGCAATCGTAGATTATAAAAGATATGGATATTTTATAAATGCCGGCACTGATAAATACGCCTATATCATAAAGGATCAGGAAGGGCTCTCGCAGGCAGTGGGGGAGGCTATACATCCAAACACATCGAGCGTAAACTGGGATCCGCGCTATAGAAAGGCCAGGGACGAAGGCAGGCTGGAAGGAAACCACTGGGATTTCGTGAATACGGACGACCTGGAGGCAAATTTTTATAAATGGTCCAGCGCGCCCGAGCCGCCTGGCGTGCGTTTATTTTATATCGGCTTAAACCTTGAGAAATCCGGGCTTTTAACACAGGCCATAAAGGCGTACTACGCTATAGTGGTGCATTTCCCTAAATCAGTGGGCTGGACTTATTTTCGTACGCCTTGGTACATAGCCCAGGTGGCAAGCGACAGGACATATTTTTTATTGAGGAATCATCCTGAACTTGAGATGGAATTAGCGGGCGCAAGTATAAGAGTGGAGAACGGGCTTGACAGCAATATAGCGAATGACAGGTTTATAGTCTCGCCCGGGGAAATAAGAAAACTTGGATTTTTTGACAAAGTAAAAAGGAAGTTTTTTAAAGAGAAAAACGCAAGAAAAGGAAAGGTGGTAAAACAGGCCGGAGACGGTAAGGTGGACCTTGTAAAATATGAAAATGGACACTGGCAGTTAAGGGTGGAAGGCAGGCCGTATATAATAAAAGGCGTGGCGTATACTCTGAGCAAGATAGGCCAAAGCCCCGACGAAGGCACCATGGATGACTGGATGCAGGCGGACTACAATAAAAACGGAAAGATAGACGGGCCTTATGACGCGTGGGTGGATAAGAATTTAAATAACACGCAGGATCCGGATGAAAAGGCAGTGGGCGATTTTCAATTATTAAAGGAAATGGGATGCAATACAATCAGGCTTTATCATCACGCCTCAAACAAGGGGCTTTTGAAAGAACTGTATCAGCGTTACGGTATCATGGTAATAATGGGCGATCTTTTTGGCGCGTATACCATAGGTTCCGGCGCGAGCTGGTACGAAGGCACTGATTATACAAATCCTGAGCACAGAAAAAATATGATGGAAAGCGTAAAAAAGATGGTGGAAGAGTTTAAGGATGAGCCGTATATTTTATTCTGGATGCTCGGAAATGAAAATAATTATGGCGTAGCTAATAACGCAAAAAGAAATCCCAAGGTTTATTATGAATTCGTAAACGAAGCGGCCAGCATGATAAAGTCTATGGACAGGGACCATCCAGTGGGGATCTGTAATGGAGACCTTACGTTTCTGGATACATGCTCCAGCCTGTTGCCTAGCGTGGACATATACGGTTCAAACGCATACAGAGGCAAATATGGGTTTGGCGCGAGTTTCTGGGAGAATGTGAAAGATACATGGGGTAAACCTGTTATGATAACGGAATACGGCTGCCCTGCATACATGGAAGGAAAATCCAGAGAGGCCGCTGAAGAGGCTCAGGCAGAATACCTTAAAAATGCGTGGCAGGACATTGTGTATAATTCGGCCGGTAGTCCCGGCGCAGGAAACTCTATAGGCGGGATGCTTTTTGAATGGGTTGATGAGTGGTGGAAGGCGTATGAGCCTAGCGTGCATGACGCGAAAAGAAACTGGTCAGGCCCTTTTCCTGACGGATGGAATTACGAGGAATGGCTTGGCGTTGCGAGCCAGGGTGACGGGAAATCCAGCCCATTCTTAAGACAGCTCAGGAAATCTTATTTTACTTATAAAGAAATATGGAATAAATGAAAGGGGGTGTGATATTATAGTTAATATAACTACCAGGATAATTATGGAATAAAATAATAAAGATTGTTTCGACCTTGATTATAGCAGGGCTTCGCAATGACGTCATTGCGAAGCGAAACAATCTAAAATAGCAAGAAAAGGAGGAGAAAGTGAAGAAAAGTTTAAGCTTAACATTGTTAACGCTGGCAGGATTAATAGTATTCTGCATAGCAAGCTGTGGCGGGTCAAGCCAACCGCAGGCAAAGTCCAATATACCGGAAGACGCAAAGCAGGTAGCAAAGGCAAACTATTCTTATGATGAAGAAGATACTTATGGTATGGGTTCTTCTACCGCTGGAAAAGTAACAGGCTTTAAGGGGTTTAAGGTGTATACAGACGCAAGATCCCCTGATAACCATTACATACCTTCAGGCTACATGGGAGATTATTCCGACATTAAGGTAGAAACGGCTAATTTTGACAATCCTCATGGAGGAACCACTTGCATAAAGATAACATATTCTAATACCGTGAGCCAGGGCGCAAGATGGGTAGGCCTGTATTGGCAGAGCCCTGCAAATAATTGGGGCGATAGAAAAGGCGGGTTTGACCTGACAGGCGCCACAAAACTCACATTCTGGGCAAGAGGCGCGAAGGGCGGGGAGAGGGTAGAGGAGTTCAAGATGGGCGGCATAACAGGCCTTTATCCTGATTCAGATATAGCAGGCATAGGACCTGTGATGTTGACTACAGACTGGCAGAAGTATGAAATAGACCTGAGCGGCAAGGATCTCAGCTACATAAGCGGAGGATTTTGCTGGGGCACTAATATTGATGTGAACCCGGACGGGGCTATATTTTATTTAGATGACATAAAATACGAATAGATAGAAAAAGATTGCTTCGTCGTCCCGATAAATCGGGACTCCTCGCAATGACGTACTCTACGACGCGTCATTGCGAGCGAACGAAGCGAGCGAAGCAATCTTATAAGCTTATATGAAAAAAATAATTATAGTTGTAATTTCCGGAGTAATTGCGCTTATATTAATAATATCTTCTTTATTATTTGCGTTTTCCCACATCCAAGGCGCAGGGAGGGTTTATATAAAAACAATTTCAGGAAAACGCTTTCAATTAATAGTTAATAACAAGCCTTATATTATCAAAGGCATGGCTTACAACCCTGTGCCGATAGGCAAAAACCACGAATATGATTTTTGGAGCGATGCCAGGAGGCCTCATATAGTGGACGGGGAGCTGATGAAAGAGATTGGCGTAAATACTATAAGGGTTTACCAGCCCGGCAAATATGTAAAAGCCACAAAAGATACAATGAGGGATCTATATAATATATTCGGAATAAGGGTGGCAATGGGGCATTGGCTTGGATTTTGGGAGGAACCTAATTACGCAGACCCTGTTTTCAGGGAGAGGGTAAAAAAAGATGTCCTGGATATGGTGAGGACTTATAAAGATGAAAAAGGAATCCTGGTATGGATACTCGGCAATGAGAACAACATATCGTTTTCATACGGCCCGCAAAGCATGAATCTATGGACTACGGAGACAATAGAAAAATTAGATGACCCGTTTTTAAAAAGACAGGCAAGGGCGAAATTTTATTATTCTTTCGTAAACGAAATCGCCAGGGAAATACATAAGATAGACAAACTTCACCCCGTGGTTTTAGCCAACGCAGAACTTACAGACATAGACGCTGCGGTGGGCGTAACGCCTGACATAGATATTCTGGGGTGCTCAATATACAGGGGCAAGTCATTCGGCAGTTTTTTCAGAGAAGCTCAAAAAAAGATTAATAAACCTGTTCTCATAACAGAATTCGGCTGCGACAGGTATGACGCATTTTTAGAAAAGGAAGACCATGCCATACAGGCTGAATTTATAGAAGCAGAAGTAAGAGAGGTGGAAAAAAATATTTTTAGCGGGACCGGAGCGGGAAATTCAATAGGTTGTTTTGTATTCGAGTGGACAGATGAATGGTGGAAGCTGGAAGAAAATGATGCTGCGAGATGGGGCATCCATGATACCGTGGCGAGCTGGTCAAACGGCGCGTATTATTTTGATATAAAAGCCCCCCAGAATCTGAATATAAACGAGGAATGGTGGGGCATATGCGCATTAAAAAAACGCAGCGGAAAACTTGACGAAAGGGTACCGACTCAGGCATACTTTACACTGAAGAAACTGTGGAAGTAATACATAGAAGATTGCTTCGCTCGTTTCATTCGCTCGCAATGACATTTTAAAATGTCATTGCGAGCGAGTCCGCCAAAGTTCTGTGGCGGACGACGAAGCAATCCAAGACAGATGACTAAAAAATTAATATTTTATACCCTGTTGATATTGTTTACCGGCGTCCTGGTGGTGTATGCCCAGGAGCAGGATATCGCCGAAAGTTTCGGCCTTTACAGCAAAGGGATAGATTATTATCATAAAGGCAAATTATATGAAGCGCAGGAGACGCTGGAACAGGCAGTGAGGCTTGACCCCAGAAACGACGAGGCTCAAGGCTACCTGGATCTGGTGAAAGCAGAGATTAATATGCGCGAGAAAGGCAGGCTGAATTCATACGAAGAGGCGAGCTCCCTGAAAAGAGAAATAGATAATAATGAATATAAGCGATATGAAAATATACCTGATCCGAATATGCGGCCCGGAGAGATGTCTGACAAACCGGGATGCGAATATTTTGATACAGAACCTATTGCCGGCAATAAGACTAAATGTAAGGTCGATCAATATGTAAATATGCCTGATCCGAATATGCGGCCAGGAGAGATGTCTGATGCCCCGCAATGCAATGAATGTTTTGAAGAAGAACCTGTTGCCGTGGCCAAAGCCGGCAATGCTAAAGGCAAGATTAGCGGAGAACTCAGGTTGTCTATGGGCCTTACTTCAGAGGATTTTTTGTGGAAGGACGCTAATAGCGATCTGATCGGGGTGCCTTATGAAGAGAACTGGAGATACCTGTGGGGCCAGGACAGATATAATACATATGATAAAAGAATATATGACAGTTTAGAGATCAATCTAGATACTAAAAATCAGGCGGGTTTTAATGTTTATAGCCAGATTGCAATAGACCCGTGGACATTCGTAGGCACTCAAGATGTCAGGATTACTTCCACGCTAGGCGGAGATTATGCTGATATAAAATTAAAATACTGGTCTAACTACAGAAGCACTATAAATGAAGTCTACAGGTCAAATAAGGGCAATATCATAAACCTCAGCGAGATTAAGATCAAGCACGACCTCACAACGCCTAATACGCCTACGGGTATCGCAGATTGGAGCACAAATTACAATCCCATACCTACCGGCACAGAGATAGACCGGCAGTATATGCCGATAAGAAAATTCTGGGTAGATTATATTAATGAAGACAGGACCTTCAATGGAAGGGTATTTTTAATGGCTGACCAGGCGCAGGCGTTTTCTTCGGACGATCCTCTCAGGCTTTCCAATAACCATGTTTACTGGGAAGAAAGCCCCTGGTTAGACGAGTATGACCCGAGCAGGTTATTTTATCCGGATAGCGGACTTACGCCTCTTAAGCAGGGGAGATGGGTACGCAGGCTTTCTTTTTATACTAAAAAAAGCAATGAGTACAATGACAGGCTTACTTTTTTACGAGGCGTATCTTTGAATGGAGATATGTGGCCCGGTTCCACATATAATATGACAGCGGCAACCCCTATGAGCCTATGGGATGATTATGAGAATGTTACGAGTATCCCTGCCGCATTCAGGACAAAGACAGAAGTTACTCCGGAATTTACGCTGGGATCTATTTATACATTTAAAGGCGGTATGAATGCCGGAACAATGGAGTCGGTTAACCAGGTTTTAGGCCTTGACGCAACTTATAATATAGCCTCAGAATGGGATATTGTTGCGGAATTGGCAGGAAGCGAAACAAAGGTAGACGAAGCGAATGACATGAAGACATCTTACGACGGAGTTGCTTACAGCCTAGGGCTTTTAAGCAAGACATACAAGACAGCATTGACGGCAAATTATATGGCCCAGGATTTTTATCCGGGGTTGTCTAATTACAGGTATACCAGAAAAGAGGCATTCTATAGCAAGCATATAAGGTTTTCAAAGATGCTCGATAGAGATGAGGCTATTGCTGTAGGCGATGGCATTGATAGGGGCAGGATGACATTTAATTTTAAAACAGAAGGCGATTTTTTAGACGATAATTTAAACACTAAATTAAATTTCAGGAATGTTCATAAAGATAACGGCAAGAATCTCGAAACAGTGACAAGGGTTGAGTCTACGTTAAAAGTGACTCCGAAAATGACGCTGAAGGCCCTTGGCTCATATCAGAAGCTCCCTAAAACAATAGCGGGCTTAGACCCGTTATTTTATGCTAAAACTTCCTACTCTTTTACGGATTATTACAGCGAAGACGACAGATTTGTGGAAAACAGCAGTATCGTGGACGGAAAAGATCCTTCGCTTGGAAATGTCGGATTGGGGATAAGATACGAGCTGATGGATAATCTCGCGTGGGAAGGCGTTTATGAAAGGACTAATGACCCTCAAGATACCCCTCGAGGGCTTTTTAACAATTCCTACGTAACCACGGAAACGAAGAATGGCATGCTGTTGGATAAAATGGTGCCGTTTTTGTACAGCCAGGGATTTTTTGACCTCCCGCCATATGATTATTACAGCATTTATAAAACAAAATTGATATACAGGCCGTTCTCAAAGCTTACAGGCATATTGAGTTTTACCCGCAATATAGATAAGCATACTATTGGTTTGGATGATAACGTAAATCATATCGGCCTGGAATTGGATTATCAACACAGCGAGAAACTTTCCCTCGGTTTTAAATACGCTTATTCGAAGATTATAGACGTTTTCAGGCAGCATATCGGAGAAGGGGTGCATTACGACGGACATCATAATATATTCGTAGAGATGGCTTATTCTATAGACGAGGATCAGGAGTTTATAATGGAGTTTGGAGAATTCGCGGGTTATGCGCCGGTAGAAGGCCTGTATCAGATGGACAAGTGGAGTTTATCGACTTTGGATACACAGCATATATTCAGGGTGCATTATAATAGAAAATTTTAAAACTAGTATAAAGACATCCTATAAAGAGTAAAGATAAATTTTAATAGATTTTCAAAGAACAATCGCTCTTTTAAAACTAAGCGCAACTAAAGACCCTGGCAGGG
>PCTH01000033.1 GCA_002771475.1 Candidatus Omnitrophica bacterium CG22_combo_CG10-13_8_21_14_all_43_16 | reverse complement strand
ACAATAATAAAAAATATACTTGCCATGATATAGGCTTATGTATATAATGGCGTATGAAAAAAGGACTAAATTATGGCTACACCGCTTGAAAAATGGGTCAATGAGCAGTCAAAGCTTGCCAAGCCTGATAAGATTTACTGGTGCGACGGCTCTATAAAAGAGGCCCGCAGGCTCATAGAAATAGGGATGAAGGAAGAAAAAATTTCCGGCAATCCTGTTTTTCAGGAGCTTAACCAGAAATCCTGGCCTAATGCCTATTTTCACAGGAGCCATCCCACGGATGTTGCCCGCACAGAACATCTGACTTACGTTTGCCATCCTGATAAAGACGTGGCAGGCCCGAATAATAACTGGATGGAGCCCTCCGAAGCTAAAAAAATGATGGCTAAACTATCCGACGGATGCATGAAGGGCAAGACCATGTACGTGCTTCCGTATATGATGGGCCATCCTGATTCTCCTTACGCAAAGGCCTGCGTTCAGCTGACAGATGTCTCTTACGTTGCGATAAGCATGCGCATAATGACGCGCATGAGCAAAAAAGCCGTGGACAGGATAGGGAATTCTGATGATTTTTTTAAAGGGTTTCATTCCGTAAGAGATTTTGATCCCAATAAGCGTTTTATAATGCATTTTCCTGACGAGCGCCTCGTGTGGAGCATCGGCTCAGGTTATGGAGGGAATGCGCTTCTCGGCAAAAAATGTTTTTCTTTAAGGATTGCTTCGTGGCTCGGCTATCAGGAAGGCTGGCTGGCGGAGCACATGGTTATTCTCGGCATAGAAGACCCTCAAGGGAAAGTGACTTATGTCGCGGCAGCGATGCCTTCTGCGTGCGGAAAAACCAACCTCGCGATGCTGGAATCAGTTCTTCCAGGATATAAAGTCTGGACAATAGGCGATGATATCGCGTGGTTAAATGCCGGGCCGGATGGGAAGCTCTATGCGATCAATCCTGAAGCAGGGCTTTTTGGAGTAGCGCGGGGCACATCCATGAAAACAAATCCGAACATGATGCGCACGTTAAAGGCCGATAAATTTTATCCCACGCTTTTTACAAATACCGCTTTAAATACAAATACAAATGAACCATGGTGGGATGGGATAGATGGATCTATTCCTAAGAATTTAATAGATTGGCAGGGGAATCCCTGGGATGCTTCGAAAAATTCCAAAGCTGCTCATGCCAATTCAAGGTTTACGGTATCCATATATAATTCCCCCACGCTTTCAAAGGAATTTGATAACCCCAGAGGCGTGCCTATTTCAGCGATAATCCTGGGCGGGAAAAGAACCCATCTTATACCCCTGGTTACAGAAGCGTTTGACTGGCAGCATGGAGTGTTTCTCGGGGCAAGGACAGGCTCGGAAACTACTGCCGCCGCCATGCATAAAGAAGGCGTATTGAGGAGAGACCCGATGGCAATGCTCCCTTTCTGCGGCTATAACATGGGCGATTATTTCAAGCACTGGCTTGGTATGGGCAAAAAATTAAAACATCCTCCAAAGATATATTCTGTCAACTGGTTCAGGACTGACGATAACGGGGATTTTATATGGCCTGGTTTCGGAGATAATATACGCGTATTAAAATGGATAATAGACAGGGTAAACGGTAATGTAGGCGCAAACCAGACGCCCATCGGCATGATCCCGGACATAAAGGATCTGGCCCTGGGCGGCCTCGATATCCCCAAAGAAAAAATAGAAAAATTGTTTGAGATAAATAGCTGCGAATGGAAAGAAGAATTACAGGACATAGAAAAATTCATCACCCAGTTCGGAAAGCATACGCCTCCTGAAATATGGCAGGAGTATGATAAATTATCCAAAAAGCTGTAAATGGCCATGACCTATAACCCGTTTTTTCCTTCCGGGCACCCAGGCCTTTTTGAAGGTCATGAAAATATTAATCCAATTCGAGAAAAAACCGCTTTTATTCCGGGATCCTGAATTTATCATATCGTGTTCTGATCCGTCCTCGTTCAGCGCCTGTTTCAATGACATAGAAAATGCTCTTAAAAAAGGATATTATTTAGCCGGTTTTGTGTCGTATGAGGCAGGATATTGTTTTGAAGAAAGACTAGTGGAAAATAAAATATACGATTTTCCTCTTATTCATATGGGTGTGTACAAAGCTCCTTCGCGCAATAAAATCAACATCAATACCAAGCCTTGCCAAAATCGCTTAAAAGCCCTCAGGTTAAACATTTCACAGCTCGATTATTTTTCTGATATCAATACCATAAGGGATTATATCGCGAAAGGAGATGTGTATCAGATTACATACTGCATTAAATTATTCTTTGATTTACATGGCGATCCGTTTTCCCTCTATGCCAAACTTTTACAAGAGCAGCCTGTGCCTTATCCCGCGTATATCGAGACAGATGAATTTAATATACTTTCTCTTTCGCCTGAGATGTTCATCAAAAAAACTTCCACGCATGCCTTTACCAAGCCGATGAAAGGGACATGGCCCAGGGGCAACAATATAATCTCTGATTTAATAGCCCCGCTCTGCTTAAAATATGATAAGAAAAACAGGGCTGAAAACGTAATGATAGCTGATCTCTTGAGGAATGACCTTGGCAGAGTGGGAATAAATATAAGGGCGCCCAGGCTTTTTGAAGTGGCTAAATACATGACACTTTGCCAGATGACCTCCACTGTGACGGGCGAGGTGGATAAAAATACGCCTGTTTACAAATTATTCGCTTCGCTTTTTCCATCCGGCTCTGTCACAGGCGCGCCCAAGATACGCGCAATGGATATTATAAGAGAGCTTGAGGGCGAAGAGCGGAGGATATATACAGGCGCTATCGGATATATCTCTCCTGACAGGGATATGTTTTTCAATATCCCTATCCGCACTCTATTGATCCGGGATGGTGCCGGAGAAATGGGAATAGGCGGCGGCATTGTATGGGATTCCACGCCTCAGGGCGAATGGGACGAAGGTATGCTAAAGGCAAAATTTCTTACAGACATGTCTTTATTTACGGAAGCCCGGCTCCCATAGGGAGCCGGGCTTCCGTAATAGTAGGCCTGCCCGAGCAAGCTGTCTAATATACATTGACAAATCCTCATAACGTGGTAAAATAAAGCAACTAGCAAAAAAGTTTAGAAAATCTTGAGCCGCAGCAGGAGACAAGCTAACCTTTGCGGCTTTTTGATTAAAAGGAGGGGTTATCAAAAAAGTAAAGACTTCAAATAAGGGCAGGAAATGCAAGTATCTGCATTGTAAGCATATCTTGAGTATATACAATCACGAAGAATATTGCCATGTTCACCAGGGCCAATTGCTGCAGGAACATGCCGTGAGAGGATCTAAATATTAATGATAAACCAGCCAACGCAAAGTTTTTACGGACTGGGTATTGCGCCGAAGATTTTGGATATCCTGGAGCATATAAAATTCAAGGTGCCTACGCCGATTCAGCTGAAAGCGATTCCTCCGGCTCTTGAAGGCAAGGATATTATAGGAATAGCCCAGACAGGGACCGGCAAGACGCATTCTTTTGTCATACCTATGATCCAGATCCTGGCGCAGAAAAAAGGAATAGGCCTGGTGCTGGCGCCTACAAGAGAATTAGCTATTCAAATAGACGAGGCTTTTCAGGAGATTGCGCGGCCGTTCGGTATACGCACAGCCTGCCTTATCGGAGGCGCGTCTATGCATGAGCAGGTACGGGCGCTGCATAATAAACCGCGCGTGATAATAGCTACCCCGGGAAGGCTTATAGATCACATGACCCACTGGAATATATTGCTTGATGACGCAGTAATGCTGGTGCTGGATGAGGCAGACCGCATGCTAGATATGGGTTTTACCCCGCAGGTCGAGAAGATTTTACGTTTTTTGCCCAAAGAAAGGCAGACCATGCTTTTTTCAGCTACCATCCCTAAAGAAATTATGCAGATAGCTTCCAGGCATATGAGGCTTCCTGTGAATGTGGAGGTTGCGCCTTCAGGCACTGCTGCTGAAAAAGTTACGCACGAATTATTCGTTGTTAAGAAAGATTTTAAGCTGCAGCTTCTGGCTAAGCTGCTCCAGCAATACCGCGGGCCCGTTCTTTTATTTTCCCGCACCAAGCATAATGCGAGAAAAATCACGCGCTCAATCAGGGATATGAAGCACAGCGCGGCAGAGATACATTCTGACAGATCTCTTGCTCAGAGAAGAGAGGCGCTCGGAGGATTTAAAACCGGTAAATACAAGGTGCTTGTGGCTACTGATATTGCCGCCCGAGGGATAGATGTGACCGGCATTGAATTGGTTATTAACTATGACCTCCCTGATGATACTGAAAACTATGTGCATCGCATAGGCCGCACAGGCCGGGCAGGCAACAAAGGCCATGCCATATCTTTTGCCACGCCTGACCAGAGAGGCAATGTCCGGGATATAGAAAAACTTATAAAAATTTCACTGCCTATTTCAAAGCGCCCCGATATTTTACAGGAACAATTCAGCCAGTCCTCCCAGCAATCTTCGTATAAACCTTCATACCAATCTTCAAACAGGCGCCAAAAAAATAGTTATTCTCATAAACGTCATACGCAGCAAAGATCCAAGTTTTACCGTTAATAAGAAAGGATGATATTTAATGCTGGATACTTCCAGGAAACGATATAGAATCAGGATTATTGCGCCGGCTTACCCGGCGTTCAATATTTATTCATATACTGCCTCCAGAACTACTGCCTTGGGACCCATATGCGTGGCCACCAGCGTAAACGAAATGGAAAAGTGGGACGTGGAGGTTATTGATGAGAATAACCTCCGCAGGTATGGTCCTGCCGGAATTCCAACCGGGGCAGATCATGAGTTACTGCAGAGCCAGAGGCCGGCTGATGTAGCAGGTTTTTACGGAGGCCTTACAAGCACTATCCCCAGGCTTTATGAAATAGCGCGTTTTTATAAAACAAAAGGCGTTGTGACTATAGCGGGAGGGCAACATTTCTGTAAAGAGAATATTGAGGAAGCCCTGGCTTCAGGAGTAGATTACGTAGTTATAGGAGAAGGAGAAGAGACTATAAAAGAGCTTCTGTGGTCTCTGGAAGGCAAACAAAAAATCAGTGAGGTAAAAGGCATTGCCTATTTAGATAACGATCAGGTGGTTTTTACCCCCAGCCGCGAGCCTTTGAAAGATTTTGACAATCTGCCTCTGCCGGATTTTTCCCTGGTGCGTTACGCAAAAATCAAACTTTATCCTGTAGAGAGGATACGCGCGTGCGGCATGAATTGCGAATTCTGCACGGTTAAAGGAAAGCCCAGGAAATCTTCGCCTGAAAGGCTTCTGGAAAGGATAAGTTTTCTTCTTGAGACCAAAGACGCAAGGCATTTCTTTATAGTGGATGACCTTTTCGGGCAGGAAAGGGATGAAACAATACGGTTTTGCAATATGCTGAGGGATTATCAAAAGAATACAGAAAGAAGGCTGGACATGACTGTTCAGATAAGGCTGGATAAAGCTAAGGACACAGAACTTTTGTCGGCAATGCGCCAGGCAGGCATCAGTACAGTGGCAATAGGTTTTGAATCGCCTATAGAAGAAGAATTAAAAGCCATGAATAAATGCCTGAAGCCCGAGGACATGCTGTCGTTGGTTAAGATATACCGTAAATTCGGTTTTTTGATTCATGGTATGTTTATTTTCGGTTATCCGGTGAAAGAGGGTATAAGTTTCAGCATGTCTGCAAAAGAACGGTTGAAGCGGCTCAAACGATTTATTAAAAAGGCAAGGCTGGATACCATACAGGTTCTTTTGCCTGTGCCTTTGCCAGGTACAGAACTGAGGGAAAGGCTCAATGCGCAGAATAGGATCTATTCTGTCCGGGATGTGGGATGGGAATATTATGACGGTAATTTTCCTGTTTTTGAGCCTGATAAGCCTATGACCGCAGAGGACACGCAGTATGCGATAAGAAAAATGATGGGCAAATTCTATCAGTTCAAGTACATGTTTATGATAGGGCTGAATATATTTTTCTTCCCGTCCATTGTTTTCTTCCTGCACGACATCAAAGCCGGATGGAGGATATGGTACAGGTCGTGGCGCAACTCGTTGGTTCGTTTCGGCGGCTGGATCACTTTCAAAAACTGGACATCAAAGTTCGAAGAAGGCAATTTTTCAGAAAAGTTAAAAAGCGCGCGCTTGCAGCTTAAAAAATAAACAGCAAGGCGCTCGCTATTTTCATAATCCAGGATATGGCAGAGCATTATATAGATAAAAAGATATATTACCATGATACGGACGCAGGCGGGGTGGTATATTACGCCAATTATCTTAAACACCTTGAAGAAGCGAGATTTGAATTCTGTCTTTCCGAGGGCGTTGATCTGGCTGGATCCGTTAAACAGGGGGTTTTGTTTGCGGTTGTCCATGTGGATATAGATTATAAGTCTCCTGCCAGATACGGAGATGTGATCAAAATTTTTACCCGCATTGAAAAAATAGGATTTTCCTCGATGCATTTTGCCCAGGATATAAAAAGGGGCGAAACGCTTCTCGTCAAGTCAAAAACGATCTGGGCCTGCGTGAGCGAGGCATTGAAACCCCAGGCTATTCCGGATAAGATCAAGCATGCCTTAAAACCCTAAGTACTCTTGCCTGCTCTGGCTATATAGACCTGCTTTTTTATTGATTGAAAAGATTGCGGATATCCTGTAAAATACTTATATAAAAAAGGAGCTAGTTATGAATACGTTCAGTATATCGGAAATAGTCGATATGGGCATAGAGAAAGAGAAAAAAAGAAGGGATTTTTACGCGGTAGTTTCGGAACATTTTAAAGATAAAGACATAAAAGAGCTTTTTTTAAAATTAAAAAACTGGGAAGATGAGCATATAAAGAAATTTTCCGAAATAAGGGATTCTGTAAAAGAGCCGAAAGAGACAGAGACGTACGAAGGCGAGATGGGCGCTTATATGCGGGCGCTTGTGGATGATAAGCTTTACAGCCATGTCCTTCCGGACAGTTTTAGTAAAAATATCAAAACCCCTTTGGACGCTATTTCTTACAGCATAGGTTTTGAAAAAGACGCGATACTGTTTTTTAACGAGATGGTCAGGTACACGGTTGATTCCAGAAAAGAGATAGTGAAAAAACTTGTTGATGAAGAAAAGAAACATATTGTTTATTTAGCCCTTCTCAGGCAAAAGATATCCGGAAAATGAATAGTTAAATAAAATAGGGGGTAGTGAATGGGGATGTTTCAGCTTATCAAGGCAGGCGGAATTACAATATATGCGCTTGTGCTGTATTCTGTGTTATCTATAGCTATTATTATGGAGAGGCTTATTTATTATCACTCTAGATCCAAGGTCAATAGGGAAGATTTCATGGTAGATATAAAGAATCAACTCGAGCGGGATAACCTGAGGCATGCTATTACTATGTGCACCGGGATGTGCAGGGACGCAGACACCCCTTTTGCCAATGTCGTATCAGCAGGCCTTAATGCTTTTGGCAGGGGAGAAAAAGAGATATCGAGCAATATGGAAAGAAGCATAGTGGTCCAGACCAATATGCTTAGCCGCTTTACCACAACAGTCGGGACTATATCCAGCACAGCTGTTTATATAGGGCTTTTAGGCACAGTGATTGGTATCATGAAGGCCTTCCATAGCATTTCTGCGACAGGTGCTGGCGGGATAAGTGTTGTTATAAATGGCATATCAGAGGCATTGATATCCACGGCCGCAGGCCTGTTGGTCGCAGTGCCTGCTGTTATGGCATATAATTATTTTATGAAAAGGATAGATGGTTTCATTACGGATATGGAATTGTGCGCCTCTGAAACATTAGACCTTTTATCCGGTAAGCATAAATGAAAAGATCGAGACGCAGATCGGAAATAGTAGCAGAGATAAATATAACTCCTCTCACGGATGTAGCCCTTGTCTTACTGATAATTTTCATGATAACTACGCCTTTGATCCTCCAGTCCAGCATTAAGGTCAATCTTCCGGAAGCTGCCAGCGGAAAGCCTCTTACAGGCACAAGGCAGATTAATATTACTGTGGCAGAAGACAATACCGTGCATATTGACGATAAGCTTGTTACAAGAAAACAGCTTATTGCCACCGTTAGGGCGGCGCACAGGGAAAATCCAGAACTGGAAGTGATCCTTTTTTCAGACAGGATGGTGAGATTTAAAAATATCGTATCTATACTCGATGACCTTAACGAGATAGGCATTAAAAATCTTAACATAGCGGCTCAGGTAGAAAAGTAATATTAAAATACAAGGAAGGCTATTATGAAAAAGGAGCTATCTTTCATAACCGTAATCGGCAAAGACAAGAAGGGAATTGTCGCGAAGGTGTCCAATCTTTTGTACAAAAATAATATAAATATAGAGGATATAAATCAGAAGGTCATGGAAGGGCTTTTTGTCATGACCATGCTTGTGGATGTGGGCGGGTATAAATATCCATTGCATAAATTAAACTCTCTTCTTGAAAAAATAGGAAAAGAGATGGGGCTTAAGGTTCAGCTGCAGCACGAAAACATCTTTAAAATGATGCACAGGGTGTAATATGGCTATAACAGTGGACGAGGTTTTTGAAACAGCCAAGATGATCCTTTATGAGAACCTGGACATAAGGACGACTACGCTCGGGATAAACCTGAAGCCTTGCGTGGATTCTGATTTCAGGATTTTTAAGAAAAAGGTATACGATAAGGTTTATAAAAACGGTTTGGTTCTGATAAAAGAGGCAGAGAAGCTGGAGCTGAAATACGGGATTCCTATTGTAAATAAAAGGATCGCTGTCACGCCGGTAAGCCTGATCATGGAGGCCCATTTACGTAAAGAGAAATTTTTAGAAATGGCAAAGACTCTGGATAAAGCTGCAGGTGACGCAGGCATTGATTTTATAGGAGGGTTCGGCTCGCTTTGCCAGAAAGGACTGACGCGCTCGGATAGTTTATTGATAGATACCCTGCCGGATATCCTTTCGAAAACAAAGCATGTCTGTTCTTTTTTAAATGTAGGCTCGAATGTGAGCGGCATGAATTTAGACGCAGTGAATTTAATAGGGCCTATGCTTAAAAAAACCGCTAAAAAGACTAAAAATGGCGCGGGGTGCGCGAGGTTTGTGGTATTTGTGAATGCGCCGGAAGACAATCCTTTTATGGCAGGCGCTTTTCATGGGGTAGGAGAAGGAGATATTACTTTAAATATAGGTATAAGCGGGCCGGGCGTGGTAAGGAGCGTGGTCGAGAAAAATAAAGAATGTGATCTTACGGAATTATCCGAGATTATAAAGAGAACTGTTTTTAAAATTACCAGGGCAGGAGAATTGATAGGAAGAGAGCTTGCGAAAAATCTTAAGATACCTTTTGGGGCAGTGGATATATCTTTAGCCTCGACTATCAATAAAGGCGATTCTGTAGCAGATGTCATAAAGGCGTTTGGAATAGAATACATAGGCGCTCACGGCTCCACATTGGCAATAGCCCTGTTGATGGATGCTGTTAAAAAAGGCGGGGCAATGGCCAGCGCTAACGTAGGCGGCTTAAGCGGCACATTTATACCTGTGAGCGAAGACATGGGAATGGTTGAGGCAGTAAAAAGAAAATCCCTGAGCCTGGATAAATTAGAAGCGCTCACTGCAGTCTGTTCTGTGGGCCTGGATATGGTGGCGATACCCGGAAACACCCCCGAAGAAACGATAAATGCGATAATAGCGGATGAGCTTAGCATAGGAATTATAAATAATAAGACCGCGGCAGTAAGGATTCTTCCTATACCCGGAAAAAAACCGGGGGACCTTGTGAAACTTGGAGGTCTGTTAGGAATCGCGCCCGTAATGAGCGTTAATAAATACTCTGCTAAGAATTTTATGAAAAGAGGCGGAAGGCTTCCTGCGCCTGTTACCAGCCTGAGAAACTAATCTACCACTTTACCTTTACCCCAGCCTGAACCCATCTTCCGGGCTGTATTACCCCGGCTATTTCGCTATAATCAGTGTCTGTAAAATTATCTATTTTTATAAAAGGCTCTACGGAAGTTTCTTTATTTTGAAAGGTCTTTGAAAAAGATAAGTCGCCTATGAAATACGTCTCCCCGAATTTCCTTTCATTGTAGGATAGATGCAGGCCTATTTTTATGGTTTTTATATCGCGATTGAGATTAAACATCAGCTGATGCCTTAAGATATCAAGGGCGTATTTAGATAGAAAACCCGAGGCGGATCTATCTGCTTCCATATAGGTATATGAAAGCGGCCCGGCCCTTAAATCTATGCCTTTAAAATCCACGCTCCCTAAATTAGAGGCCTGCCATACATCATTTACGGTAAGTCTGGTGTAGTCTATCAGATTTTCAACCTTGCGCAGGAAAATATCGCATGCGATAGGGGTATTATTATGATTTGTTTCAAGGCCCAGGCTGTAGTTGTCTGATTCTTCCACTTTCAGGTCAGAATTTCCTTTATTGGCGGCGTCAGAATAGTATAGTTCTGTAAAACTTGGGCCTCTGAAGCTATGACTGAAGGAAGATTTTATTTTTAATTTATCATCTATAAGCCAATAGCCAAGGCCTGCGTTGTAAGAGTTCTGATAAGACCAGTTTTGGAAATGGTCTATCCTGTACCTGAGAGAAGGCTCTAATTTATTGCCGGACTCAGGGTCAAATCCTAAAAAATACGCCTCGTTCATTCTCGTGTTTTTGCCTAATTTAGTGGAATCTATGACATCCCTTGCTATTTCAAAACCTGTTTCCAGATCCCCGTATTTTACAGGCAGGCTTGCGCCTGAATGTATACCGTACGAATAAGTGGTGTGCGTGTTCTGGGAGAAGAGAGGGTTATTTCTGTTCAATATGAACTTATCGTTATGCCTGCGCAGGAAAATAGAATTTTTTAAATCGTAAGAAGCGAGGCTTGTATCAAGGCCTGTTTTCAGAAACAGGGTATTCGTATGTTCTTCCTCTTCTTTATATAGATTTGAATAAAAGCTGTCAGCCCCGAAATCCTTGTCCTGATATCCTGCCACCAGGTTCAGCGAGTTGTCCGCCCAGTCTTTATTAAACATATATGAGTAAGTTTCGTAATCAAAATCAGTATTTGGTTTTGCACCGTTTGATGTTTTATGTTCAACCGAAAATCTGGTGGAAGAATTTTTTCCAGGCATATCGCAGCTAAAGGCCTGGCCGTAAAGGCCGTAATCGCCCGCCAGTGTCTCAATAGTTATCGATTTTTTCAAAGGTTTTTTCGTGATAATGTTTATACTGCCGCTGAGCGCACCCGCGCCGTAAGATGAAGAAGAGCCCTGTTTTAATACTTCTATCTTTTCTATATCCATGCTTGTCAGGGGAATATCCATATTATGATGGCCTGTCTGCATGTCGTTTATCCTTATCCCGTCTATCAGCACCGCTGTTTGTTCATAGGTAGAACCTCTTATGGACAAGTCTCCCTGAATGCCTGACGTTCCTCTGTAGCGCAGATCCACGCCCGAAGCCCTCCTGAAAATATCTGATACTGAATTGAAATAATTTTCCCGGATGTCTTTTGAAGAGAGTGTTTCCGAGGGATAATTTTGGCTTGCAGACCTGCCTGAGCCCGAAGAGCCGCCGGTCACAACTATCTTCTCAAGCGTGTAGTTTTCTTCTGCGAAAGAGGAGAAGCTCGGCGCCAGACTTAATATAATAATGGTTAATACTATTCTCATAATATACATGGTCGGAATTCTAGCTGCTATTATATAAAAAAAGAAATGTATTGTAAACTATATTATATTTTTAGTTTACAATGCATTTCTTTTCCAGGATGGCCAGTGTTTCAATGTGCGGCGTATGTGGGAAGAAGTCGAGAAACTGCAGAGTTTTTACAGCGTAGGAGCTGCTCAGGATTTTCAGGTCCCGGCTGAGAGTGGACGGGTTACAGGATAGATATAGGATTTTCTTTATAGAGCTGAGTGTTATATTCTGGCACAGCATATTATCCAGGCCTTTCCTGGGAGGGTCCAGTATTAAAATATCTATGCTTTTATTCATGAGCGTGGGGAATAATTTTTCACAAGCCCCCTCATAAAGATGGAAATTTTCAATATGGTTCAGTTTTAGATTGGCTTTCAGAAAAGATATATTAGCGGGCTCAGATTCTATGCCGATGATTTTTTGTGCAAAATCGCTCAGCGCTATCCCGAAAGTCCCTACGCCGCAGTAAAGATCAGCAATGGTTTCTTTTTTGTCAGGTGAGATGGATTTTTGCATTTCTTTGAGGACTATCTCAAGGATCGGGAGATTGACCTGGAAAAATGACTCAGGGCCTATTCTGAAAGTTTTTCCTGCAACTTTTTCTTCGATGCAGGGGTTGTTTTGAAACCCGTCAATTTCAATAAAAGGCTTTGTTGTAAACATAAGTTTCTTCGCGGCATAACTTTCCTTTACTTCGATTTCTTTGATAGAGGTTAATTTTTCCTGGTTTACCATTTTAATAAAAGATCCAAGAAACTTATTGATATTTTCACTGACAAGATTGCAGGAATATATCTGGATAAATTCCTGCCTGGATTCAGGCGCATGATATGCGAAATGAGCTATTTTATTGTTCCAAATCACATTTAATTTGATTTTATTTCTATAGCCCCATATTTCAGGAGACGGGATGATTCTGATCGGCATATCCTGGAACATCTCTTTTAATTGCGATTCTTTGATTGTAAGCTGCGTTTTGTAATCGATATACTGGTAAGGGCTGCATGTTTTGTAATGGCTGCATTTAGGCGCTATCCTGGAAGGGGACGGTTTTATTATTTTTACAGTTTTCGACTCGATATAATTTTTCTTTTCCTGAAGAGGCGTTATTTCTACTATTTCTCCTGGAATCCCGGAATCTGTAATTATAATTTTATCTTTGTTTGAGCCTATACTTTTGCCCGGATATATGATTTTATCTATTTTTATTTCCATGGGGATATTTTACTTTTATATAGGCTAAATGTATAGTAAAATAGAAAAAATAGGAGGCAAGAATGAAAAAGTGCCCTTTTTGCGCTGAAGAGATACAGGACGAGGCTATAAAGTGCAGGCATTGCGGCGAGATGCTGAACAAGATTAAAGGCAAGTGGTATTTCAACATGGCTACTTTTGTGATGGCGCTTCTGTGTGTAGGGCCGTTTGCATTGCCTCTTTTATGGTTCAATCCGAAACCTACATTAAAGAAAAAGGTTGTTGTAAGTATTATTGTTGTTGTCCTGACGTATTTTTTAACCTTAATGTTAGTAAAGAGCGTCAATTCTTTAAAAAGCTATTATCAGCTGGTGATGTGATTTCTGCACCATGGAGGATTATTAAATGAAATATATCTTGGCTATAGATCAGGGCACCACTGGTTCGAGGGCTATTATTTATGATAAAAGAGGCAGAAAAATAATAAGCGCATACGAGGAATTTCCGCAATATTTTCCAAAGCCCGGATGGGTAGAACATGATCCTGAACAAATTTGGCAGAGCGTAAATAACTCCATTCAGAAGGTACTAAAAAAAATCCCGGGAAATAAAATTGAAGCCATAGGCATAACCAATCAGCGGGAGACAACTGTTTTATGGGACAAAGAAACAGGCAAGCCTGTTTACAATGCCATTGTGTGGCAGTGCAGGCGTACGGCTCCCAGGTGTGACCAGCTAAAAGCTTCTAAAGAAGGTGGGAAAGATTTTTTCAGAAAAAGGACAGGTTTGCCTATAGATGCGTATTTTTCAGCGACAAAGATAGAATGGATTTTAAAAAATGTAAAAGGCGTTTCGGAAAAAGCAAGAAAAGGAAAAGTATTATTCGGCACAACTGACGCGTGGGTTTTATGGAAATTGACAGGCGGTAAAACGCACGCTACCGACTATACAAATGCGTCCCGGACAATGCTTTTCAATATTGAAAAACTTGAATGGGATAAGGAAATTATAAAAAAATTCAGGATTCCGAAAAGCATATTGCCTGAAGCGAAAAAGTCATCAGGCATATTCGGGGGAACCGTAAAAATAGGAAAATTGCCGGCGGGTATTCCTATTTCCGGGATGGCAGGAGACCAGCAGGCAGCTTTATTCGGCCAAGCATGCTTTGAGCCAGGCACGATAAAAAATACATACGGCACAGGATGTTTTATCTTATTAAATACGGGCAAGAAAAGGATTATTTCAAAATTCGGGCTTATCACTACGCTTGGGTGCGGGGCTAAAGGAGAGCCTGTGTATGTACTGGAAGGGGCGGTATTTATCGCAGGCGCCGCAATACACTGGCTAAGGGATGGTTTAAAACTCTTAACCTGCGGATGCGAATCTGAAAAAATGGCTACCTCGGTAAAAGATAATGCAGGCGTTTATTTTGTGCCCGCGCTTACAGGGTTGGGAGCGCCTTACTGGGATCAAAATGCGCGAGGCGCGATCTTTGGGATTACGAGAGGGACAAGCGCTAATCATATTGTAAGGGCGGCACTTGAATCAATGTGTTATCAGACTAAAGATGTCTTGGATGCGATGAGGAAAGACTCCGGTTTAAAAATAGAAGGCCTGAAGGTTGACGGCGGGGCCTCTGCAAATAATTTTCTATGCCGGTTTCAAGCGGATATGCTAAGGATTAATGTTGTGAGGCCAAAGGTTATAGAGACTACATCTCTAGGGGCTGCGTATCTTGCAGGCCTGGCAGTAGGTTATTGGAAAAATACCTTGGAGATAAAAAAATGCTGGAAAAAAGATAAGATTTTCAAGCCTGAGAGCCTCGCTAAAGATGCTTCCGGGCTTTATAACGGCTGGCTTAGAGCTGTTAAGCGGACGCTTACCAAATGAAAACATACGATGTAGCTATAATCGGCGCAGGGGTGATCGGGACCTCGATTGCGAGGGAATTATCCCGCTACAAACTTGATATCGCTCTTATTGAAAAGGAAGTTGAGCTTGCCTTTGGTGTTTCAAAATCAAATTCAGGAATTATTCACCCGGGGACCCAGAATCCGCCCGGCTCTCTGAAAGGCCGTTTGTGCGTTCAGGGAAATACTCTTATTAGAAAAATTTCAAAAGAATTAGGCGTTGATTTCAAGGAAGTCGGAGAATTGATCGTAGCGTTTGATGAAGATGACATAAAAGAGCTTCTGCGTCTTAAAAAAGAAGCTGAGGTTTTAGGCGTGCCTGGGTTAAAGATAGTTGATAAGAAGTGGCTTGAGAAAAATGAACCGAATCTTAATAGCGCTGCAGTTTGCGGTCTTTATGCTCCTACTGCAGGGATTATAAGCCCTTACCGGCTTGTGTATGACCTGGCAGAAAACGCTGTCAGAAACGGCGTTAAGATTTTTACTAATACAAAAGTCATTAATATAAACCGGGCTGATAAGTATTTTGAAATAAATACTTCTTCCGGACTCTTTAGGTCAAGATATCTTGTAAACGCAGCAGGCCTTTTTGCGGATGAGATATCCGGCATGCTTGGCATAAATGATTTTAAGATCAAGCCGCGTAAAGGCGAAGAATTTATCCTGGACAAGAAAAAAGCTGATCTGGCAAGGCACCTTATTTTTCCGCTGCCTTCTAAGATATCAAAAGGAGTCCTGATAATAAAAACCGCTGACGGCAATCCCATGATAGGGCCTACAGCTGAGGATATTGAAGATAAAGAAGATTTGTCTACTTCTGATGCCGGGATTAACAGGGTTTTAGCGTCTGCCAGGCGTCTCATTCCTTCTATAAACGATAAAGATATAATAGCTTATTTTGCAGGCCTCAGGCCTGCCTCAGGAGATGATTTTATTATAAGACATGAAGAAACTTGCCCTGGGTTTATAAATGTCGCAGGTATTCAATCTCCCGGTTTGACAGCCAGCCCTGCAATAGCTGTTTTAACCGCTAATATTTTGAAAAAGAACGGACTATGGCTTAGAAAAAAAATAATTTTCCATGCCCACAGAAAAAAAACAGTACACCTTTTTGAAATCCAGCTTTCAAAGACAGGATCGCTTATCAAAAAAGACCATGCTTACGGCGATATTGTCTGCAGGTGCGAGATGATTTCTGCTAAAGAAATAAGTGATGCGGTAAGGCGCGGGGCAAAGACAATGGACGGCGTTAAGTTCAGGACTCGCGCCCAGGGAGGTCGGTGCCACGGGAGTTTTTGTACCACAAGGATTATGAAAATCCTCGCAGAAGAAACCCAAATGCCTTTAATAGAAATAACAAAAAGAGGCAAGGGCTCAGAGATAGTAAAAGAGGACAGGGTTAATGATTAAAAGAGGCCTGGTTATAGTCGGAGGCGGACCCGCAGGAATGGCAGCAGCCATTTCAGCATATGAAAACGGCGTAAAGGATATCTTGCTGTTGGAAAGAGACCAGTATCTGGGCGGGATTTTGAATCAGTGCGTGCATACAGGTTTCGGTATTAATTATTTCAAAGAGATTCTGACAGGGCCTGAGTATGCCGAAAGATTTATTGAAAAGGTTAAAAATATACCTGAGATAGAAGTCAGCTTAAAGTCAATTGTGGTCAGTCTGCTTCCGGATAAAACCATCACATTTTTAAAACCCGGCAGATTGGAGACAATTAAGGCAAAGGCTATTATAATGGCCACAGGATGCAGGGAAAAGACCAGGGAGATGGTGCATATACAGGGGACACGTCCTTCAGGAATTTTTTCAGCCGGCCTGGCCCAGAAATTAATAAACATAGAAGGCCTTTTGCCGGGCAAAGAAAT
This sequence comes from Candidatus Omnitrophica bacterium CG22_combo_CG10-13_8_21_14_all_43_16, assembly GCA_002771475.1. Lineage (GTDB taxonomy): Bacteria > Omnitrophota > Gorgyraeia > Gorgyraeales > Gorgyraeaceae > UBA10183. The sequence goes on along the minus strand of PCTH01000033.1, from coordinate 11,340 downwards.
AGTAGTGGTAGGTTCAGGCGATATAGGCCTTATTATGGCGAGGCGCTTTACGCTTGAAGGCGCAGAGGTAAAGGCTATTATCGAAATCCAGAAAAAAACAAGAGGGCTTTTGCGTAACATGGTGCAATGCGTGGAGGATTTTAACATACCTGTTTATTTTAACCATAAGATCTCCAGGATTTACGGAAAAGACAGGGTGGAGAAAGTGAGCGCATGCAAGGTAGATGATAATTTTAACGAAATCCAAGGATCTTTATTTGAAATTAAATGCGATACTATATTGATGTCAGTTGGTCTTATACCGGAAAATGAGCTGATAGAAATGACAGGGGCCAGGATAGACGGAAATAAAACATCTGTACCTGGGATTTTTATGTGCGGTAATTGTCTTAAGATATACGATTTGGTTGATGGGGTTACCGAGGATAGTTTTCTGACAGGCAAACTTGCTGCAGATTATATCAGAGTCCGACACCCATCATTACAAAGGTAGATGTATGATTAAAAAAATGACATGTATAGAATGCCCGAAAGGGTGCAGGCTGATGGTTGACGTGCGGGACGGGAAAGTGCTTAAGGTCACTGGTAATGAATGTCCGAAAGCCGAATTATACGCAATATCAGAGATTGAAGACCCAGCCAGGATCCTGACCTCCAGTGTTTTAGGGCAGGGATTGATATTAAAGATGATCCCTGTCAGGACTGATAAGCCTATTTCTAAAGCCAGAATATTTGATGCAATGAAAGAGGTTAAAAAAATCAGGGTTACCGTGCCTTTAAAGTTCGGAGATATTATTGTTAAAAATTTTCTGAGCCTGGGAGTGAATCTTATCGCGACAAGAAAGGCAGAATGAATAAAGAATTCTCAGCCGGAGCTGTGATTTTTAATAGAGTTGGAGATAAAATACTATTTCTTGTGATATACAGTAAGAGGAATAAGATATGGGGTTTTCCAAAAGGCCATCTGGAGGCCGGCGAGACTGAAAAAGAAGCTGCTAGAAGAGAGATAAAAGAAGAGACGGGATTGGATGGTTTGCGCTTCATAGATGGTTTTGAGGAAAAGGTTATGTATGAGACTGTGAGTAAGCGCCTGCCTTTCGAAGGGCAAAAAATAGAAAAATATGTAACATATTTTTTGTGCGAAACAGAAAATCAGGATATAACAGTGGATGGCAGGGAGATAGGGGATTACAAATTTTTACCTTTGGATGAGGCAGAAGAGCAAATCAAGTTTCGAAATCTTAATAACGTATTAAGAAAGGCTTATGATTTTTTACAAGCTTTATAATTTAAACGCATTAAATATCTTGTCATTGCGAGGAGCCACATTCACTCCGCTCAATGCAGGCTCCGGCGACGAAGCAATCTCAAAAAGGGGATTGCTTCGCAATAACAATTATTACGTTTACATTAGACTTTCGCTTCTTGTTTCAGCGCTTATGTTTTTAAGCGGATGTTCTGTTGTCAAAGCCACAGGCACAGTAGTAGGAGTAGCCGGCAAAACAGTTTATACGACAGCTAAGGTTACGGGAAAAGTTGTGGGCACAACTGCAAAGGCTGTAGGTAAAACTGCGGTAGTTACAGGTAAAGGTGTCAAGACAGTGGTAAATATGGCAACAGGCAGGCACGTTGTAAAACTTACAAAGCGGGGTAATGGCCTAACTACGAGCGTACTTTTAAACAGGAAAGCCAGGGAAGAACTTATTGTTGATACAGGGGCGACGAATACGGTTATCTCTTCCAGCCTGGCAAAGAAGATAGGCATACAGCCTGCTAAAGGCAAGAATGTTTTATGCCAGGTAGCTGACGGCAGAACTGTAAATGGAAAACAGGTTAATATCAGAGAAGTCAGGGTAGGCGGGGCAAAGGTCTATAATGTACAAGCCATTGTGCTTGACTCAGGGGAAATAGGCAACAGCCCTGGCTTGCTGGGCATGTCTTTTCTGAATAATTTTGTTTTTAAAGTGGATACTGAAAAAGAAACGCTTGTATTGCAAAAAAGATAAAATTCGCACATCTCTTAAAAATTCCAAATAAAATCTTACCTTATCGGGCTTGACAGCGCTCTAAGAATATGATATATTTAATATAGTTGATAGTTAAGTATATTAACTATCAAGGAGGTTAAGTATGTCTATCACGATTACGGAGTTTGCAGATAGGATCAATGATGTGGTGCCTGTGATGATAAAGGAGTTTTCAAGGCGTAACGTCGCTGAACTTTACAAGGGCAAGATCACGCTTCCGCAGTTCCTTATCCTGGGATTTCTGCATAATAACGGCGATTCAAAGATGTGTGGCATCGCCAAATTCATGTCAGTCTCAACAGCTGCCATGACAGGCATGGTGGACAGGCTTGAGAAATACGGGTACGTAAAAAGAGAACCTGAGCCCCAGGATAGAAGAATCATCAACGTGAGCCTTACCCATAGAGGCCTTGAGCTTGTCAAAAAAATAAATCATGAGAGGCGGAGCATGATAATAGACGTATTCGGCAAGGTTTCCGAACAGGACCGCTCTGATTATTTGAGGGTTTTGATGAAGATAAAAGAAATATTGACTGATAAAAAGACAGAATGATATGAAAAGGATCATTTGTACTTTATTAATAGGGATGGTTTTATTCACATTTGGCGGCATTTCCTTTGCAGCGGATATAAAGATTGATGAGGAAAGGTCAAGAGCAATAGATAGGCTTCTTTTTATAGCAGCCGGCACTCAGAATAGAGTTTTAAAGATTGGCTTGGTAGATATGATTGCTTATGCCCTGAAAAGCAACTCTGAAATACTTATAAAACAGATCGACCCGAAGTTAAAAGAAGATGATGTGAAGATAGCCAGGGCAGATTTTGAGCCAATCTTTAGCGCTGATTATACGCTGCATAGTAACGCGAAAGCCTCCTCGTCTAGTTTAAGCGGGGCAAATATATCCCATGCAAGAGATGTTGATTTTAACGCAGGTATGTCAGGAAAATTAATCACAGGGACAGAGTATGCGATAGATTTTATAAATGAGAGATACAAAAGTAATTCTAGCTTTCAGTCCATGAACCCTTATTATACTACAGAGCCAAAAATAACTATTACGCAGCCTGTTTTTAGAGACTCTGGTGTTTTCGTTAATACTGCCGATATTGTCATAGCGCAGAATGATAAAAAAGTATCCGAAGAAGATTTTAAAGAAGTTGTTATGGATATTATTACCAAAACTAAGGCCGCGTATTATAATTTCACGTATTTTTTAGAGAGTTATTCCATCGCTAACTCTTCATTGGAACGCGCAAAGGACTTGTTAGAGATAAGTAAAGCCAGATATAAAAAAGGTTTGGCGAGTTCATTGGATTTATTGGAAACAGAAACAGCCGTTGCTGATAGGGAAAAGGCGCTAATCAGCGCGGAAGCAAGTTTAAAAAAGGCAGAAGATGATTTAAAACTGATTACTAATTTAGTTGACGACCCGGAATTATGGAATGCAAAACTGGAATTGATCGATGATAAGCTGGAATTCAATAAACAGAATTTGGATTTATTTAAATGTCTGAAAAATTCCTTTCAATATCGTCCCGATTATAATTCAAACAAGATAGATTTGGAAAATAAAGGTATAAAGATATTAACTGCCCAGGATGCGCTTTTTCCTACTGTGGACTTAGTAGGCAGTTTTGGCCTGAATGGATTGGGCAAGGATTATCAGGATGCATTAGACAATACAAAGGGTGATTACAGGGATTGGAGTGTTGGTTTTAAGATAAATGTCCCATGGGGAGGGAGCGAACGCGCAAAACTTGACCAACGCAAACTCGAATTAGCCCAGGCCATCATAGCTTTTAAAAGATTAGAACAAAATATTATATTAAATGTTAGGGATGAGATAAGGGCTGTTGATATAGCGATACGGCAGATTGATGCATCTAGGTTTTCTAAAGAGAAAGAAATTCGAAATTACCAGGCCCAAAAAGAAAGATATGCCGCAGGCCAGGTCTCAACGCATGATATTTTAGATTACCAGGAAAATTTAGCCAGCGCAGAGCTTGATTATATAAAAAGCCTTATTGATTATAATATAGCTATTGTCAATTTAGATAAAAGCCAGGGATTAACACTAATAAAAAATAATATACTACTGGAGGGATAATGAAGAAATCAAAGATTATTTTGATATTTGTATTTTGTATTTTGAATCTTATATATGGCTGTACAAAAAAGCAAGAGGCAAATAAACAAGACGAGATAATTCCCGTGAAAGTAACGAGGGTTGAGCTTAAAGATATCTATAAGACTCTGGAATATGTGGGAGATATAAAGGCGATGGAAGAGGTAGTTATATATCCAAAGGTTAGCGGAAAAATCATAGAAAAGATAAAACAGGATGGTAGCGTCGTTGAAAAAGGCGACGCGATTTTTTATATAGATAGAGACGAGGTAGGATTAAAGTTTGAAAAAGCCCCTGTCGAAAGTCCTATAGACGGCGTGGTGGGCAGGATATATGTGGATATAGGGGCTAATGTTACTACCCAGACCCCGGTCAGCCTTGTAATTTCAATGAATAAGGTAAAGATAGGTCTTAATGTGCCTGAAAAATATGTTGCCAGCGTTTCTGTAGGGCAGAAGGCGCGCATATACGTAGACGCGTATCCGTCAAAAGAATTCGAAGGCCTTGTCACAAAAATAAGCCCTGTCCTGGATATAGAAACGCGTTCAATGCCTGTCGAGATAATCATAGATAATAAAGAACATTTCTTGAGGTCTGGGATGTTTGCGAGGGTTTCTTTGATAATAGACGAGAAAAAACAGGTTCCTTTGCTTTTAAAGGAATCTATAATGGGTAAAGGCGATAATACATATGTATATATAATAGAAAATAATAAGGCTTTTATAAGAAAGGTCAAGCTCGGCATAAAGCAGAATGAATATTTCCAGGCAAAAGAAGGAGTTAGCAAGGGGGATCTTGTTGTCATAATGGGTCAGCAGAGGTTAAAAGACGGTTTGGGCGTAAAGATAGAACAGTAAAGGCGTATTATGAATCTTCCGGAATTTGGCGTTAGAAAACCCGTAACAAATCTTATGATATTCTGCGCGATACTAGTTATTGCGCTTTATAGCATTACAAAGCTTGGGATTGACATGTTTCCCAAAATAGAGCCGCCGTCCATATCTGTCATAGCTGCTTATCCAGGAGCAAATCCGCTTGATGTAGAGGCAAAGGTTACCGAGCCTCTTGAAAATCAGCTCGGCACTACCCCTGGCCTTGAAAAAATTACATCCCGTTCAATGGAAGGCATGTCTAGTCTTTCCCTGAAGTTTAAATGGGGCACTAATCTTGACGAGGCGTCAAATGATATACGCGACAGGATTGAATTAGCAAAAAGATTTCTTCCTGACATACCGGATGAAATGGACAATCCTTTTATATTTAAATTTAATACAGCAAATATACCTATCGTATTTCTGGGCGTAACAGCAAAAGAAACATACCCGGAGCTTTATGAACTTGTTGATAAAAGGATCGGAGATGCTCTCAGGCAGCTTCCAGGAGTGGGGGCTGTCCAGATTCAGGGAGGAGGGCTTCAGAGGCAGATAAATATATGGCTTGATAGCGGCACCCTGGAAGGTTATAACCTCTCGATAATTGATATACAGAACATACTAAAGCAGGAAAATGTTACGCAGCCCGTAGGCAGCATAAAAGCCGGTTTAACGGATTACCTATTGAGGTTGCTTGGAGAATTTACAAGCCCGGATGAAATAAATTCCGTAATAATAGGCAAAAAAGATAATAAATTTGTCTATCTTAAGGATATTGCTAGAGTGGAGGATGGTTTTAAAGAAGTGGATTCCATAGTAAGGGTCAACAGGAACCCCGGCATCATGATTATGGTCCAGAAACAGTCCGGCACCAATACCGTAGAAGTGGCAGAAACAGTTAAGAAAAAACTGGAAGAGTTAAAAAAGACATTGCCTAGAGATGTCAATATTGTTGTAATTTTTGACACGTCAAAAGACATTATAAATTCCCTGGATTCCCTTAAATCAAGCGTATGGGTTGCGGTGCTTCTTGTAATATTTGTAGTATGGTTTTTTCTGAGACAGATTTCCCCAAGTCTGATAATAGCTCTTACCATACCTTTTTCGCTTCTTATAAGTTTTATATATCTATTTCTTTCCGGAAAGACAATAAATATTATAAGTCTTTCAAGCCTTGCAATAGTAAGCGGAATGGTTGTGGATAATGCTATCGTAGTGGTAGACAATATTTATCGCCATATGGAAAGAGGCCAGAGGCCTGTCGAGGCTTCGATATATGGTACGTCAGAGATGTTCTTTGCAATAGCAGCTTCCACGCTGACAACAGTAGTGGTATTCGTGCCCATGCTTTTTATAACAGGCGTTACGGGCATTATGTTTAAGGAATTAGCTGTAATAATAATAGTTACGCTGATAGCCTCTCTTTTTACAGCAGCTACTTTTTCTCCGATGCTTTGCTCCAAGTGGATGAGAATCAGAAAGAAAAGAAAAGGCCTGGTTGAAAAAATTTACAGCATGTCCGAAAATATGTTCAGGTCCTGGGAAAATATCTATGCTGCTTTACTTAGGCAGTGCTTGAGGCATAAAAAAATAGTTTTGATAGGTTTTTCAGCTGTATTTATTGCCAGTTTATTTTTAACCCGTTTCATAGGAAATGAATTTTCTCCGGAAGAGGATTCAGGAGACATTAGAATTAGCGTAAGCCTTCCGTTGGGCACACGCGTTGAAGAGACCGATAAAGTGGCCAAGGTAATAGAAGGGATTTTTAAAGAAGAAGCGCCTGAGGCGTTGTATTCGTATGTGAGAAGCGGTCAGGTTTCAGGCATTGGCAGAAGTTTTGGGCAATCTTCAGGTACGCATATTATTGCGGCCGGGGTAAAGCTTATACCCAAGACTCAGAGGCATAGATCAGTTGAAGAGGTTGCGCAGATTCTTAGAAAAAGGTTTGTTGGTATACCCGGGGTTATAAAGACAGATGTTACGACAGGTAATCCCATAGGCAGGATAGTGAGCGGCATGGGAGGAAAGGCTGTGCAGGTGGAGATTATAGGAAATTCATTTGAAGATACGGATGAATTTGCGGCGAACGTAAAACAGATGATAGAGAAAGTACCCGGAGCGGTTGATGTTACAATATCCAGGGAATTAAGAAGGCCTGAACTTAAAATTCAGGTTGACAGGCAGAAGGCGGCAAATTTTGGTTTAAACATGAACACTATAGCATCCAGTCTCAAGAGTTACATAGAAGGGTCTACTGCTACAAAATACAGGGAAAGAGGAGAGACGTATGATATATATGTGAGGCTTGAGGAGGGCTCCAGGTCTAGGATTGAAGATATAGAAAATCTCACTGTCGTGTCCCCGTATACAAATAAACATTTGAAGTTTTCGAATTTTGCCAAGATTGAAGAGGCCCTGGGCCCGGTGCAGATAGAGCGCCTCAATAGAGAAAGGGTGGTAAAGGTGGAATGCAATACTTACGGCCGCTCTACCGGAAAAGTAGTAGAAGACATTAAGAAAGAATTAACAGCCATGCCTATGCCTTATGGTGTTATGGTAAATTTCGGAGGCGACGCTGAAGAGCAGGCAAAGGCATTCAAGGATATGGGGCTTTTATTGATCCTGGGCATAATACTTGTTTACATGGTAATGGCTGCGCAATTTGAATCTTTACTGGATCCTTTTATCGTCATGTTCAGCGTGCCGTTCACTTTTACAGGAGTTCTGGTTGCTTTCTTTTTGACAAAGACCACATTGAGCATAATAAGTTTTCTAGGCATGGTTATGCTTATGGGAATAGTTGTAAATAACGCTATAGTTCTTATCAGCTATATTAATATATTGAGGGCAAGAGGGCTGGGTATAATAGAAGCTGTTACCCAAAGCGGCAGGGAGAGGCTAAGGCCGGTTTTAATGACCACTGTCACCACTCTTGTAGGGCTTGTGCCGCTCGCATTGTCCCGCGGTGAAGGGTCAGAGACATGGAACCCTCTCGGAATTACCATGATAGGCGGTTTGACAGTGTCTACGTTTATCACAATGCTTTTCGTCCCGACCCTTTACGCAGTTTTCGAATCAAAGCTTAAAAACAAGAGGATCGTATCATGAAGATGGTAATGATAGTTTACAATGAGGCAATGGATATGGAGGCGATGGAGATATTGCATGGGTGCGTACTTAGGAACTATACAAAGATCCCGGGCGTATTCGGAAAAGGCAATGCCTCAGGCACTCATATGGGAGATGATGTATGGCCCGGAAAAAACAATATTCTCTATGTTTCATGCAGCGATGAAGACGCAAAGCAGCTTCTAATGTGCGTTAAAAATCTCCGCTTAAAACTAGGCAAAGAAGGCGTTAAGGCATTTGTCTGGAATCTGGAAGAATCTACGGAATAATTTTCTCGCCTTGTAACATTTTTTATGATATAACGATAACATTATGAATATTCAGGATGGGTGGGAAAAGGCATTAAAATATACAAAAATTATAAGGCCTAGGCCTAAGGATCTATTGACCTTTGAAGCTACGGAGGTGCCGTATATATTTTTATCCGAGTCTCTGGTTAATTTAGGGGATACTGTAGTGAGAAAAGGCCAGGTAATGGTGGAAAAACCCGCGATAATCCTTCCCTCAAACATGCCTCAATTCGAAGGTTTTGATTTTGACAAAGAATTTCACTCCGGACAGGACATGCTTTTAAATTTTCTGCTGGTCCGCGGAGTTACTTTTCCTTCTTTGAAGTATAACAATAAAACCTATTCCCTTGATGTTTACGAGGGCCACCTCGAAAAAGCAGTCGGGTACTATTCCGATAAGCTGCAGCAGGGAGAAGATGTTTCTAACGGCCTGGTAGTGGGGCCCGAAGATTCCTGGCAGTTTTCCATCCTCATTTTTATAGCCACTCAGATTATGCGCTCGGCAGACGGCGATATTAAAAGACTTTTGGAAAAATTCAGAGAAGAGCGGGACAACCGTTCGTAAATTTCCTGCCTGTTTTTATGGATAAGAAAGATATAAAGAATTTTGCCTCGGAAGAGTTTAAAGAAGAACTGAAAAAAATTTCAGAGCCTTCCTATAGGGCTGAGCAAATATTTTCTTGGATCTATAAGAAAGGCGCTTGTGATTTTAGCGGCATGAATAACCTGCCGAAACCTTTAAAGGACAAATTATCGCAATATTATTATATTGGGGAGATAAAACCTTTAAAACATTTGAAATCCATTGACCAGACAGAAAAATTTTTATTTGAACTTCAAGACGGTAATCTGATAGAGACAGTTTTAATATATGCCTGGCAGAGAAAAACTCTGTGTATATCCACCCAGGCAGGGTGCAAGTTCGCATGTTCATTTTGCGCGAGTGGCATGAATGGTTTTAAAAGAGACCTTAGTGTTTCAGAAATATTAAGCCAGATACTCTCTATAGAACATCATTTAAAGCAAAGAATTACAAATTTTGTTTTTATGGGCATGGGGGAGCCTTTGGACAATTACGAAAATGTATCGAAGGCAATAAAAATAATGAATTCCAAAAAGGGAATGGGTATAGCTGCCAGAAGGATCACCGTCTCTACCTCTGGTATAATTCCCGGTATTGAAAAAATTAAAAAATTGGGCTTGCAAATCAATTTATCCATATCTCTTCACGCCGCTAACAATGAATTGCGTTCGAGGCTTATGAGCGTTAATAAAAAATATCCTCTCCATGAGCTTTTAAACTCTTGCGAAGATTACATGGAAAACGGCGGCAGAATGCTGACCTTTGAATATATATTGATTAAAGGCATAAATGATTCGCAAAAGGACGTAGACGAGCTGGTAAGGGCTGCGAGGAGGTTGAAGGCAAAAGTAAATCTGATAGCTTATAGCCCGGTGCCAGGACTTGATTACGAGGCGCCTTTTGAAGAAAATGTGAAAATCTTTGAGGATAAGCTGCTCAAAAGAGGCGTTAATGTGACTATTAGGGATTCCAAAGGCAAGGATATTATGGCTGCCTGCGGCCAGCTGGCAGGAGAGGGCGGATATGGGGATTAAGAAGTGGCCGAAAGACGAAAGGCCCAGGGAAAAGCTTTTTAAATACGGCGAGCATACGCTGACAAATGCAGAGTTATTGGCGATATTGTTCCGGAACGGGATTAAAGGCGCGAGCGCAGTGGACTTAGGACGGGAAGTGGTGGCGCATTTTAAGACATTCAGGAATATGAGCCACACCAATATTTCCGAAATGAGAAGCTTTAAGGGCCTTGGGGATGCGAAGATCGCCCAGCTCAGGGCCAGTTTTGAGATAGCCAGGCGGTTTATGTCCGAGCCTAAAAAAGCTTCCCAGGCTATAAAATCCCCAAAAGACGTAGTCAGGATTTTTATGCCCAGACTCAGGGATATTAAAAAAGAAATATTTCAGATATTGCTGTTAAACGCTAAAAACCATATAATAGATATTGTTGAAATAGAAGAAGGTAGCGTTAGTCAGGCTAGTCCCCAGATACGGGAGATAGCCTTAAAAGCGCTTCAGAATTTTGCGGCAGGGATAATAGCGGTCCATAATCACCCTTCAGGCGATCCGGAACCCAGTAAAGAGGACGTGATGTTTACTAAGAATCTTGGGACAGCCTGCAGGGCTCTTGAGATAGATGTCATGGATCATATAATAATAGGGGATAATAAGTATTACAGTTTTACAGAACACAAGTGCCTGTAGCTCAGTCCGGATAGAGCGGCTGGCTTCGAACCAGTAGGCCGCAGGTTCAAATCCTGCCAGGCACGCCAACATTAATAAATTATTGACGAAGTTTTTAACCTGTGATATTATCTAAACTTAACGTCTAGACTAAATATGCGCCCCCATAGCTCAGCTGGCTAGAGCACCTGACTCTTAATCAGGGTGTCACAGGTTCGAGCCCTGTTGGGGGTACCAAATTATTTGTACCGAAGGGCTCGAAGGGAGTCCCGATAGATGCGACAAATAGGAGCATCTGTTTAGCGGGACGAGTGGCCGACCCGCCGAAGGCGGGCGCCGAGCCCTGTTGGGGGTACCAAAGTGGCGTAGGGCTCGAAGGGAGCTTTGCGCCGAGCGAAGCGAGGAAAAGCTGTGACCAACGGGAACAGCGTCAGCAAAGCGGGTGGCCGACCCGCCGTAGGCGGGCGCCGAGCCCTGTTGGGGGTACCAAAGTTTTTGTACCCAATGGGGCGGATGGCGGAATTGGCAGACGCGCTAGCCTTAGGAGCTAGTGGGGATACCCTTGGAGGTTCAAATCCTCTTCCGCCCACCAGAAAATTTGAGTATTTATTATTTGAGAAAGTGGTAGGATTTGAA
>PCTH01000063.1 GCA_002771475.1 Candidatus Omnitrophica bacterium CG22_combo_CG10-13_8_21_14_all_43_16 | reverse complement strand
ACCCTTAAAGTAGGTTCGAACAAAACCTAAGACACACCGCCAGTATGTTTTCACATCCCTAATCTATTACTTTATAATTAGTTATAGCTATAATAAAATGTTCTGCTTCTCTCGGCGTTCAAATGACGTCCATCCAAAGCGAAAATAGATGAAAACGGAATGTAATAGAGCGAACCGCATAGAATCGTAATTCCTTGACAACAAGAGAATTATGTTGTAATATATTTACCGACGGTGAGTTAGGAAAATATGCTCAATAGACTCCTGCCTCCTCTGTTTTTTAGAAATTAATATAATTCGGGTTCAGAAATACTAGTTGTTTCTGGAGGTATATGTGGATGGTCGGGCCGCCATTCTGTAAAGCAATGCAGATGGCGGTTTTTAATTGTAAGGAGAAAAAATATGAATCAATTTTTTAAAATTTCAACAAATTTGTTCACAGAAGCGGTAATGCCTTTAGCGGTATTTTTAATAATAGTCATGATTGGATATGCAATAAGAAAGATTATGATCTCGCGCCTTGTTAAATGGGCAAAGAGCACCAAGACGCAAGTAGACGATATTATTATAGCCGCAATAAAAGGGCCGTTTATTATATGGTTTTTGATGCTAGGCCTTTATTTTGCGCTTGAGGTGACAAAATTTCCTGAAAACATAGTTCATCTTATTGGTAAAAGTCTTTTAGTGCTGGGCATTTTTTCAGCAACGCTTGTTCTGGCCAATATTATTAGTCAGATTATCAGGACCTACGCTAGCAAGGTAGAATCAGCGCTGCCTGTTAATTCTCTTACTCAGCATATAAGCCGTGTTGTTATTTTCGGGATAGGAATACTGATAATTTTAAACAGCATAGGTATTTCCATAACGCCTATTCTCGCTACTCTGGGTATTGGGGGACTGGCAGTTGCGCTAGCTTTGCAAGAGACGCTTTCTAATCTTTTTTCCGGCTTTCATATAACAGTAGCCAGGCAGATTAAAATAGGCGATTATATAAAACTGGACTCGGACCAGGAAGGTTATGTCATTGATATAAACTGGCGTACCACAAAAATTAGAATGCTGCCTAATAATGTGGTGCTTATCCCCAACGAGAAGCTTACAAAGGCGATTGTTATTAACTATTATCTTCCGGATAAGGAAATGGCGGTATTGGTGAATCTGGGAGTTCATTACAATAGCGATCTTAAAAAAGTAGAGAAGGTTACCTGCGAAGTAGCCAGGGAGATCATGAAAGAAGTGCCTGGCGGCGTGCCTGAATTTGAACCGTTTATCCGCTATAACACCTTTGGCGATTCCAGTATAGGCTTTACCGTAATATTGAGGGCGAAAGAATTCGTGGATCAGTATTTGGTTAAACATGAATTTGTTAAGAGGCTCCAGGAAAGATATAAAAAGGAAGACATTGTCATTCCTTACCCTATCAGAACAATACAGTACGAGCAGGGCAGAGGAAAAGAGGGAGTGTTATGAAAAGGATACTTTTATTTATTCTTCCGATACTTTTTATAGTTACAGCTGTGTTCGCCGGTTATGGTTTGATCCAGGCCAGGGTTGAGGAAGAGAGGCTGATGGATGACCTGAAGAAAAAGGCAAAGGCTGTCAATGAAAGCATGGAATTTTCAGCGAGGCATATATTCCTGGATAATGATTTAAAGGCAGCTAGCCGGCTCGTGGAAAGTTTTCAGAAAAGGGAGAGGATGCAGGGCTGCGTCATCTATGATAAAGAAGGAAAAGTGCTGGCTATAACAGAGCGTATCTCAGACTGGAAGGATAAAGACAGGTCTTATCTTAACGATGTGTTAGCTACTAAGTCTTCGCGCGGGGCCCTTGAAAAATTCAGGGAATATTCAGTGTATAGTTATATCCTGCCGGTTACGGACGATGATGGAAATATCATCGGGGCTACTGAAGTTATATATGATACCTCATATGTATTTACCATACTGACCCAGCTCTGGAAAGGCATAAGCGCGTCGCTTATTTTGTTGCTGGTATTTATCGTGGTAATAGTCCTTCTGATTCAAAGGCAGATTTTTATTTTGCCGGTCAAAAGGCTTACTGAATGGTTCCATCATTTCCAGAGAGGCGAGATAGATGCTATGCAGCCTATAAAAGACAGGGAAGAGCTTGGAAAACTTGCTAGCGAAGTAGAAGAGGTGGCCCTGAGCCTTAGGGTGGCCAGGAAGATAGTTTATGATAAGGCATCCGAACGGGTAAAGAAAGGGGAATTGTGGACAGAATCAAAATTAAGGGATACTATACACGCCAAGGTGGGGGAAAATGCGCTTTTTGTGGTATCAAACCGTGAGCCGTATATGCATGTTATTGACGAAGTCACGGGCATAACCAGGTGTGTTAGGCCTGCCAGCGGAGTAGTAACGGCCATAGACCCTATCATGAAAGCCTGCGGCGGGATATGGGTTGCTCATGGCAGCGGAAACGCCGATAGAAAATTTGTTAATTCCAAGAATAAACTAGGCGTTCCTCCGGAGAATAACAGATATATACTAAAACGCATATGGCTTACCAAGAATGAGGAAGAAGGCTATTATTATGGTTTTTCGAATGAGGGGTTATGGCCTTTGTGCCATATAACTCATGCCAGGCCTATTTTCAGGGAATTAGACTGGCAGATGTATAAAAAGGTAAATCAGAAATTCGCGGACGGCATACTGGAAGAACTCCCTAAAAAACCTTCTTTCCTATTTATTCAGGACTACCATTTTACACTCCTGGCGAAGATGATAAAAGAAAAAAGGCCTGATGTAACTATTGCATTATTCTGGCATATCCCGTGGCCTAATCCGGAATCATTTTCAATCTGCCCTTATCAGGATGAGATATTGAGCGGTATGCTGGCATGCGACCTGATAGGTTTTCATTTACAGTATCATTGCAATAATTTTCTTGAGACTGCCAACAGGCTCCTTGAATCCCGCGTCGATGCTGAAAAATTCAGCATAGTGCGCGGAGGCAATGAAACATTCATAAGGGCATTTCCTATAAGCGTGGATGTGCCTCCTGATCCGGCAGCTACCAGGCCCCAAAACCAGGAGATTGAGAGGATACGAAAAGAATTTAACCTGGAAGACAAGATAGTCGCTGTAAGTGTGGACAGGATAGATTACACGAAAGGCATCATAGAGCGGATACAGGCTATTGACAGATTCCTGGAGAAATACCCGGAATACAAGAATAAATTTGTTTTTATACAGCTGGCCGCGCCCAGCAGGACGCATATAAAGCGCTATCATGATCTCATGGGAGAGATAGATGAACTTATAGAGAAGAAGAACTGGAAACATTCCGACGGAGAATGGAAACCCATATTGTATTTCAAAAAACATTTTTCTCCGGAAGAGATAAAGCCTTATTATCTGCTGGCCGACATGTGCATAGTCAGTTCTCTTCATGACGGTATGAATCTTGTGGCCAAAGAATACGTGGTCTCTAAGAAAGATTTGGACGGAGTGCTTCTGTTGAGCAAATTTACCGGGGCTGCCAGGGAATTGACAGACGCGGTCCAGATCAATCCCTATTCGATAGAGGAATTCGCGGATTCCATAAAATTTGCCATAGAGATACCTCAAGAAGATAAAAAGAGCCGCATGGAAAAGATGCAGGCCATGATCAGGGAGAATAATATATACCGCTGGGCCGGCAATATTGTCACGGAACTCATGGCTCTTAAAAAGGTATAAGAATGAAACATTTGTTTTTTTATTTGAGCGAGCTTAAAAAGATATTAAAAGGCAGAAATGTTTCGCTTTTTGTGGATTACGACGGCACACTGACGCCTATAGTAAAAACACCGGATAAGGCGGTTATTCCGCAAAAGACCAGGGCGGTTTTGAGGGACTTGTCTAAGAACAGGCATTGCAGGGTGGCTGTTATAAGCGGCAGGGCCTTGAAAGATATAAAGAAAAAAATAGGCCTGGAAGACATTGTCTATGCCGGAAACCATGGCCTTGAAATAGAGGGCCCGGGGATCAGGTTTAAGGTTCCGGTATCTTTAAGATACAAGGCAGCGCTAAAAAGGATAAAAGACATTCT
Source organism: Candidatus Omnitrophica bacterium CG22_combo_CG10-13_8_21_14_all_43_16 (assembly GCA_002771475.1). Taxonomy (GTDB): domain Bacteria; phylum Omnitrophota; class Gorgyraeia; order Gorgyraeales; family Gorgyraeaceae; genus UBA10183. The sequence goes on along the minus strand of PCTH01000063.1, from coordinate 2,461 downwards.
GAGAAAAAGATTGTCAAAGATAAAAGGGATTATCGTGGAAGATAAAGGCCTTACGCTGAGTGTCCATTACCGGCTTGCGGATAAAAAGGACGAGAGGCTTTTAAAGGCAATTTTTCGTGAGGCGCTGGGTTATTATATAGCCGGCAATAAGATTAAGATAAGGCCAGGCAAAAAAGTCCTTGAGATAAGGCCTCCCCTGGAATGGAATAAAGGAAAGATTGTCCTGTGGCTTCTTGCCAGGAGAAGACATCTTCCCGGGGGAAAAAATAATGCCCCTGTTTATATTGGAGATGATGTTACTGATGAGGATGCTTTTATAGCGCTGAAAGATATAGGCCTGACTGTGTTCGTAGGCGATCCGGGAAAAACCGGCGCTAAGTATTACCTGAGGAATACCAGAGAGGTAACAAGGTTTCTGGAGCAGATTTTAAAAATTAAAACAGATGAGGAGATATGCCAGAATTAATCAAAGCGATAGAGCCATTCAGGTTTTATACAAGGCTGCATCTGTCAGAATTGACCGGCCTTAGGGCGTCGAATTTAAGCCAGTTATTGAACATAGTAAAACGTGTGCCAGGGTCATGTATTTATCATCATACGCATAGATTCCTGCAGCAACACCAGTATTTATCTCCTGAGCCGCCTAATGATTTTGCATATTGGGTAAGCAAGGTGCTGGGAGAGGATGAGCTGGGAGAGAAACTGGCCAGTATTGATACTATCCAGTTTTCTACGGTTCGCAAGCTGAGGGATAAAATCATTGCGACTATTGAAAATTATCTGAAAAATAATATGTCGGCTAAACTGAAGTTTGCCGGAGAAGGGGAAGAGTTTCATTTTATAAAATCAGTAAGCTTTGTATTGCCGACAAATTATATTGCATATGATTTGAGAGAATTTGCAGATATAGTTAAAAAAATAACCATAGACGCCATATATTTTCATATTTTTGAATCTAGGTTAAGGCTGGAAAAGAAAACAAACGATTTTTCAAACTGGATAGAAACGTCTATCGGCGATAAAGAATTGTCGGATAAAATTTCAAGGCTTGACCCTTATATCCATACCCTGGAAGATTTAAGGAAAACAATCATCAGAATAGTGGAACAGAAATTGCGGGATTAATAATGGCCAACATAGAAGAATATAGATCGATAATCGGGCAGCCTATCATAGATGATCTGAAATTATTGGCTGAAAAACTTAAAGGTAAGGTTATACAGTACATTAATTCCACAGCGGTAGGCGGCGGGGTCGCTGAGATACTTAATTGCATGGTTCCTTTATTGAGAGAGCTAGAGGTAGATACCAGATGGGATGTCATAAAGGGCGGGGAGCAATTTTTTGAAGTAACGAAAAAATTTCATAATGCTTTACATGGAAAGCCGGAAGAAATAGCGCAGCGTGATTTTAATATATTCATGGAAACCAGCCAGAAAAATATAGAGGCGTTAGATATTCACGGAGATATTGTATTTGTGCATGACCCCCAGCCCATAGCTTTGGTAAAAAAGAAAGCCGGAAATAAATGGATTTGGCGTTGTCATATCGATGTGTCTAACCCCAATCATCGAGTGTGGAAATTTTTGGAGAATTTTATAGCCCATTATGATAGCGCGGTATTTTCCGCGCCTAGTTTTTCACAAAGGCTGCCTATAAGGCAGTTTTTGATATCCCCTTCCATTGATCCTTTAAGCGATAAAAATAAAGAATTGCCACGGGAAACAATAGATTCGGTGTTGAAAAAATACAATATTAAAGACGATAAGCCGATCATTACCCAGATCTCCCGTTTTGACAGTTTGAAAGACCCTATAGGGGTTATTGAGGCATATAAACAAGTAAAGAAATACTTTGATTGCCAGCTTATCTTAGCAGGAGGCAGCGCTGCTGATGACCCTGAAAGCGCGCAGGTTTTGGAAAAGGTCATGGCTAAATCAGAACACGATAAGGATATACATATTCTGCTGCTGCCCCAGGATGACATAGTAGTTAATGCCCTGCAGAGAGCTTCAGATGTGATTGTGCAGAAATCTTTAAAAGAAGGATTTGGTTTAACTGTTGCCGAGGCCCTGTGGAAGTCAAAGCCGGTAGTAGCTTCTAATGTAGGAGGGATCCCGCTGCAGATAAAACATAAGTATTCCGGCTTACTGTGTCATTCCATAGACGGCGCTAGTTTTGCCATTAAGCAGTTCCTGGCCAATCCTGAATATGCTAAAAAATTAGGGCAGAATGGCAAGGAGCATATAAGAAATAACTTTTTAATCGCGCGTCATATTAGAGAATATATGTTGTTATTCTTGTCGCTATACCATAAAGAAGATGTAGTCTATTTATAAGCAGGGAAGCATTTATGAAACTTAGCGGTTGGATATTTATGATATTCTCATGGACAATGATTTTGAGCTTTGGGATATATTGTTTCAGCAGGATATTGAGAAAAAATAAGAGCGGCAAATAC
>PCTH01000068.1 GCA_002771475.1 Candidatus Omnitrophica bacterium CG22_combo_CG10-13_8_21_14_all_43_16 | reverse complement strand
AATAACCGGCCTTAGCGAGTCAAAGGTGGATGAGATGATAGAAGATCTTTTAAGGATAACCGGTAATATACAAATGGGGATCTACCCTCACCCCGAAGAAATACATGTAAAAATAACCGTGACTGAGAAAAACGAAAAATCAGCTGACAAGATAATCTCTAAAATAGAAAAACAAATCAAATCGCGCCTCAAGGATTATATCTTTGGCTATGACAATGAAAAATTCGAAGAGGTCATAGGCAGGATGCTTCGAGAATCCCAAAAAACCCTGGCTATAGCCGAATCCTGCACGGGCGGGCTCCTGGCAAACAGAATCACGGATGTCCCTGGAAATTCTGCTTATTTTAAATTGGGTCTCGTGACGTATAGCAATGAATCTAAAAATAAGCTCCTGGGTATCCCCCTGGAAACAATAAAAAAATACGGCGCAGTCTCAAAAGAAATCGCCTCATTAATGGCGAAAAATGTAAGGGCATTAGCTAAAACAGATTATGGTATAGGTATTTCAGGAATTGCCGGCCCAGGCGGAGCTACTCCTAAAAAACCGATCGGCATGGTCTATATTGCCTTGGCAGATAAATCAAAAATTATTTGCAAAGAATTTCGATTTGCCGGAACACGCAATCTGATAAAATACAAATCCACCCAATCCGCCTTGAATATGTTAAGAACCTTTTCCGCCGCGTAGATGGAAAAAACATATGATGAATAATGTTATCCGCGCTTTCATCGCAGTTGAGATCGACAATCAAACCAGGCAAAAAATATCAGACCTCGTCTCCTGTCTCAAGAAAACCGGATCCGATGCTAAATGGATAACCGAAGACCAGATGCATTTGACCTTAAAATTCCTTGGAAATATCGGCTGGGATAAGGTTCAAAAAATATCCGAAACCCTGTCTGTCATATCTGATAGTTTTAAATCTTTTAAAATTGGTTTTTCCGCTATAGGCGCATTCCCAAACCTAGATCATCCGCGCGTCATATGGCTTGGCATTGATAAAGGGCAGGAATCGCTGAAAATCCTGAACGGGAAAATAGAGGCTGGTTTGGAAAAAGCGGGATTTGCGAAAGAGGACCGGGAATTCAGCCCTCATCTCACTCTTGCCAGAATCAGATCGCCTAAAAACATATCAAATCTTGTAAAATTAATCGGAGAAAAAAATCTGACACCGGCGGGTGAACTATTAATCGACAAGCTGACTTTATTTCAAAGCGCGCTCACGCCAAAAGGCGCTGTCTATACCGCTCTCCTGCAAAAATCCCTGCAAAATTAACGGCTTAACAGGTTAATCAGATATACAACCTGCAGTATTATATTTGCATATACGCCGGCTATGATATCATCCGACATGATCCCCAGACTGCCGTTCAGCTTCTCAAGACCGGAAATAGGTTTTGGTTTTACTATGTCAAAAAATCTGAACAATAAAAAACCGGCTACAATATAACCCATGGTTGGAGGTATTCCATATAAACTTATAAGCATTCCAGCGAATTCGTCTATCACTATCTCGTCCGGATCTTTTTCTTGGAATATTTTTTCCACCCTGCCCGCTGTAATAAATCCAAATATAATTACTATTAAAATAACCGCGGCCATTATAACCGCATTGTGGTTTATGAAATAATACAGGGCTAGCGCCGCAAGGCTTCCCAGCGTGCCCGGCGCGACAGGCAGATAACCCACATAAAAAATACTCGCTATCATTTTATATAGACGGTCTCTCACTGATCCCCCATAAAAATATCTTTATTTCTAAGCATATAAGAAACGCCTGATGTCAGGGTCATGCCCACTGTTATAAGCATCAGCGCATATACTGATGTCTCAAGGACTTGTATGTACCTGAAACCAAACCCCAAATCCCTGATTATTAAAAATATAAGCACTGTTATGACTGCCACCATCTGAGAAACCGTCTTATGTTTTCCTCCGGTTTCCGCGGCAAGGACTTTTTTCTGCGAAAGCGCCAGTACTCTTATGCCTGTGATGACCAGTTCCCTGGCTATAATCACCATTACCATCCACGCAGGTATTATTTCCATCTCTACAAAAGCCAGGAACGCCCCTAAAATAAGTATCTTATCCGCTATCGGATCCATTAATTTTCCGAAAGCGGTAATGCTGCCGGCCTTTCTGGCAAAATAACCGTCGTAATAATCAGTAATGCATGCTGCCAGAAAAATAGCAAATGCCATAAACTTGGCAGCCGGGCCTTTTATAAAAAGGAACCATATAAAAATCCCTGCTAAAACTATCCTTGAGATTGTAAGCTTATTTGCCAGATTCATAATAGCCTACCAGGTCATATTCATACGCATCGGTTATTCTGATATTATAAAAATTACCTACCTTCAGGTCCTTGCCTGCGACATGCGCCAGCCCGTCTATTTCAGGCGCATCGTATTCTGTCCTGGCTATATAATAATCCTTTCCTTTTTCTTCTACAAGAACTTTTAATAATTTGCCTATGAAGGCCTGGTTTACCGCTTCGGACACACGCTTTTGCGCTGACATTAAAACGTTGAATCTTTTCTCTTTTTCTTTTTCCGGAACTTGCTGTTTATACTCATAAGCAGGCGTGCCTTCTTCTCTTGAATATTTAAAAACACCCAGCCTTTCGAATCTCATTTCCCTCGCAAAAGATACCAGTTCCTTAAACTCTTTTTCCGTCTCCCCTGGAAAACCTACTATAAAAGATGTCCTTATGGCTGCTCCTGGGATTTCTTTTCGTATATATTCGATAAGAGAGATTATCTCGTTCCTGGTTATTCTCCTGCGCATCTTTTTTAATATTCTATCATTAATATGCTCAAGCGGCAAATCTATATACCTGCATATATTCTTATTATCCTTTATAACCTTTAGAAGCCCTTCATCTAAATTCGCCGGATGCAGGTATAATAATCTTATCCATACATCTTTTGAAATCCCTGCCAGCTTCTTCAATAAATCCCCCAATTTCCTTTTCCCATATAAATCCATGCCATACAAAGAGGTGTCCTGGCCTATCAATATAAGCTCTTTTACGCCTTTATTGATTAATCGCTCCGCTTCTTTGATTATATGCCCCATAGCCCTGCTTTTATAACTACCTTTTAAATAAGGTATCACGCAATACGCGCATCTATGGGCGCAGCCTTCTGAAATCTTGATATATGCATAATGTTTTGGCGTAAGAAGGGAACGACCGCGGCTGTCCCCTTCTCTGCCAAAATCCAAAACGCCCCTGAATTCGTCTATTTCTTTCAATTCTTCGGATAATTCGTCTTTGTATCTTTCAGAAAGACATCCTGCCACTATGATCTTTTTTACCTTTCCTTCTTTTTTGGAGTCAATGACCCTGAGTATGGAATCTATGGATTCTTTTTTGGCCTCTTCTATAAAAGCGCACGTATTCACTATTACAGTATCGGAATGCGCTGCGTGCTCCTGAAATCTGTAACCTTTTTTTGTAAATTCAGCTATCAGTTTCTCTGAATCCACAAGATTTCTTGGACAGCCCAGGCTTATAATGCTGATTGTTTTTTTCATCCGGAGGGATATTTGAAAAAGCTACTTTATGCCATCTTTGGTAACTACAATCTCTTTCTTTTCGCCTTTCTTGCCTGTAAAATTCAATGGCTTGCCGTTCATGTTCATCTTAATGACCCCTGAATTGCCCATCTCTAATTTTATCTCTTTTTTCGCTTTCCAGGTGTCCTTACTGCTTTTTTTAAAAGACCCTTTAAACGTCAGCTCCCCGTCTACCGTCACCTGAAGCCACGTGTTCTTCGAAGCAGTCACCTCCAGTTCTATGAATTCTGTTTTTTCGACGACAGCTTCTTTTTTAATTTCTTTTACCGGTTCTTTAGGCTTTTCCTTTTCCGTTTTTTTGGGCGCTTCTTTTTTTACAATAACTGCTTTAGTCTGTTTTTTTCTGGGAATATTTTTTATAAACTTTCCTGTCTGCGCCGCGACGAAAGATAAAAACCACAATACAGCAATGCATATAACTATTGCCAATATCCGGCTTTTATATTTAGTTATAATAGAAAAATCTATTTGCGGGATCTCATCTGCCTTTGCCGGAGGCTTTAAAGCAGTTTCCTGTTTTTTCTGCGATACCTGTTCGCGAGCCGCTGCCCCTTTAGCCAGATATTCTTTTACACCAGCCTCATTCATTGCTCCAAGAAAAGCAGCGTAAGTTCTTACAAAACTCTTTGCGTAAAAAGCTGATTTTATTTCGCTCAGCCTGTCTTCTTCTATGGCAGAAACTATCTGTTTAGATATGCGGCTTCTTTCAGACACTTCTTCCAGGGAAAGATGCTTGGATTCTCTTATTCTTTTTAATATTTTACCTAGCGGTTCTGGCATGTTTATTGTTGCGCGGTTTCTTCGGTTGATGTTTCTGATTGTTCTTTGGGAGCTTCTTCCTCTTTCGGCTGATATTCCTGTATCAATATTTCTCTGGGCTTAGATCCCCTGAATGGCCCTATTATACCTTCTTCTTCCATGGCATCCACTATCCTGGCGGCCCTGGTATAGCCAAGCCTCAATCTCCTCTGAAGCATGGAAACAGATGCCTGGCCCGTTTCCAGGACCATCTGCACTGCTTCATCAAAAAATTCATCTTTTTTAAAACCGCCTCTTCCGGATATGCTCTTTTTCTGATGCTCTAAAATCTCATTGTCGTACACCGGTTCCTGCTGTGATTTTATAAAACCCACGACCTTTTCAATTTCAGGATCCGTTAGAAACGTGCCCTGGGCCCTTATTGGTTTCGGGCTTCCGGGCTCTAAGAATAACATATCGCCTTTACCCAACAGCTTATCAGCGCCGTTCATATCCAGCACTGTCCTGGAATCAACCTTTGACGCAACCTTAAAAGAAATCCTTGCCGGGAAATTTGCCTTTATTACCCCTGTCACAACGTCTACGGACGGCCTCTGGGTAGCGAGTATCATATGAATGCCGACTGCCCTTGAAAGCTGGGCAAGCCGCGTTATCGCATTTTCAATATCTTCCTGCGCAACCATCATAAGGTCTGCAAGCTCGTCTATTATTACCACAATATAGGGAAGTTTTTCCTCTGATTTCTGGTTAAATGAATCTATGTTCCTGGCGGCTATCTTGGCCAGCATTTTATACCTGGCTTCCATTTCGCCCACTACCCATCCCAGGGCGCCTGCAACTTTTTTCGAGTCGGTAACAACAGGGCATAACAGGTGCGGCAGGCCGTTATATATCGCTAGCTCCACCATCTTTGGGTCAACCATCAAAAATTTCAATTCCTCCGGCGTAGCGTTATATACCATGCTCATTATGAGCGAGTTTACGCAGACGGTTTTCCCCGAACCTGTAGTTCCTGCTATTAAAAGATGCGGCATATCTCCCAGGTCTGTCACCACGCACTTTCCTGAAATGTCTTTTCCCAGCGCCATTGCCAGCTTTGAGGAAGCTGCCATCTTTTGAAATTCGCTTGACTCCAGTATCTCTCTTAAGAAAACCATTGAGGTGTCCGCATTAGGGACTTCTATGCCTACGCAGGACTTGCCTGGTATAGGCGCCACTATCCTTACCGTAGTTGCCTTCATGGTTAGGGCTATGTCATCGCTAAGGCTTGTGATCCTGTTTACCTTCACGCCCGGGGCAGGCTGTAACTCATATCTTGTGATAACAGGCCCTTTGCTTATATCAATAACCTTGCTCTCTATGCCAAAATCCCTAAGCGTGTCTTCAAGTATCCTTGCGCTTTCTTCAAGATTCTCCCCAAAAATATTCCCAACTTCGTGAGTGGGGGAATTGAGCAGCTCCAGGCTGGGAAGCTTATAATCTCCCACGACTCTGGGCTCAACTTTCACTGCTTTTACAGGAGCTGGTTTGGGCTTTGGGCCGGGCGGTTTCGGCATTATATTTATCCTCGGCCTTTCCTGTTCTTTTTCCGCTCCTTCTTTTATCTTTTCCCTTGTCTCTTTCTTTTCTATCTTTACCGCAGGCCTTAACCTTGGCCCGCTTACAGATCTTTCTGTCCTTGAATAACCGGCGCCGGCTGCTCTTGGCTTTCTTGCCTTGCCTATCTTATCCGCTACAGCCCATAGCTTCATAAATAAAAGAGAGAGTACGGGCACTATTAAAAATTCTGTGGCTATCAAAAGGGCCAATACGCTCAGGCTTACGGTCACTATATACCCGCCTACAGCTCCCAGATAATCCAGGAGAAATCTATTGGTCAATAAAAACCCTAAAAGCCCGCCTCTCTGGACCATTAAAACCGAGTCAGGCCTTGCTGTTAAGCTGAAAAATGCGGAACTGGCGGAGAACAAAAATAAAATGCCGAGTATCCTGTACGTCTTTTTGCCTGTCAGCCTTTCGGCTAAAATACCTATGCCCCATACGACAAAAAGAAACGGTATAAAAAATCCCGCGTATCCTATTAATTTGAATACAGCCCAGGCAGTATAAGCTCCTATTATTCCTATATAATTGCGGATATGGATATTAGGCGTGGATGTCTCGAAACCTATGTCGTAAGGAGAGTAGGAAATCATCCCGGCCAATAATAATAGCGCCAGAACAAATAATCCTATAGCAACTATGAGATCTTTTTTATCCTTTATCATTCTATGGCTTTAAAAATAAAATCACAACGATTCCCAGTAAAATGCAATATGCCCCGAACCAATGAAACCTGTTCCTGTAAAGCGTCCTTAACAATAATTTTAATGATAACACCCCTACGATGCAAGATATAAAAAATCCTATGAAATAATTTATGTTTATCCCCGTAAAACTAAACCCGGCCTCTTTTATTTTAAATAAAAACGCGCCGAGTATCGCCGGGATAGATAATAAAAAAGAAAATT
>PCTH01000020.1:704-7972 GCA_002771475.1 Candidatus Omnitrophica bacterium CG22_combo_CG10-13_8_21_14_all_43_16 | reverse complement strand
CCTAGCCTATGTGGTCAAAAGATTTGATCGGGAAAAGAGTGCGAAAATTCACCAGGAAGATTTTGGGCAAATTCTTGAACAAACGGATAAATATAAGGGATCGGTAGAACAAATAGGTAGGAAGTTAAAGGAAATCTCTTCAGCACCGGGTTATGACATTCAATTGTTATTTGAACGTGTTGTTCTTAATTTTATTCTTGGTAATGGCGATGCCCACTTAAAGAATTATTCCATCGCATATAGAGATAAGGATAATATCCGGTTAACACCGGCCTATGATATTGTGTGTTCAAAGTTGGTGATTCCCGGAGATGAAGATTCAGCTATCACTATACATGGCAAAAAGAATAAACTGCTACGAGAAGATTTTGATCAGTTGGGTGCTGATTTTAATATCCCTATGAAAATTCGGTACGAAAAATTTGGAAATAAGATTAATGCTATGAGAAAAATTATAGAAATTTCTAGTGTTGCTAAAGAAAAACAAGGGCAATTTCTTGAGATCATCAAGGAGAGAATCAACCGTATAGGGTTGATAGAATAAAATTAAAAAATTTGTGCCAAAAATAAAAATTGACCGTTATCGTTAAATTCAATATAATATACCTAAATTAAAGCTAGTCAAAGACCATGGGATAAATGGTCTTTTTATGTCTTGCAATATAAAGGACTTTTAAAAGAGATTACATATGGAAAAGAAGATATATAAAATAATAAATACAGCTTTAATATTTACGCTAACAGGGGCATTTTTATGTCAAAGCGTTATTTATGCTTCCGGCATATCATATGTAAGAGTTCCCGTAGGTATGAATAAGCATGAATTATCATCAAGATTTAGATTGGTCTATGGGCTATTATTAGAAAGACAAAGTGCTTACGCTGAGGATTATAAGAAAGAAAAAGAAGAAGCGCCTGTTTCAGCAAAACTTAAATCTGCGCTTAAGAGGCGCAAAGGAAGATTAACGGAACTACTTAAAGATATATTGCAACCGCTTGCGGAATTGAATAGAGGAGAAATTACTGTTGAGTCAGTAAGAAGATTGTTCGAACCCAAAATAGAAAAGCTTATCTATGATCATATCGACGATATAAGAGACGTGGTTATATTGCAGAGCATATGGTCTGGTGACGAAGAATCTTTCCTGAGCTACGTGGGGCTTTATCGTGATTCTCCTGACAGGGCTTTATGTGAGCCATTATCTGAATGTTTATACAAGGCGCTGGTTTTGCTCGGTTTTGAAGGTGAAGAAGTAATAGGGCTTCAGCATCTTAAACCTAAAGGCGAGAGTTTTCCTTCCCACCGGTTTCTTAAGCTAAAAGGCAGTGACGGGTGGATTGCTATTGATTTAGCGACAAGTATGTATATAGATATAAATATCAGGCACGTTGTCATTGATGAATTTGAAACGCACCGAAAAAAAATTCAAGAATGTGTAGATCGCAATGCGACAGATGAAGCGAAAGAAGCTTGGCGCGCAGAAGTCGCCCCTTTAAGGGAAATATTTTATAGTTTTATTAAAGTAAATAGATCGGATATTGATTATTCAATAGAGATTCCATTGTTGACCGAAAGCATATTCCAGGTAGCAGAGAGTTTAAAGAATACCATTAACAAGATGTTGTAGTATTTAAGGACAATTGTCCCTAAAAATAATCTGTCAAAGGATAGATTTAGAGGGTTTGCAATTTTTGCGCGGATTATGAAGAAGTTTAAAAAACAATTAAAATTTAATATAGTAGTAATATTTGTGCTAACCACGATATTTCTATGCTCAAATATTTATGCATCCAGCGCGTCTCTTAGGGTTCCGGTAGGCATAAATGAGAACAGGAGCGAGGAAGCAATTTCTATCTTGGAAGGAGATATTATATTTAAAACATTACAAAGGAACTTCAAGGTTGTTAGATTGACCGAAGATAATATTAAAAAATACCGCCAGGATGTTTTTAGAGTAACAGGTGAGGATCAGGATTTTGGAAGGATAGAAGCTGTGGAAGAAGCATTGATGCGCATGGAAAAAGATTTTAGTTATATTGTGATGGCTGATAGAAGAGTTGCTGGTTGTATTCTTTGTGGGCAAATCAAAGATAAAAAGAAAGACAATATTTTATATATTTACAGTATTGGGATTGACAAGCAATACAAAGGCGAAGGGATTGGTAATGCTATTATTTGGATGTTAGCAAAAGAAGCTCAAAAAAAAGGTATTGCTGGAATAGAAACAGATGTGGCTTTTGGCAATGATATGGTGGACTTTCTGATAGAAAGAGGATTCAAACTATCGCCTTCTATTATTTTAGCACTTAGTTTATTAAAGGCAGAAGTCTCTTCAGTTATACAAAAAACAGAAGAATATATGCGTAAGAATCAAGTGGAGTTTATTTCTTCAAATCATAGCCGTCCTGTTTTGATACACCCTGCTTTAACTAATCTTCATCGCCAGGCCATATAACAAATTGATATTTTGACTTACTATTGGGAACTGGGCTTGCATCATTAGCGATAAGATCACTTTTGTAAAGTCGTTTTGAAGGCTGTGATGTGCACTGAGTCTAAATGTAGGCGGGATTAAAGATTTTGCGATATTGGTTAATAAACCGAGTCTCGGATGGGTATGCCCAAATAGGACAGATACAAAAATATGGAAACTATAGTTAAAAATGGTATAATATACCACAAGAAAGAGGTGAGATATGGCTGATTTTTCTTTTGATATAACTTCAAAGGTGGATTTGCAGGAAATCGACAATGCGATAAACCAGGCCAGGAAAGAACTGGCCAACAGGTATGATTTTAAAGGCGCCAAGTTTTCTATTGATTACAATAGAGAGGAAAAGAAAATAACATTGATTGCCGGAGATGATTTTAAATTAAGGGGCATCAAGGATTCGCTGGGAATGAGATTGACAAAAAGAGGGATTTCCCTGAAATCAATAAAATATAACGAGCCTGAAAAGGCTTTTGAGGGGAATCTCAGGCAGCTCGTGGAGATAACAGACGGCATCCCCAAGGAAAGGGCCAGGGAACTGGTTCAGATAATCAAAGATCTGAAGCTGAAGGTTCAGGCCAGGATCGAAGAAGACAAAATAAGGGTGGTGTCTGCCAAAAAAGATGATCTCCAGGCAGTTATGACGCATTTAAAAAGCATAGAGTTCCCGGTATACCTGCAATTCGGTAATTATAGATAAAGAGGATAAGATGGAATACACAAAGGGCACTATAGGCAGGGTATTTTTGATCAAGTTCAGCGACAAGGATATTTTTCTTAAAGAGATAGAAACTTTTGCGCGAAAAGAAAAGATCAAAGCAGCCACAATGATTTTTCTCGGGGCATTGAGAGAAGGGCATCTTGTAACAGGGCCCAAGAAAACAGTTATCCCTCCAAAGCCGAACTGGGTGAAATTCAAAGACGGGTGGGAGGTTTTCGGAATAGGGACTATTTTTACCAATAAAAAAGGCCCGCAGATACATATCCATTCCAGCCTGGGAAAAAAGAAAGATGTCTTTACGGGGTGCGTCCGCAGGGATTCCAGGGTTTTTCTTGTGATTGAAGCGGTTGTTTTTGAATTAAAAGGCGTAAAGGCCGCTAAAGACATCGACCCGGCTACAGGTCTGAACCTTCTTCAAATACTCCAGGGCTAAACAACTGGGAAAATGACAATGTTGAATTTAAGTTAGGTAATGGTATAATACAGGTAAATAGAAGGTATTTTTATGGCAGAAATCAGGGAATTTACAAGGCAAAAATTGAATAAGAAGAACATGGCGCTCAAGAAGAGGATTTTATCCCTGCCGGTGGAGTCCGTAAGGGTGAAAGAAAGTTCCAGGATAGCGGATCTTGTGGGTAATTTTCAAAATAGCTCAATACAGGCGCGGAACATCTATAAATGCGCGGATGTCTTTAAGAAGATGCTCCAGGATAAAATCCAGCCTACCGTATATTTAGGCCTGGCAGGGCCTCTCATAGCCGCAGGCCTCAGGGATATAATAAGGAATATGATAAAGCTAAAGATGGTGGATGTGGTTGTTTCCACGGGCGCGATAATCTATCAAGACATATACCAGGCAAGAGGCTTCAGGCATTATGTGGGCAGTCCAGACGCGGACGACAGGATACTGGATAAATTATCCATAGACAGGATATATGATACATATGTAGATGATGAAAAATTCTGGGATACTGATAACTGGATAGGCCGCGTGGCTGATACCATGAAACCCGGAAATTATTCTTCCAGGGAATTTGTGGCAGAGCTTGGCTCGCGTTTAAGGGATGAAGATTCTATCGTAAGAACAGCTTATGAATGCGGGGTGCCTATTTTTACGCCTGCTTTAAACGACAGTTCAATAGGTATCGGGCTTACAGGGCATTATCACAGGTGTAAGAAAAATAAATTACCAGGGGTACACATAGATTCCATACAGGATAATTACGAAATAACGCAGACAATAGTGAAATCCAGGAAGACGGCCGCTATCTATATAGCGGGAGGGGTTCCTAAAAATTATATAAACGACGCTGTTGTGATGGGGTATATTTTTAATAAAGACACAGGCGGACATTCATACGCATTCCAGCTGACAACTGACGTGCCTCACTGGGGCGGCTTGAGCGGCAGCACCTTAAAAGAAGCCACTTCGTGGGGCAAGATCAATAATGACGCCAGTTACGCAATGGCATTTGTAGAGCCCAGCGTGAGCCTGCCGCTTATCTATTCATACATATTCCAGGAAAAATTCTATAAATCCCGCAAAAGAAAAAAATTTATCTGGCAGAAAGACATTCTAAAAACCCTTAAAAATGACTAATTTCTCCGAATCAAAAATAGTAAAGCTGGTTTCAGGCTCAAAATATCAAAGGCTTTTCAGTAAGGATTCAGGCACCTGCGGCATTAAGGCTGGCCATGTGATGTTGAAAACGGGAGAGGATGTCGGCGAGCATTCCACTAACGATATGGAAGAGGCGCTGGTTATATTAAAAGGTACCGGGCAGTTGATAATAAATAAAAAAGACGGCCTGGATTTTGAAGATAATACGGTTTTATATGTAGCGCCGCAGACAATCCACAATGTAAAAAATACAGGCGACGGAACATTAGAATATATTTTTATAACCTCAAATGCCAAATAAATACCATAAAGCTCATTTTAAATTTTGCGACCTGGAGGACAGGTATTCTTCCTGGAAGAAGTCCAGGATAGCGATATTACCTGTTTCTTATGACTTGACCACCTCTTACAGGCCCGGCACATCCGCCGGGCCGAAAGCAATAATAGACGCCTCCAGATATATGGAAACATATGATGATGAAACCGGAAAAGAGGTTTATAAGCAGGGGATATGCACGCTGGAAGAAATAAAGCCTGTAAACCCGGAGCCGGAGGAAATAATTGAAAAAGTGGAAAGAGAAGTCAGCGCAATATTGAAAGCCGGAAAATTTCCGGTAGTTTTGGGAGGGGAACATTCCATTACTCTGGGGTCTGTAAAGGCTTTTAAGAAAAAGTTTAAAGATTTTTCGGTTCTGCAGCTGGACGCCCACAGGGATATGAGGCATAGTTTCCAGGGGTCAAGATACAGCCACGCATGTATAGCCAAGCGCATTATAGAACTTACCAGCCTTACGCAGGTAGGCATCAGGAGCTTGTCAAAAGATGAGGCAGGAAAAGGATATAAAAATTTGAAAACATTTTTTATGAAAGATATGATTGATAACGATAACTGGATAAGCGAGGCGATAGATTCCTTGCCCAGCGATAAGGTGTACGTAACTATAGATATGGACGCGCTTGACCCTTCTATAATGCCCAGCGTAGGCACGCCTGAACCTGGCGGCATGGGGTGGTATGAGACACTTGTGTTATTTAAAAGGCTCAGCCAGAAAAAAGAAGTTATAGGATTCGACGTGGTGGAGCTGTCTCCCATGCCGGGCAATGTCAGCCCTGATTTTTTAACCGCCAAGCTCATTTATAAGTTTCTTAGCTACATATTTTGAAATCAATATTGTATTGCAAAAAAAGTTTTTTGTGCTATAATTAATTTTGTTTAAAAAATTGAAAGGAGGAAGAGAGCATGATTAAGAAATTAGTAGTGGTGGTTTTTTTCATCGGAGCTGTGATGTTTATATTAGCGCCCGGGTATTCAGAAGATACTGCGTCGTCTGATGAATCTATGGCTATCTCTGCGGATGAGGAAATGCTTCCATCGGAAGAGGGCGTAGGCGAAGGAGTGGTTACGGGAGAGGTTACTGCTTTAGACGCATCATCGGGTTCTATAAGCGTAAAAGGCGCTGATGGCGCAGAAAAGGCTTTTAGCGTGATAGACGGAGAGACTATCCTTTGGAAAGGCATAGAGGACATAAAGTTATCCGATATTAAAAAAGGCGATAATGCGGAGGTCGGTTATTATACTAATGACGCAGGAAAGCTTGTTGCAAGCTGGGTGGATGTTGTAATTCCTGAACAACCTGCCAGCGCAGGCGTACCGGCGGCTACAGCTCCTGTCATGACCGACGAAGAATAATAAATAATGAACGGACAGCCAGTATCTCCGGCAGTTTCATTGTCGCAGTCAACGCAGTTATATAAATTAGTACCCACGAAGGTATTTTTCACAAAAGGCGTAGGGACGCATAAAGAAGAGCTGCGTTCATATGAGCTTGCCTTGAGAGACGCGGGCATTGAAAAATGCAATCTGGTGCATGTCTCAAGCATTTTCCCTCCAGGCTGTAAAATTCTCTCTAAAAATGAGGGCGTCAAAGAACTCATCCCTGGCATGATAACATACTGCGTTATTGCCAGGTGCAGTTCCAGTGAGCCGAGGCGATTGATAGCCGCTTCTGTGGGCACCGCAATTCCCGCTGATGAGAATATGTACGGCTAT
This sequence comes from Candidatus Omnitrophica bacterium CG22_combo_CG10-13_8_21_14_all_43_16, assembly GCA_002771475.1. GTDB lineage: Bacteria > Omnitrophota > Gorgyraeia > Gorgyraeales > Gorgyraeaceae > UBA10183. The sequence goes on along the minus strand of PCTH01000020.1, from coordinate 1,088 downwards.
ATGAGCGAACACCACGCATACGGCCAGACAGATGAGATCGCGGGCGATTATGCGGAAGACCTGGCCGCAAAAATGCTCGCCTCCACAATGGGTATTCCTGATTTTGACGACTCCAAGGACTGGGATGAAATAAAAAAGGTGTACCAGCTCAAGGATAAGATAGTCAAGACCATGAATATGACCCAGTCCACCATTATAGATTCCAACGGCAACTGGTCCACTGTAGTATCGGCGGCAGTATTTTTATTTTAAATTATATGATTTTTAGAAAATACCCGTATCTTTTCGAATTGAAGGGATACGGGATTTTTTTCTAGCGTTTATTTTAGCCGGGTGCAGCTAGGGGCAACTGGTCAAAGAGACAAGGGCCCTGACGGAGACATT
>PCTH01000020.1:0-666 GCA_002771475.1 Candidatus Omnitrophica bacterium CG22_combo_CG10-13_8_21_14_all_43_16 | reverse complement strand
GGGCCCTGACGGAGACATTCTGCGAGATCTCCTGCTAAAGGCATAAAAGTCCTGATGCTTAAAGAAGACGGACGGCTAATTTTATATTGACATAATAGTGAGGTTTGCTAAAATAGGATAAATCTTTAAATGCCGAGGTAGCTCATTGGTAGAGCGCGGCCCTGAAAAGGCCGGCGTAGGAAGTTCGATTCTTCTCCTCGGCACCATTGACCCGAAAACAAAAGGAGGCAGTAAATGAGAAAATTCCGCATGGGTATTTTTATTATAATCGGGATCTTATGTTTAACTGCTCTTACATATGCCGCTATACCCCGCGTTATCAACTACCAGGGAAGGCTTACCGATAAAAATGACAATCCTTTAACAGGCAATTTTTTAGTCACTTTCAGATTCTATGACGCAGATAAAGCAGGCCAGGCTATATGGGAAGAAGGGCATATCCTTAACATAAAGAACGGCATGTTTAGCGTGCTGATGGGGTCTGTAAAGCCCCTGGAAATAGACTTCAATAAAGACTTATGGCTAGGCATGGAGGTTTCCAGCGACGGAGAAATGACCCCCCGCATAAAACTCGCAAGTTCTGTTTATGCGCTTAATGCAAAATCTATTGATATGATAAGCTCGAACCAGTTACTGAGAAACGATGTGGATTCAGTAATGTCAGGT
>PCTH01000041.1 GCA_002771475.1 Candidatus Omnitrophica bacterium CG22_combo_CG10-13_8_21_14_all_43_16 | reverse complement strand
ATAAGCCTGGTATATCTCTATCATTGTAAATTCAGGATTATGCCTTGTTGAAATACCTTCATTCCTGAAATTCCTGTTGAGCTCATAAACCTTGTCAAACCCGCCGACCAAAAGCCTTTTTAAATACAATTCAGGCGCCAGCCGCAGATACAAATCAGTATCAAGGGCGTTATGATGGGTCTTAAAAGGATCTCCTGCTGCCCCGCCCGCCATCGACTGCATCATAGGCGTCTCAACTTCCAGGAACCCTGATTTATCCAGCATCTCCCTTATTTTTGAAATGATGCGGCTGCGGACCTGAAAAACCTTGCGCACCTCTTCGTTTACTATCAGATCCACATATCTCTGGCGGTATCTTGTATCCACATCTTTCAGGCCGTGCCATTTTTCAGGCAAAGGCCTGAGGCCCTTGGCGAGAATAGTGATTTCTTCCGCATTTATCGTAAGCTGCCCTGTATGGGTCTTGAAAAACTTGCCTTTAACACCCAATATATCCCCTATATCTAACCTTTTAAATATATTATTATATATATCTTTGCCTATTGTATCTGCCTTGATATATACCTGAATCCTCTCGCTTGAATCTCTCAGGTCTATAAAGCTGGATTTACCGTGTTCCCTTAAGGCAGTGATACGGCCTGCTGTCTGGACAGAATCGCCTTCCTTGGCATCCTTAAGCATCGCTTCTATGCTCAGAGGCTTATCAAACCTCCTGCCGTACGCCTCAGTGCCTATCTCTTTGAGGGCATTTAACTTATAAATACGCTGCTGGATATACTCATTCATCTCGTCCATAACAAACTCTCCCATTTTCGTTTAATTATATATTATATGCTATATAGGTGTCAATATAAATAGGCTACGCTTGACTAAAATTTTACATAGTTGCCAGCCCTGACAGGCCTACGAAAAGACGCTCGTCCGCCCCAGCGTGGCGGACTTCGCTCCGCGCCAATTCTCGCACTTCGTCGCTTTGCTCCTCAGGACCAGGTCGAGACTTAACGAAACGTCTGGGCTCACCCTGCCTTTGGGCTGGGGTCTGAGGCGCATTAGAAAAATTTCGGCAAAAGTCCGCAAGGAATTACGGCGAAGTTTTTATACCGTCAAGACTACCTTCGGTATAAAAAATGAGCCGTAAGCCGTAGCGGACGGCGAAATTATTTCAGCGCCGAATGGCCCCAGCCCGGAGGCAGGGCACCGTGCCCGCTCGAATCGGCGAGGCTTTTCTTTAGGCCTGTCAGGGTTGGCAAGTTTATTTGGTATTTACTGTTGCAGTTCTGTAACCGGTGATAAAAAGACGGGCATTTTTTTCTTCTACGCTATCGTAGATTTTACCTTTTGAATCTATGAAACAGGAATAGCCTGTATTGGCGCAGCGGACAACAGGAACGCGGTTCTCAATCGCACGGAAAACAGAGCATGCCGCGTGCTGGTAAGCTGCCCCGCTTCTGCCGTACCAAGCATCGTTTGTGATAACCACCAGGAATTTTGCTCCACTATTAACAAACTTCCTGGAAATTTCCGGAAAGATGTCTTCAAAGCAAACTAACGCGGCAAAACTAACTTGAGCGGATGGCGAAGGGTGAAGGGTAAATATTGTAAATTTATTCCCCGGCGTAAATTCGCCGAGTTCACCCAGCACTAATTTGTGCAGTGCCGGAAATTTATTCGAAAACGGCACGTATTCTCCGAATGGGACAAGATGGATTTTGTCATATTTATCTATCATGCTGCCTTCCGGAGAAATAAGCGCAGCGCTATTAAAATATCTTTCATCCTTTTCCGTGTTTACTCCGATTAAAAGAGAGGTTTTTATCTCCTTTGCCAGGGCTAAAACTTTCTCTGTCATGTCTTCGTCTATTTCAAAGAATCCCGGAAAAGATGTCTCAGGCCAAACTATCAGATCAGCTCTCTCCAGAGCCGCCATCTTCGTAAGCGCAGTATATTTTTCAATTATCATGTCCTGAGCCTGGGGATCCCACTTAAGCTCCTGGGCGATATTTCCCTGGATAACTGAAATTTTTACAGAAGCTGCATTATGTTTCTCGTTTAACCTGTAGAATCCATAAATACAACTTGCAATTAAAACTAAACTTGTCATTGCAAGAGGGGCGAAGATTGATTTCCTGAGATTGCTTCGTCGCTTCGTTCCTCGCAATGACATACAAACGCCCACATTTACCATCATTATCACAAAAGACACGCCGTACACACCTGAAAAATCAGCTATCTGAATCAGGGGCAGATTTTTATACTGCGAATAGCCCAATGATAGCCAGCCAAAACCCATGATTGGAACATGAGACTGAATATATTCGAGAAGCGACCAAATTAAAGGAATAGCTATAAGCTTCAAGCTATAAGCTTTAAACCTAAAACAGATTAAGCCAAAAACTCCAAAATATAAAGCAAGGTAAAGGCAAAGAATCATCAAACCTATTATTGTCACATGATACAGCCAGTATAAAGTCCCAAAATAAAAAATAAATCCAGAGATATAAAAAATCAGAAATGCTTTTTTAGGAGATCTGTTTTCAATTGCAAAGAAAAGCGGGATAAAACTAATAAAAGCAAGGAAACTTAGGTTAAAGTTTGGGAAAGAAAAAATTAAAAATAAACTAGTGAAAAAAATTAAAATAATATTTTTTATCATTTGGTAGTATTTTATCATATAAATGTTTTAAACAAAGTTAAATATTTGCCTTAAACCTCTATCTGACTAGTGTAACATCAACAACAATACTTATATTTTAAAAATATAACTATTGTTGTTGACAGCTTAAGATAAAGTGCAATAATAAAAGACATGGCTAAATGCATGATAAAAGGATGTAATAAATTTACAAGGTTTAAAAAAACAAAGGAACGTTATTGCACTATGCATATGGCCAGAATTAAACGCCACGGACACTCAGGACTCCAGAAAAATTTTCATAAATTAGAGAAGCTGCCTCATCCGGGTGTTGATGACTTTATCCGTAGAAATTGTAAAAAACTGCTTGATGAAGAGATTGCTAGAGAATTAATAAAAAAGGGGTTCAAAAAAGCTAATCAATGGGTAGTAAGATATCGACGAAGAAAATTAGGGATCAAAAAATACCTTTACGGAGAAGTAAAAAAACATAAGGCATGGATTCGTACGCAAGCTATAAAAAAATATGGAAATAAATGTGAACTGTGTGGTTTTAACTTAATTGTTGAAAGTCATCATATTTTACCTAAGAATAAGGGCGGCTTACATGAAATCGATAACTTGATGGTGCTTTGTTCTAATTGCCATGCACTTATTACTAGAAAATATCTCAGTTTAAAAAGCAGAAAAGATATACCCAGCCTTCAAAGAAAAATCGTTAAATTATATAAATCTTCCTATTCGTACTTTGGATAACAACATTTTTTATACTTCAACTGTTTGCCAGTCCTAGAATCTACTTTCCCACATGGACACGGGTCATTGCGGCCGACTTTTGGCTCAGAGCGTTTATATTGTTCTACCGAAGGCCGTTCTTCAGAAAGCCCATTCTGGAATTCCTTTACTCTTTGCGCCTGTGGCGCGGGGATTTTAGACATAGGGGCTGCCTCTGACTTTACAAATTCCTGCGGCAAAGACTGGAACACGCCTCTCATGGAACTTTCTTCCCTGGCTGAGTGGACCTTGAATAAAAATTCTATTGTCTCGTGTTTTATGCTTTCTATCATTCCCATAAACATGTCATAGCCTTCGTGCTGGTACTCTATAAGCGGGTCGCGCTGGCCGTATGCCCTGAGGCCTATCCCTTCCCTGAGGTTATCCATTGCATAAAGATGGTCTTTCCATTTTGTGTCAATAACCTGCAGCATGATCATTTTTTCAATATGCTGCATCAAACCCTGGGGCATATTCTTTTCTTTTTCTATATACGCTGATTTTACTGTCTCGATCAGATAATCCAGGATAGCTTCCGCGTCTTTCCCCTCGACCATCTCTTCTATATCCTGGATCCTTATATTGAATTTTGACCAGAGCCATTCATTGAATTCCGCGTATTTCCAATCAGCCTTGTGCACGTCAGGATTTATGTATGTAATTATCGCTTCATCCAGGACCTCTTCTATAATCTCATAAATATGCTCCCTGACATTATCGCCTGTAAGAATCTTTTTTCTCTCTTCGTAAATAACTTCCCTTTGCTTGTTCATCACATTGTCGTATTCAAGCACATGTTTACGGATATCAAAATTATGCTGTTCCACTCTCTTCTGGGCAACCTCTATAGCCCTGCTTATAAGAGGATGCTGGATATCCTGACCCTCTTCTATGCCCAGTCTGTCATAAATAGAAGAAATCCTGTCTGATCCGAAAAGCCGCATCAAATCATCTTCTAAAGATATATAAAATTTAGACGAACCCGGATCGCCCTGCCTGCCTGAACGGCCTCTCAGCTGATTGTCCACGCGGCGCGATTCATGACGCTCTGTTCCCATTATATGCAACCCGGCTAACGCCACAACCTTATCGTGTTCTTCTTTCACTTTCTCTCTCGCTTCAGCCAGCCATTTTTCGCGTTCATCCTGGCTCACATCTTTGGGCCCCATGCCTTTTGCCTTCAGCCAGTCATTGACCATAAATTCAGGATTTCCGCCGAGCAAGATGTCTGTTCCGCGGCCTGCCATATTTGTAGCGATGGTAACCCCGTTCAGCCTTCCTGCCTGAGCCACAATAGTCGCCTCCATCTCATGATACTTTGCGTTCAGGACATTGTGCGGGATGCCGCGCCTTTTTAAAATAGAGCTCATGCGCTCTGATTTTTCTATTGAGATAGTGCCTACCAGGACAGGCCTTCCTTTTTTATACAATTCCTCTATCTCGTCGCACGCCGCGTTGAATTTTTCTTTCTCTGTTTTATAAATCACATCCGGATGGTTTGCTCTTATTAAAGGCTTGTTTGTAGGTATTGAGACCGTGTCCAATTTATAAATGTGGCTGAATTCCCCTGCCTCTGTCATCGCAGTGCCTGTCATGCCGGAGAGTTTTTTATACATCCTGAAATAATTCTGGAATGTGATTGTGGCAAGCGTCTGGTTTTCCCTTTCTATTTTCATCCCTTCTTTTGCCTCTATCGCCTGATGAAGGCCGTCTGACCATCTTCTCCCCGGCATCAAGCGGCCCGTGAATTCATCCACGATGATAACCTCGCCGTCTTTTACGACATAGTCCACGTCCTTTTCAAAAAGATTATGCGCCTTCAATGCCTGGATCATGTGATGGCGATATTCCATCGTAGCTATATCATGCATGTTATCCACGCCCAGCATCTTGGCTGCCTTCATTTCGCCGTCTTCCGTGAGATGAGCTGTGTTTGCCTTTTCATCTACAATGTAATCATAACCCTTCGATAGGTCTATGCCTTTAAACTTGGCATCTATCTCGTCTTTTTCCAGTATAATCCTTCCTTTTAATTTCGGGACAATCTTATCGCATATATAATATTTATCAGTGGACTCATCCGAAGGCCCCGAGATAATAAGCGGGGTGCGCGCCTCGTCTATAAGAATGCTGTCCACTTCGTCCACAATCGCGTAATTCAATTCGCGCTGGACCATATCCTCTTTTCTGACAACCATGTTGTCCCTCAGATAATCAAAGCCGTATTCGTTATTCGTGCCGTAAGTAATATCACTTCCATAAGCAATCTGCCTCAACTGCGGATCCATGTCATGCTGGATTACCCCGACTGTAAGCCCCAAAAATTCGTATATCGGGCCCATCCAATCTCTATCCCTGTGCGCAAGATAATCATTTACCGTTATTATATGCACGCCTTTCCCACTCAAGGCATTTAAATAAGCAGGTAAAGTCGCGACAAGCGTTTTACCTTCTCCTGTCGCCATCTCGCTTATTTTTCCCTGATGCAGCACAATACCGCCGATAAGCTGGGTATCAAAATGCCGCATGCGCACTGTGCGCTTTGACACCTCCCGCACCACGCTGAAAGCCTCCGCTAAAATATCGTCCAAGGTTTCTCCGTCCGCCAGGCGTTTGCGGAATTCGTCTGTCTTAGCGCGCAGCTGGATATCAGAAAGCTTCTGGACCTCCGGTTCAAAAGAGTTTATCTTTTCAACAAGAGGCTTCATCCTTTTGATTTCCCGCTCGTTCTGCGTCCCAAAAATTTTGCTTACTACCCAATTTAACATATATTTTGGCACTCGCGATGGGAGTCGCACTCCCATCACTCTAATTCTTAGTTATTAATTTTTGCTTTCCACTTCAGAAACGTTTCCATAAACTCATCCAGTTCGCCGCTCATCACAGCATCAACATTGGATGTCTCGTAATCGGTCCTGTGGTCCTTTACCATTGAATAGGGATGCATAACGTATGAACGGATCTGGCTCCCCCATTCTATCTTCTGCTTCTTGGCATAAGCCTCTTCCAGCTCTTTTTTCTTCTCATCCATCTTGCTTTCATAAAGCTTTGCCTTCAACACTTTCATCGCGAGGGTTTTATTTTTAAACTGCGACCTTTCTTTCTGGCACTGCACGACAATACCGGTAGGGACATGCGTAATCCTGACCGCGGTTTCCAATTTATTTACATTCTGGCCGCCTTTGCCTCCTGCCCTGTAGGTATCTATCTTTAAATCAGTTTCATTGATATCTATGACTATATCATCCGCAATTTCCGGTATAACATCCACGGAAGCAAAAGACGTATGCCGCCTTTTATTTGAGTCAAAAGGGGAAATCCTGACAAGCCGGTGCACGCCTTTTTCCGATTTAAGGTACCCGTACGCATAAGGCCCCGTGATAATCAGGTCCACGCTCTTCAAACCAGCTTCTTCGCCCTGCAGCATATCAATCATCTCAACCTTGTATCCTTTTTTTTCAGCCCACATCGAATACATCCTCAAAAGCATGCTGGCCCAGTCGCAGGATTCAGTCCCGCCCGCGCCTGAATGGACACTTAGAAAAGCATTGTTTGCATCGTTTTCTCCGTCTAAAAGGCTCTCAAACTCCAGAACATCGATATCTTTCTCTAATTTTTTTAACAGCTCCATAGTTTCTTTCATAATATCCTGATCAGGCTCTTTGGAAAGCAATTCCGCCAGAGTAAGCCCGCCGCCAAGCTCTTTCATGCACTTAAAATATTCATCGGTAGTCGCTTTAATAAACTTCAATTTTCTGATGGTATCCTGGGCCTCTTCCTGATTATTCCAAAATCCGGAACCGGCCATTCGCGCCTCAAGTTCCTTTAACAAGATCTCATTTTTATCAATATTTAAATAAGCCTTAAGCTCTCGCAGCTTATTGCCTAATTTTTCTAATTTTTCTTTTATTTCTGTCAGCATGGTTTCTTTCTAATTCCAATAATTTTCTTTTCAAATCCCTGCCGAATGCATATTCTCCGATAGAGCCGTCTGAATGCACGACCCTGTGGCATGGCACTATTACAGGAAAAGGATTTTTGTTAAGCGTATTGCCGACTGCCCTGACAGCAGCAGGCCTTCCCGCCATCTTAGCCACCCAGGCATAGGCTCTTGCCTCTCCGAGAGGTATTTTCTTTACAACAGTATATACCTTTTTTTCAAAAAGTGTCAATTCTTTTGCCATTTCTCATTGTACTATCTGAATACTTGCCAGCCCTGGCAAACCTACGAAAAGACGCTCGTCCGCCCCGGCGTGGCGGACTTCGCTCCGCGCCGATTCTCGCTCGTCCTGTCAGGCAGGTCTGAGGCGCATTAGAAAAATTTCGGCAAAAGTCCACAAGGGATTACAGCGAGCAAATGGCGGAACTGACCGAGCCTGTTTTTCCATCGCTTGTTTGTTTATATATACGGCGAGGGAATTCCGGCAATTTGCGAACTGTAAACCGTAGCGGACGGCGAAATTATTTCAGCGCCGAACGGCCTGCCTGACAGGACACCATGCCCGCTCGAATCGGCGAGGCTTTTCTTTAGGTCTGCCAGGGCTGGCAAGAGTTCTTTATAGTATTATCTAGCATTGAAAGCATTACATTTGCTATTTCTCAATGTTGAATTTGTAAAACCTTTGCGGCGGAGAGCGTGGTGATATTTCAACGCGAACCTGTGGGCCTCGTCTCTCACGCTCTGTATAAAA
>PCTH01000086.1 GCA_002771475.1 Candidatus Omnitrophica bacterium CG22_combo_CG10-13_8_21_14_all_43_16 | reverse complement strand
CGGTTGAACAACCACATAAAAATAAAAAACTCAAAAATAAGCAACATGTCTTTCGCATAATACCTCCCTTTAAATAAAAAGAGAAAGTTTCTTGTTAAAACTTTCTCTTAAGAAAAATTTAATAAATTTAACACTACACCACCCCTTTGTGGCTAACAATAAAAAGATTATACACCTTACTATAGTTAGGTGTCAATAATAAAAAGCCGTAGCATAATAAGGTATATGGAATATGCTATCAGGTTAAAATTAGGGCAAAAGATAAAGGAATTAAGAAAGAAATACAGCTATACCCAGGAAGAACTTTCAGAAGCTGCTAATATTGACTATAAATATATCCAGAGAATAGAAGGCAAGAAGCCGCCTGCAGTAAGAATAGATACCATAGAAAAACTCGCCAAAGCCTTAAAAGTAAAACCCTGTGATTTATTAAAATTTTAGCGGACTGTTATTTATCCGGCTTAAAACCCGTTATTATACGTTTAGATTTAGGTAAAGATGGAGCCATCAGTTGTCTTATAGCATCAAAAACTACCTTAAATTGAGCGTCGTATTTATTTTCCATCTCTCTCATCTTGCTCAATAGCCCCTTATGAGATCTGATCATTTTATTTAACCTTACAAATGCCCGCATGATCTCGATATTAACATGAATCGCTCTCTTGCTATTAAGCACACCGGAAAGCATAGAAACACCCTGTTCCGTAAACACAAAGACGTTGGGCGCATGCTTTATCTTTGAACTTATCACAATTTGTGATAAGTTCATTATCTCTTCTCTGGTCAAAGAAAACATAAAATCATCCGGGAAACGATCTTTATTCCTCCTAACAGCCTGATTTAAAACCCTTGTTTCAACCCCATAAAGCCCTGCCAAATCTCTATCTAACATTACTTTATGGCCTCGAATAATGAAAATCCTGCGTTCAATTACACCTTCTGGTATTAGCTGATCTTTCATATGCCGCCATCCTTTCTGCTATACATGACACATCCGGAGGCAAAATTCTTTCAAAAATCTGCAAAAAATAAAAAGGGACGGTTCTCCGATTGCCTTGAGAACCGTCCCTGTGTTTACCTCAACCTGTCAGGTTTATACTATTTATACTACGCCGTGGTCTAGCATAGCATCCGCGACTTTCACAAATCCAGCTATATTAGCGCCGTTCACATAGTTAACGTATTTACTGCTACCGTCTTTGCCATATTTAACGCAAGACTCGTGTATATTGATCATTATCTGAAGCAATCTCTCGTCTACTTCATCCCTTGTCCACGATAAACGCTGGCTGTTCTGTGACATTTCAAGGCCGCTTGTAGCTACTCCGCCTGCGTTAGATGCTTTGCCAGGCGCGTAAAGGATCTTAGCATCCAAAAATACCTCTACTGCTTCAGGAGTGGAAGGCATATTCGCGCCTTCGCCTACTGCGATACAGCCATTTTTCACTAATTTCTTGGCATCTGCCTCATGAATCTCATTCTGAGTAGCTGATGGGAAAGCTACATCGCACTTTATTTCCCACGGATACTTGCCTTCAAAATATTTGCATTTAAATTCGTCGGCATATTCCTTTATGCGGCCTCTTTTTACGTTCTTAAGCTCCATTACAAATTCCAGCTTCTGTTCGTCTATGCCTTTAGGGTCATAGATAAATCCATTGGAATCCGAAAGAGTGACTGCTTTAGCGCCTAAGTGGATTAACTTTTCCACAGTATACTGCGCTACGTTTCCTGATCCGGAAACTGTGCAGATCTTGCCTTTAAGCGACTCGCCTCTTGTCTTAAGCATTTCCTGGACGAAATACACGCAGCCATAACCTGTTGCTTCTGGCCTGATCAAACTTCCGCCCCAGCCCAGGCCCTTGCCTGTCAGAACTCCTACAAATTCATTGCGAAGCCTCTTATACTGTCCAAACATATAGCCTATTTCCCTGCCGCCTGTACCTATATCTCCGGCTGGCACATCTGTATCGGCTCCGATATGCTTAGAAAGCTCTGTCATAAAACTCTGGCAGAATCTCATTACTTCATTATCTGATTTGCCTTTCGGGTCAAAATTAGATCCGCCTTTTCCGCCGCCCATTGGAAGAGTGGTTAAGCTATTTTTGAATACCTGCTCAAACGCTAAAAATTTTAAAATACTCAAGTTTACGCTCGGGTGCAATCTTATGCCGCCTTTATAAGGCCCTATAGCGCTCGACATCTGTATGCGATAACCCCTGTTCATCTGAACCTCGCCCTTATCATCCAGCCAGGGCACGCGGAACATTATAACTCTTTCAGGCTCAGTCATACGCTCCAAAATCTTTGCCTTCAAATACTTAGGGTTCTTTTCTATAAAAGGCATTACAGATTCTGCGACTTCACGGACTGCCTGATGGAATTCCGGTTCTCCGGGATTCCTTTCTATGACTTTCGCCATAAATTCTTCTAATCTCTTGGGCATTTCTTCCTCCCTTTAATTATTTGCCTAATTTTTAGGCATTGCCATATAAATAAAAAAGACGTTCTATGCCGTCAATTTTTAGAACGTCTTTGTCCTAACCCTTTTCCAGGCACAGCCATTGTGCCAAGCTGGGTTTTATTATATCAATACGTTTTCCCGTTGGCAAGCTGATTTTTTAAATGAAATCCTGTATGGCCTTCACCCCAAATCTTTTTTTTATCACTGCCTCTATCCCATTCACAGCTGCCTGAGCGCCGTTCATTGTAGTAATACACGGGATTCCCCGCATTACAGCTAAAGATCTTATCGGCCTCATATCTGATTGGCCTCTTGCTCCGGAAGGGGTATTTATAATAAGCTGTATCTCATTATTTTTAATAAGGTCTAAAATTTTATTGTCGCCTTCTGAAATCTTATCTACAGAGCTCGCTTTTATATTATTTGAACAAAGCGCTTTATGGGTACCTTTTGTAGCAATAATTTCAAAACCCATGTCGCTAAGTTTTTTTGCTATAAAAACTATATTTCTCTTGTCGTTATTTTTCACGCTTATAAATATCCTGCCTTTTAAAGGAATATTTTGGCCGGCAGCAAGCTGAGATTTATAAAACGCTACTCCAAAAGAATCGTCTATACCCATTACCTCGCCTGTTGATTTCATCTCCGGGCCAAGAACTATATCCACTCCTGAAAATCTTGAAAAAGGAAGCACTGATTCTTTTACCGCGATATGCTTTATCTTAACCTCTTTTGTAAAACCCAGTCCTTTCAAGCTTTTCCCGGTCATGACCTTTGCAGCTATCTTTGCAAGAGGCACGCCTGTTGCCTTGCTCACGAATGGCACTGTCCTGGATGCCCTTGGATTTACTTCAAGGCAGAACACCCTGTCATCTTTTATCGCAAACTGTATATTCATAAGACCCCTGACCATCAGTTCTTTGGAAAGGGCATAGGTATATTTTTTTATCATATTCAACATGCCTTCGCCTAATGTATGAGGCGGCAATACGCAGGCAGAATCTCCTGAATGCACGCCTGCCTCCTCTATATGCTCCATTATTCCGCCTATGACTGTTAAAGAACCGTCAGAAATAGCGTCCACGTCAACCTCAATAGCGTCCTCTAAAAATTTATCTATGAGAACAGGGTGCCCCTCGCAAACCTCTTGCGCCTCGCTGATAAAGCTCTCCAAAGATATATCGTCATAAACAATCTTCATTGCCCTGCCGCCCAGGACATAAGAAGGCCTCACTAAAACAGGATACCCTATCTTCCTTGCGATATTAAGGGCTTCTTCTTTTGAGAAGGCAGACCCATTTTCAGGCTGACTGATTTTTAATTTTTTAAGGACCTTCGCAAATTTCTCCCTGTTTTCAGCTTTATTGATAGAATTAACGCTTGTCCCGATAATGGGCGCGCCTGCTTTTTTTAACTCTGCTGCCAGATTTAAGGGCGTCTGGCCCCCAAACTGTACTATTATCCCGTCCGGTTTTTCATTATCTATGATATTCATCACATCTTCAAAGGTAAGCGGCTCAAAATAAAGTTTATCAGATGTGTCATAATCAGTAGATACTGTTTCCGGGTTGGAATTTACCATGATAGTTTCGTATCCGAGCTCTTTTAACGCAAAAGACGCGTGGCAGCAGCAATAGTCAAACTCTATGCCCTGGCCAATCCTGTTCGGCCCGCCCCCGAGTATCATTATCTTCTTTTTCTTTGAAATCCTGGTCTCGTCTTCTTCTTCATAAGTTGAATAATAATACGGGGTATATGCCTCAAATTCTGCGGCGCATGTATCCACAAGCTTAAAAACCGCTTTTACGCCGTGTTTTTTTCTTAATTTTCTTATAGCTGCTTCATTTGATTTAGTCAGGTTTGCTATCTGTCTGTCGCTGAAGCCGTACTGTTTTGCTTTTATGAGTTTTTCGGCTGACAGCTGAAAGCTGACAGCTGAAAGCTTTTTTTCAAATTCCACTATCTCCTTAATATTCTGAAGAAACCACGGGTCTATGCCTGTAATGGCCTGGATCTTTTCTACGCTGTAGCCTTTCTGCAAAGCATACTTAATGTAAAAGATCCTTGAGGCATTAGGCTCTTCCAGGCGTAATTTTATTTTATCATTCCGGATCCTGCGATAATCCAGCTTGTTATCCAGACCGCTATGCCCTATCTCCAAACCACGCAGTGCCTTTTGCAGGGCTTCTTTAAAAGTCCTGCCTATCGCCATTGTCTCGCCTACTGACTTCATTGACACGCCCAGGATATCCTTTGCCTCTGGAAATTTTTCGAAAGTAAAACGAGGCACTTTAACTACGCAGTAATCAATGGCAGGCTCAAACGAGCTTGGTGTTTTTCTGGTGATGTCATTCGATATCTCGTCCAATGTATAGCCTATTGCTAATTTTGCGGCTATCTTCGCGATCGGAAATCCTGTAGCCTTGGATGCAAGCGCGGAACTCCTGGAAACCCTGGGATTCATTTCGATAATAACCTGCCTGCCTGTTTTCGGGTGCACCGCAAACTGTATATTCGAACCTCCTGTCTGAACGCCTATCTCTCTGATGCATTTTATCGCGGAATCCCTCATTTTCTGATATTCCTTGTCAGTGAGGGTCTGGGCAGGCGCAACAGTAATGCTATCTCCTGTATGCGTACCCATTGGATCAAAATTTTCAATTGAGCAGACTATGACAACATTGTCTTTTAAATCGCGCATTACCTCCAGCTCAAACTCCTTCCAGCCGATTACTGATTCCTCTATCAGGATTTCTCCTATTATGCTTGATTCAATCCCGCGTTTCGCAAGCTCGCTAAACTCTTTCATGTTCCACGCGATGCTTCCGCCTGTGCCTCCTAATGTAAAGCTCGGCCTTATTATTACAGGAAAACCGAGTTTTTTAGCGAGACCGACAGCGGCTTTAAGATCATAAGCCTTGCCGCTCTTTGGCAGGTCAATGCCTATTTTTTTCATCGCCTCTTTAAATAACTGTCTGTCTTCGCCTTTTTTTATGGATTTTACATCAGCGCCTATTGTCTCAACTTTATATTTTTTTAATACTCCTTTTTCAAAAAGCCCCATCGTGGCATTTAAAGCAGTCTGGCCTCCCAAGGTAGGCAAAAGCGCATCAGGCCTTTCTTTGGCAATAATCTTTTCAATTGCTTCCACTGTTATCGGCTCTATGTAAGTCTTATCTGCTATTTCCGGATCAGTCATAATAGTGGCTGGATTTGAATTTACAAGCACTACCTTAAAACCCTCCTGCTTCAAGACCTTGCATGCCTGGGTTCCTGAATAGTCAAATTCGCACCCCTGGCCGATAATAATAGGCCCCGATCCGATTATCAAAATTTTCTTTATATCAGTCCTCTTTGGCATTAGATCTCCATCATCTTTATAAATTCATCAAATAAATATTTTGCTTCATGCGGCCCAGCAGATGCTTCGGGATGAAACTGCACTGAAAAAATAGGCAGTTTCCTGTGGCGCATGCCTTCTGATGTATTATCATTCAAATTTAAGTGCGTTGTATTTATATCCTTTTTATTCAAAGATTTTATATCCACGCAAAAGCCATGGTTCTGCGTAGTTATATAAACCTTGCCTGTTCGCAAATCTTTTACAGGATGATTTGCGCCATGATGCCCAAATTTAAGCTTGTAGGTTTTCCCTCCTAATGCCAGCCCTAGCACCTGATGGCCAAGGCATATTCCAAAAATCGGCATCTTGCCGATTAACTTCTTAACAGTATTAACAACATATGCTAAAGCCTGGGGATCTCCAGGCCCATTCGAAAGCAGCACAGCGTCAGGATTTATTTCTAAAATCTTTTCGCTACTTGTATTTGCAGGCACAACGATGACTTTACATCCTCTTTTAGCTAATTCTCTCAGTATATTAAACTTAACCCCGCAATCTATGACAACTACTTTGTGTTTTCCTTTTTTTTTCCAGTATTGGATTTTACTGGACGTGACCTCTTTTACGAGATCAATGCCAACGAGGCCGGGAGAGGCCTTTACTTTTTTAAGCAGGCTCTTCGTATCCGGGTCTTTTGTAGAAATAATTGCCTTCATTGCGCCTTTTAGTCTTATATGCCTGGTAAGAGCGCGTGTATCTATGCCTTCCACGCCTAAAATATTATTTTCTTTAAGGTAGCTTGCCAATGTCTTACTGGAGCGCCAATTACTGGCTATGCTACTGCATTCTTTTACGACAAAACCTTCCAAGAATATCTTTTTTGATTCAATGTCTTCTGCATTAATTCCATAATTGCCTATAAGAGGGTATGTCATGATTACAATCTGGCCCTTATACGACGGGTCAGTCAATATTTCCTGGTAACCGGTCATGCTGGTATTAAAAACAATTTCTCCGCACCTCTCGCCTGGCGCCCCAAAGGAAAAACCTTCAAAAATCTTTCCGTCTTCAAGAACTATTTTCGCTTTCATTTAAGCACCTTCTTCTGGCTTGAAAAACATATAACCTTCTGGGATACCACATCAGACATTATCCTGAGGCCTTTGTCTCTTACATCATATACGCTAATAATGTCTTGATATTTTGAAGACTCCGGCCTGAGTTCCGTAAATAAATTTCTAAGCTTCCCAAGCCATCCTGTATTGAATAAGACTTCTTTCCTTTCAGGGAAAAGCGCTACATAAAATATTTTTGTCTCTACCAGGTCTTGGAAAAAGTGCGTTCCGAAAGATAGCTCAGGCATGAGATTGCCGGCTGAAAAAGCAATCTCGCTTAAGACCGCTATATTATTTATTTCCGCAAATTTTACCGGCACGCCCAGAGACGGGGTTGTGCTCCCCCATCTTCCTGGCCCCATAAGAATAGCAGGCATTTCTTCTTTGTTTTCTATATCCCTGTTCAGACTGCCTACTATGCGAGCGATCTCATGTTTATCTGACAATATAAGACCCGTATATTTTTCCGGATCAACATATATAATTCTTTTAATATCGAGCGCGATATTTCCTCCCAGAAAATACCCGCTCGATTCAAAAAGGATGTCCTCTTTTTTTACATGGCTGGGGATGTCCACCTTGCGGCCTAGCCCGCTTGCCTGCAGAGGCCTGCATTGTAAAAGATTTATTTTAAACGCGCTCTCTCCGGTAAAATTTATTGTGAATTCTATCTCAACCGGATAATTATAGCTTTCTTCAAGTGCTTTCAAAATTTTCTTAAAGTAGCTATCCATGGTATTATCGCTAAAAATGCTATCTAATGTCAATATCCAATATTCTTTGGCCTTTGCGCTGGAATGGCTCATCATCGCCATGCCCTCTTCGTCTTTTACAGCTACGCGGTCTGCTTCCAGGTATAATCCTTCGCTTACAAGTTTATTAAAAGGCATTGCTTTAAAAATATTTTCCTTTGTGTCTATGACATCTACTTCATGCTGTGAAAATTTTCTTAAATCGTCTTTTTCCGCATACGGCCTAGCCAAAGGATCGCTAAGAGCAACCATTCTCGGATAATCTCCCTCTACTCTATTGACCGCCCTTGTTCCAAGCCCGAAGACCATCCTTAACATGCCTTCTTTCGGATTCATATCTTCATTCCACACGTATGTATTATAAGAAACGCCTACCCCGGCAAGATCCGGGAAGAAATAATCTTTGTGATATGCGCCTGAAACCCTCTGTACCAGAAGCGCCATTTGTTCGTCTAACTTATCAAGACCCCTTTGTTTCCTGTATGTAAGGGCATCTTCATTCATAGTGCTTGCGTAAATCTTTTTTACAGCTTCTGCAAACTGGATATACCTTTGCTCAGGAGTTCCCTGGTTCGCCAGAAATATGCTTTCATATTTACCTGCGAATGCATTCCCAAACCCGTCTTCCAGTAAAGAGCTGGAGCGTATTATGATAGGCGATGCCCCGAAATATTCTATAATCTGCTGAAAATGCTCCATGATCTCTTCGGAAAACACCCCATAGAGCATTTTCTCTTTTAAAATTTTTGCGATGCTGAAATAACCGTCTCCGGTCTTCTGCTGCACATGCAGTTTCCACCACTTGTTCTGCACAATATAAGAATAAAATATATTTGAGCCTATATAAAATGAATCATGCGGCTCTGAAAGTTTTTTCCAGTTCAGAGATTTGTCCTCGGAAAGGATCTTTCTGGCAAGAAGCATTCCTACGCTTTTACCGCCGATAAAACCAGTTCCTATCAGTCTGGATTTGATATCCACGAGTTCTTCCAGCGGAAAATTTTCCACTGCCATTGAGAGCATCTTTTTGTTAGAGGAAATCATGATACTGCAAAGCTTTTTTATCATGTCCTTTATTTTCTCTTGCGGCGCATTGCTTCTTATCAGTTCCTCTGCCTCAAGGAATAACCGGTCCCAGTAGTCGAGATTTCTTTTTGCGCTATCCACGCCTTGGTCCCTGATATAGGATAATATCTTTACGGCATCCACGCTATCCGCAATAGGCACAAACTTGTCTTTTTCTTTCTGGTGCGGCAGAAACATGGTAGGAGAATACCTGTTCCATACTTTTAAAGGATGTATATATAGATTGCCTTCGCAGCGGTACGCGTCCATTAATAGCTGGGTTGTCTCGCGTATAGTGGCTATGGATTTGAAAGAATGGCTATTGCGTAATATAGAAAAATACGTGACTGTTTTAAGCTCATACAGGTAAGGGCAGGTCACCATAAAAAAGTTTCCTATCATAAGGTCTGTAGCCCATGCCAAAAGAAGTTCTGACAAGCAGTCGAACACATAATACGCGCCTTCGCCTTCCTGTGTGATTATGCTGTTTACCTTTGTCGTGAAAGTTTCAAACCCGGCTGAGGCGTTCAGCTCATATCTTTTTATTTCTTTTGACGGCTCAAGCAGTTCTTTATGGCAGGCGAACCTCAGGTATATAACTTTTTTATTATCTTTTAACGCCTGGCGCACAAAAGGCTTTACTAAGTAGGCATAGGCCTCTATATCGTCTATCTGCCAGACTACGTTATCCCCAAGCCTCAGGCCTGTAATTACATTGTCTAAACCTTTTATCCCGGTACTTATCATTTCAATAACTCCTTATTCGATTTGTGCTGACCAGCTCTGCTAGGCCTAAAGAAAAGCCTCGTCGATTCGAGCGGGCACGGTGCCCTGTCAGGCGGGCCGTTCGGCGCAGAGAATGTTTCGCCGCGCGCTACGGTTTACGGCTCGTTTTTTATACTGAAGGTAGTCTTGACAGTATAAAAAACTTTGCCGTAATCCCTTGCGCGCTTATACTTTAAATAATCTGTGATGCCGAAACTTCTCAAATGCGCCTCAGACCTGCCTGACAGGGCGAGCGAGAATCGACGCGGAGCGAAGTCCGTCACGCTGGGGCGGACGAGCGTCTTTTTGTAGGCCTAGCAGAGCTGGTCAGAACTATCTCAAATTAACGGCAGACTGCTCTCGCCTATAAGATCCTTATCAATATAGTAGGCGGAACGCCTGCCTTCTGAAATAGCCCACACCACAAGCGACTGCCCCCGCCTCATATCCCCTGCGGCAAACACTTTCTCAACTGATGTCTTATAATCTTCGCCTGTTTTTACGTTACCGCGTCTATCGAATTCTACGTTGAGATCCGTGAGCAGCCCGGAATGTTCCGGATGCAAAAATCCTACTGCAAGAATCGCCATATCAGCTTCTATCTCAAATTCGCTCCCTGGGATTTCTTTCATCACAGAGCAAGTCTTAGAATCGCCTTCAGAAAATTCCACTTTTACGCAGGAAAGTTTTTTCACAATACCTTTTTCTCCGATAAATTTTTTCGTAAGCACTGCCCAGTGCCGCTCGCCGCCTTCTTCGTGGCTGGAAGTTGTCTTTAATAGCATTGGATAGTTCGGCCAGGGCTGGTTAGAAGGCCTGCATTCATAAGGCTTGGGCAAGACTTCTATCTGTGCTACGCAGGCCGCGTCCTGACGATTAGCTGTGCCCACGCAATCAGCCCCGGTATCTCCTCCGCCTATAACCACAACCTTCTTGCCTTTGGCGTCGATCAATTCATCTTTTGGAACCTTTTCCCCGCTTGAGCGGACATTTGACTGCGCTAAATAATCCATGGCAAAATATATGCCTTTTAGATCCCTTCCTTCTATTTTAAGGTCTCTCGGTGCACGCGCCCCGCCTGCCAGGCAGACTGCATCAAATTCTTCCAGAAGTTTTTTGCTAGAATAGTCCACGCCCACGTTTACCCCTGTCTTAAAACTAATCCCTTCTTTTTTCCAGATATCGATGCGCCTGTCTATGATAGATTTTTCTAGTTTAAAATCAGGAATGCCGTAACGAAGTATTCCTCCCGGCTCTTTATCCCGCTCAAAAACAGTTACGCTGTGGCCTGCTTTATTAAGCTGGCTGGCGCAGGAAAGCCCTGCAGGGCCTGAGCCGATAATAGCTATTTTCTTGCCTGTGTTTTTCTTTACTGCTCCTGGCTTAATCAGCCCTTTCTTAAATCCCAGCTCTATAACGCTCAGCTCATTTTCCCGTATAGTAACAGCGTCGTCATTCAAGCCCAGGACGCACGCGTGTTCGCATAATGCCGGGCAGATTCTTCCTGTTATCTCAGACAGGTTATTTGTGGCTTCCAATAGCGTAAGCGCAGCTTTCCAATTGCCACGAAACATATAATCATTCCATTCAGGTATATAATTCCCTATTGGACAACCCCAATGACAGAAAGGCGTAGAGCAATCCATGCAGCGCGAAGCCTGTACCTCGGATTCTTTTTCTGGCCGCAGGACGCTGACTTCTTTAAAATCCTTGACGCGCTCGCAAACCAGCCTGTAAGCGCCGGTCTTTCTTGCTGATTTTAAGAATCCTCGCGGATCACCCATCTAATACCTCCGTCAAATCAAGTTTTTCCTCTATCTTTACCCCTTCAAGTATACGTTTGTACTCTATCGGGATAACCCTGACAAACTTTTTAAGCTCTTCGTTCATATTATCCAGGATTTTCTTTGCCTTCTTACTTTTTGTATATTTAAAGTGGTTATTAAGCAGGTTATATATGGTATCTTTATCATCCTTTTTAATCTCTTCTATCTCAACCATATCCATATTGCATTTTTGTTTAAATGTATTATCCTCATCATAGACATACGCTATGCCGCCAGACATCCCGGCAGCAAAGTTCCTGCCTATTTTTCCTAGAATAATAACTCTTCCGCCTGTCATATATTCGCAGCCGTGATCGCCGACTCCTTCCACAACAGCGTACAGCCCTGAATTTCTTATGCAAAACCTTTCTCCCGCCATGCCGGAAATATACGCCTCGCCTGATATGGCGCCATAGAAAGTGGTATTTCCTATGATTACATTTTCGTCAGGTTTATAATGCGTTCTTTTGTCAGGATAGATTATAATCTTTCCGCCTGAAATACCTTTCCCCACATAGTCATTGGCCATGCCTTCCAGCTCAAGGGTAATGCCTTTTGCTAGGAACGCGCCAAAGCTCTGGCCTGCAATGCCTTTAAATTTGCACGTTATTGTATCTTCCAAAAGCACGCCGTCTCCGCACATCTTGCAGACCTCGCCGCTTAACATCGTGCCGGTAGCCCTATTAGTGTTATTGATATCAAGGCTGACCTTTACCGGAATGTTTTTTGTTAAAGAATCTTTGCACATCTTAATAAGCTCTTTATCCAGAACCGTGTCCAGCCTGGTATCCTGCCTTGATACGTAGCGCCTTGGGATATCGCTGGAAACTTCCGGCTTATAAAGTATTTTAGAATAATCTATGCCTTTTGCCTTAGGAGGCACTATAGAATTATCCGGCTCAAGAAGATCTGTCCTGCCTATCATTTCATCTATAGTTTTTAATCCAAGGCTCGCCATAATCTGGCGGAGCTCTTCTGCCACAAAATGGAAATAACTTACTATGTACTCCGGCCTGCCCCTGAATCTCTTCTGTAAAACATCGTCCTGTGTCGCCACTCCCACAGAACAGTTATTCAAATGGCAATGCCTTAACATCACGCATCCCATTACAATAAGAACTGCTGTGCAAAAACCATATTCTTCGGCGCCCAGAAGAGCCGCAATCGCTACATCTCTGCCAGTGCGAATCTGGCCGTCAGTCTGCAGCCTGACTCTGGAACGCAAATTATTCAAGATTAGCGTTTGATGAGTTTCAGAAAGGCCAAGCTCCCAGGGAAGCCCTGCGTATCTTATGGAACTCTGCGGAGACGCGCCTGTGCCGCCATCTCCTCCTGAAATGAGTATCATGTCTGCGTGGCCTTTTGCAACGCCTGCAGCAACTGTGCCTACACCGATTTCTGAGACAAGTTTTACGCTTATGCGCGCTTTTGGGTTTGCATTTTTCAAATCAAATATCAACTGCGCAAGATCCTCGATAGAATATATGTCATGATGAGGGGGAGGAGATATCAGAGTAACGCCCGGGGTAGTATATCTGGTCCTCGCTATTATCTCGCTCACCTTATGCCCGGGCAGCTGTCCTCCTTCGCCTGGCTTTGCGCCCTGGCTGATCTTTATCTGTATCTCATCAGCATTAACAAGATAATTTATAGTGACTCCGAATCTACCGGAAGCAACCTGTTTTATAGCGCTCCTTCTGGAATCGCCGTTAGGAAGGATTACAAATCTATTCGGATCTTCTCCGCCTTCCCCTGTATTTGATTTGCCGCCTATCCTATTCATGGCAATGGCTATTGTCTCGTGAGCAGGCCTTGAAATAGAGCCAAAGCTCATGGCGCCTGTTGCAAAACGCTTCATAATATTTTCAGCGCTTTCTACCTCGCTGACAGGAATAGGATCTGCTTTTTTAAATTTTAAGAGGCTTCTTAAAGTCACCGGATTCGCTGACTGGTCATTTATCAACCGGCTGAATTCTTTATATTTTTCATAATCATTGTTGCGCGCGGCATCCTGCAAGCTGGCAATGCTCTCCGGATTCCAGAGATGAAATTCCCCGTCTTTTTTCCACTGATAAGCCCCTCCGCTTGTTAAATAGTTTATCCCTGCATCTTTTTGGCTGTAAGCGTCTTTGTGGCGCTGGATAGTTTCCTCCGCTATCCCCTCCAGCCCCACTCCTCCTATGCGAGACACAGTGCCTGTAAAATATTTTTCTATTAATTCATTTTCCAGGCCAAGCGCCTCAAATATCTGGGCCCCGCGATAACTTCTGAGCGTGGATATGCCCATCTTTGACAGAATCTTTAATATGCCGTCTGTCAGGGCTTTATTATAATTCTTCAATGTGCTTTTTAACTCTGAGCGAATCTCTTTTTCTTCTATCAAATAGGCTATTGTTTCATGAGCAAGATACGGATTAACGCAGTCAGCGCCGTAACCGAAAAGCAGCGCAATATGATGTACCTCTCTAGGCTCTGCGCTCTCAACTATTAACGCGACCTGCGAGCGTATAGTCTTTTTTACCAGATAATGATGAACAGCACTTGTTGCCAGAAGAGCCGGAAGCGCAATCCTTTCCCTGTCTGAGCCTCTGTCGCTCAATATAATAAAGGAATACCCTTTTTCAATAGCGTATTCTGCTTCAAAACAGATCCTTTCAAGGGCCTTGGTAAAACCTTCCTTGCCGCTGGATGCGTCAAAAAAAGTATACACAGTTTTTGTTTTAAAACTATTTATGCTTATATCGCGCAAGCCCTGAAGCTCGTCATCTGTCAATATGGGGTTTTTTACTCTAAGTTTATGGCTGTACTCCGGTGTCTCTTCTAATATATTTTTTTCAGGGCCTATGAAACACTCCAGGCTCATGACAATCTTTT
Source organism: Candidatus Omnitrophica bacterium CG22_combo_CG10-13_8_21_14_all_43_16 (assembly GCA_002771475.1). Taxonomy (GTDB): domain Bacteria; phylum Omnitrophota; class Gorgyraeia; order Gorgyraeales; family Gorgyraeaceae; genus UBA10183. Next base: position 17,883 of record PCTH01000086.1, on the reverse strand, counting down.
CTCTTATAGAATCTATCGCAGGGTTAGTGACCTGCGCGAATAACTGCTTGAAATAGCTGTAAAGCATCTGTGATTTTTTTGAGAGAAATGCATGAGGCGCGTCATTTCCCATGGAACCCACAGGTTCCTTAGCGTCTTCTGCCATGGGCTTTATAATCATCTTGAGGTCTTCGCGCGAATAGCCAAATGCCTTGAGACTGGAAATGATATCTTCTGATTTTTGATTATTGGCAACACTTGTAACAAGCTTGCCAAAATCTACCAGATTCCGGCTATTCCATTTACCATATGGAGATTTTTTTGACACGCCTTCTTTTATCTCAGAGTCGTCTACTATACGTCCTGATTCGGTGTTTATAAAAAGCATTTTCCCCGGCTCAAGCCTTCCTGAAACTTTAATATCTTCCGGATTTATATCCAGGACCCCTGCCTCAGACGCCATTACTACAAAATCGTTTTTGGCTATCATATAGCGGGCCGGCCTTAAACCGTTTCTATCCAGCACTGCTCCTATATTTTTCCCGTCTGTAAATGCTATCGCAGCCGGGCCATCCCACGGCTCCATAAAACAGGCGTGAAATTTATAAAAATCTTTCAATTCCTTGCTCATAAAACTGTTATATTCCCATGCCGCAGGAATAAGCATCATCATCGCATGCTCAAGAGATCTGCCTGATAAAACTAAAAGTTCAAACACATTATCTATTGCAGCTGAATCGCTTCCTCCTTCAATAATGACCGGTTTTAGTTTTTCTATATCTGTTCCGAAATTGCCGCTTGCCAGAAGCCTTTCCCTTGCCTTTATGCCGTTTATATTGCCCCTGAGGGTATTGATCTCTCCGTTATGCGACAGGTACCTGAAAGGCTGCGCCAAGTCCCAGGTCGGAAACGTATTGGTCGAGTAGCGTGAATGTACCATGCATAAGGCGCTTTTTACGCTATCATCTTTCAGGTCCTTAAAAAACCCTTCGAGCTGTTCCGGCATCAAAAGGCCTTTATAAGAAAATGTGCGGCACGAAAGATTGGTAATATAAAAAGCTCTCTTCTGACCCAATTCTGACCCGCGTATAATATTTTCCACTTCCTTTCTGATGACATATAGCTTTCTTTCAAAACCTAACTCATCATTGATGTTTTTATTTCTTGCTACAAAAATCTGCTCAAATACAGGCTCTGCGCTTTTAGCGCTTTTCCCTATGTTGGAATCATCTATCGGAACACTGCGCCATCCCAAGAGAGCCTGGCCATTTTCATTAACAATCTTTTCAAACACCTCTTTGCAGAAGAGCCGCTCTTTGGCATCCTGCGGCAAAAATATCAATCCTGTGCCGTATGAGCCTTGGCCCGGTAAATCAATTTTTTCCAGTGAGGCGGCTTTTTTAAAAAACTCGTGCGGGATCTGGATCAGGATACCTGCGCCGTCCCCTGTCTTTGGGTCTGAGCCTACTGCGCCGCGGTGAGACAGGCGCCGTAAAACCTCGATGCCCTGCCTTATAATAAGGTTTGATTTTTCGCCTTTTATATTGCAGACAAACCCCACCCCGCAGTTATCATGTTCAAACTGAGGGTCATATAATCCCTGTTTTTCTGGAAAATTTCCGTAGATTTTCATATTATTTAAACCTGTTTACATCTATGTTTAATTTTTTTATCTTGGAACGTATTGTGTTTCTGTTTATGCCGAGGAGTCTTGCAGCAGTGATCTGATTGCCGGATGTGTATTCCAGGGCTTTTTCAATAAGCGCCTTTTCTATATCGCCTATAACAGATTTATATATCTCGCCTTTTTGAATTGTTATGAAAGAATTGGCTATATCCATTTTATCACTGCCTAATTTTTATGCAACATGAGATAAAAAAATCTTCTCGACTCGACCTTCGGTCTCGCTCGAAGAATATTGTTCGAGCGAGCGAAGCGAGTCGAGAACTATAAAGATTAATCAAATATCAAAATACAAATAAAATTCGTACGGGTGCGGCCTCATCCTTACAGGATCTATTTCTCTTTTACGTTTATACTCAATCCAGATATCTATCACATCTTTCGTGAACACCCCTCCTTTTAATAAATACTCGTTATCAGCTTCCAGGGCATCTACTGCCCGACGTAAGGATGAAGGAACCGTGGCTATCTTACTTAATTCCTCTTCGTTTAATTCAAATAAATCCGTATCCGTAGGTTCGCCCGGGTCAATCTTATTCTTTATCCCATCCAAACCTGCCATTAGCATAGCGCTGAACGCAAGATATCCATTACATGACGGATCAGGCGGCCTGAACTCTATTCTCTTGGATTTCGGATTATCCGTATACATAGGAATTCTCACTGCTGCTGAGCGGTTTCTAGCTGAATACACCAGGTTTACAGGCGCTTCATACCCTGGCACAAGCCTTTTGTAAGAATTTGTCGTAGGCGCGCAGAAAGCCATTAAACTATTAGCGTGCTTTAAAAGTCCTCCTATATAATACTTTGCTGTCTGGCTTAAAAGCGCATAACCGCTCTTGTTAAAGAAAATATTTTTCCCGTTTTTCCACAAACTCTGGTGGCAGTGCATGCCTGAGCCATTATCCGCAAAAAGAGGCTTTGGCATAAATGTAGCTACCATGCCATTCTGCTTAGCCATATTTTTAATGATATACTTATAAAGCAGGAGATCATCTGCCATCTTAGTCAAACTATTATACTTGATATCAATCTCGCATTGCCCGGCAGTAGCAACTTCATGATGATGCACTTCTATGTTAATGCCTGCTTCTATCATCTTTAGAATAATCCTGCTTCTTAAGTCCTGCATGGAATCATGCGGCGGTACAGGAAAATACCCTTCTTTAAAACGTATTTTATAACCTAAATTAGGGTTTTCATCGCGGCCGGTATTCCAGTCTGCTTCATTAGAATCGATAAAGTAGTAGCCTGAGTTTTCAGTCTGGTCAAATCGGATGCTGTTAAAGATAAAAAACTCCGCTTCTGGCCCAAAATACACAGTATCTGCTATGCCTGTTTCTTTAAGATATTTCTCAGCTTTCTTTGCTATGTATCTGGGATCCCTTGTGTAAGCCTTGCGAGTCAAAGGGTCATAAATATCGCAGATCATGCTTAACGTGGGAACCTCACATACAGGATCAATAACAGCTGTGCTAGGGTCAGGTATCATAATCATATCTGATTCCTGTATTTTCTGAAAACCTCTTATTGAAGAACCGTCAAAACCTATACCGTCCACCCATATTGAACGGGTCAAGTCCGGCATGTCTTTTAATTCTGTCGCAGGTATTGAAAAATGCTGCCAAAGACCCGGCATATCATTGAATTTCAGGTCAATAATCTTAATGCCTTTCTCCTTTATAAGGCTCATCACGTCCCTGGCTGCTTTTTCATTGAAAGAGCCGTTTACAAGAGGGTTCTTTGTTTTTACTTTATCTGCCGTCTTTACTGATTTTGACTTTGTCATCTTGAATCTCCTTTTTTAAATAAAAAAACGTTCAACCTGATCAGTCCCCTTGATCATTTTGAACGTCAATGTTCAACACTACTATGTGTCTTAACCTTCAATTACATAAGTAAAAATTCGGCTATTTTGGTAACCAAAATTATTGCTCTATCCGATAGCCACAGAGCCGCGTTCCTCTGTCCTGATCCTGACGCACTCCTTTAAATCTAATACAAATATTTTGCCATCGCCTGTCTCGCCTGTCTTCGCGCCTTTAAGAATAGCTTTGATCGTAGGCTCTACAAAGTTTTCATTGACTGCGATTTCAAGCCGTATCTTTTTTAAAAGATTGCCCATCTCTTTTACCCCGCGATAGACCTCGCTAAATCCTTTTTGCCTTCCGTGACCCAGAACCTCGCTGACAGTAATAAGGTTTACCTCTGACTTGTACAGCTCATCCCTTACTTCTGAAAATTTGCTCGGTTGTATAATCGCTATGATAAGTTTCATTTTTACGCCTCCCAATTTTTGCTTCGCAAAAATTGATCCCGAGCGACTTTATGTCCACATATTGTCGCGAGGGACCTTGTCTACTCCACCATCGTATACGCGCCTTCGTGATGCTGACTAAGATCAAGACCAACTGTTTCTTCTTTCTCAGATACGCGCATACCTATCGCCGCGTCAACAACCTTGTATATAATAAAGGTAACTATCGCGGAATAAACAATTGTAACCAACACCGCCACTGCCTGCACAAATAATTGATGCGGGTTCCCGAAAAATAACCCGTCCGAACCAGCTGGATTAACAGCCTTTGAGGCAAACAAGCCTGTTGCTAATGCTCCCCAAATGCCCCCTATCCCATGAACTCCGAATGCGTCCAAGGAATCATCATAACCCAATTTCGGCTTAACATATGCAACTGCTATATAACAAAATACACTAACCAATAACCCTATTATTATCGCCGGTATCACGCTTACAAATCCTGCAGCTGGCGTAATAGCAACCAATCCTGCTACAGCACCTGTCACGGTTCCGAATATAGTAGGCTTGCCATTAAACATCCATTCCAGGGTTGCCCAGCTTAATCCTGCAGCTGCAGCAGCTGTATTTGTGACTACAAACGCGTTCACTGCCAGTCCGTTTGCTGCCAAAGCGCTTCCTGAATTAAACCCAAACCACCCAAACCACAATAGACCTGCGCCAAGCACAACAAAAGGCAGGTTATGGGGCGCAGGAGACCTTTCAACACCTCTTCTTTTACCTATTAATAATGCAGTTACAAGAGCAGCAATGCCTGCATTAACATGCACAACTGTTCCGCCTGCAAAATCCAAGGCTCCGAAATTCCTGAGCCACCCTCCGATTCCCCATACCCAGTGAGCAACAGGATCATATACAAGTGTTGCCCATAAAAGTATAAAAATCATAAAACCTGAAAACTTCATCCTCTCTGCAAATGCACCTATAATAAGCGCCGGCGTAATGATGGCAAACATTGCCTGGAATATCATAAATGCCTGGTGAGGGATAGTCGCTGCATAGTCTGCATAAGGCTCTAACCCAACACCATTTAACCCAGCCCATTTAAGGCTTCCCAATATGGCATTCCCCGGAGCAAAAGAAAGGCTATATCCGAACAACACCCACTGAATACTTACAAAAGCAAGTATTGCCATACATTGCATCAAAATCCCAAGCACATTTTTACGCCTAACTATGCCTCCGTAGAAAAATGCTAGTGCCGGAGTCATAAGCATAACAAGCGCCGCTGAAATCAAAACAAACGCTGTATCGCCGGAATTAATCATAAAACACCTCCTTTTAAAAATCGATATCTAGTTGCACCGTATAGGTGTCCGCCAAATCTCTATCGTTATAAAAATCATATCCAAATAAACCTGAAACGTTATCTGCGAATTTCCATGAAAAACCTGCATTCCAACAGCCGTACGAAGATCTTGTCCCCTGATATTCAAGACATATCCATAATTTATCCGAAATTTCAGGCATAGGCCTTTCCCACGCAAACAAAAGGCCTTTGTTATCTCTTTTATCGCTATGCAACAATATATCTCCGTCTCCCTGGAAGCCTCCCAAAGAAACCCTGCCTAGAGATAAATCCCAGGCTGAAAATGTCTTCGCGGCCTTCGCGTATATAATGTTAGAAGCTGTTTTATTCTCCTTTGTCCCTACATCATATATTCCAATAGCCAGGGCAGGGAAAAATTTTCCATAAGCATTTTCAGGAATTCCTACCTTAGTATTAAAGTACCACGGGTAATCATCCAGGTCTCCATATCCTGATTTGTGGTCAAATCCCACTTCAGCGTTCAGCTTTTCAAAAGGCAACACCCCAACCGTAAGCCCGAAGTTAGTTATAGTATTGGGCCTCGCGCCTGCGGAATTACTTTCCGTAGGCACATAATAATCAGAAGTAACATGCCATTTTTTATAAGGTTGGACGTCTGTAGACGGCGCCCAGATATGAGTGCTGGCAGTAGCATAACCTTGGGAGACAATAAATAAGCAGCAGGAAACAATGAAAAACGTAATTTTTAAAGCCTTCACATTAAACTCCTTTCTTAAAAATAAAAAAACGCCAAACTAAATGCCTTCATAGCATTGAATTTGACGTCTTTATCATGCACTGCAACGTGCTTTACCAATTACATAAGTAATTAATTCATTAATCTGGTAACCCTGTTGATTATTTTATTTTTCATTTTCACTACCATTACATGCGAAATCCCTAGTTTTTTACCAGTCTCCCTTACAGTATAGCCTTCCAATAAAAATCCAAAAACCTCTTTTTCATTTTTTGAAAAACCATTATTCATTACGTGATCTACTAGCATTTTTCTGTCAACTGACATATCTAAAGGCATGGAGTTTGCAGGAAGAGTCTCTCTCAATGTATCTCCTCTCTCATTCAAAGGCTCTTCCAAGCTGATCCTTTGGATTTTTTCTCTTTCTTTTCTCATATAGTTCAATATATGGAATTCACAGCCCTTTATAATATAGGTATCGTTAAGCCCTTCAGGAACCCCAAGCTTAAACTTATCCCATAGATGGCTTGTCATTTCCTGATAAAGGTCATCCCTGTCAAAGGAATAACCTCTCCTGCCATAGAAACTGGCTATCCTTTTTAACCTCGGGCTGACTCTCTGGTATAATTCTTCAAATTCCATACTAATTACCTCCTTAAAATAAAAAAGTCCTTTCCGACAGAACCATTCTGCCAAAAAGGACTTCATTATCCTGAAAATACAAAAGGCGTTCTTCTATCGAACGCCCCATTGCTTTGCTTCTTAAGCGCTACCTTGCGCTTCTATTTATAGTATATCACAAAAAAATTATCTGTCAATAAAAATATAGCCTGCTACAAAACCTTATCCATGGCCTTCAGGTTATAATAACCGAGCGTTTTTACTTTGGCCTTGGATTTGGAAAGAAGATTATCATGAAACTCTTTCATGAAAATGTCATGGTGGTTTCTGGTTTTCCACCTGTAGATAGACACGTATTGATTTTTGACATCAGCTCTCTCCATAGTATGATAGCTGACAAAGCCTTTGGAGTGTTTTTTCGCATGCCTCGCCCACATAATACTGTCTTTGCGGTAATCTCTGACCTCTTTGGGTTTTATCTCAAACAACACTGCATGCGTAAACATATTTTTCCTAAACAATAAGGGACGGCCCTAGAGATGAAACTAGAACCGTCCCTGTAAACTATAATATAGGTAGGTATTTATCTATCTCGTACTTGCTGACCTGCGCCTTGTATTCGTTCCATTCCATCTTTTTATTGCGGATGAAATATTCGAATAATTTATCGCCGAGGCACTCTTTTATAAGCTTGCTCTTCTCGGCAATCTTTATTGCCTCCAGCAGATCTTCTGGGAGAGAATTAATGCCTGCTTTTGCTTTTTCTTCTTCGCTCATGTGATAAATATTGTCATTTGCAGGTTCGCTTAATTTGTATTTCTTGGTTATGCCTTCTAATCCCGCGGCCAGCATTACTGAAAACGCCAGATATGGATTACAGCTCGGATCAGGTGAACGGTATTCAATCCTGGTTGCTTTTTCTTTTCCAGGTTTGTACATAGGGATGCGTACCAGCGCTGAACGGTTCATCTGCGCCCAGCAGATATAAACAGGCGCCTCATACCCCGGAACCAGCCTCTTATACGAATTCACCCACTGGCTTGTAATAGCGGTTATCTCAGGCGCATGCTTCAGAATACCTGCCGTGTAAGCTTTACCTGTATTTGATAAATGATATTTCTCGCTCTTTTCAAAAAATGCATTCTTGTCTCCTTTAAATAAAGACTGGTGCACATGCATGCCTGAACCATTGATCCCAAAAATAGGCTTTGGCATAAATGTGGCATAAACCCCGTGCTTACGGGCAATTTCTTTTACTACAAGCCTGTAAGTCATGACATTGTCAGCCATTGTAAGCGCGTCAGTATAGCGTAAATCAATTTCATGCTGGCTTGGCGCAACTTCGTGATGGCTGTATTCAACCGTAATCCCAAGCGCCTGTAAAGTAAAGATTGTATCGCGTCTCAAATCCTGCGCCACATCCAGCGGCACCAGGTCAAAATAGCCGCCGTTATCCAAGGGTTCCGGAGTTTTGGAATCTTTAAAATAAAAATATTCCAGCTCAGGCCCTACATTATATGTAAAACCCAACTCCTTTGCCTTGGCTAAATTGCGTTTTAAAACAAACCTCGGATCTCCTTCAAAAGGTTTCCCGCTGGGTTCGTAAATATCGCAAAACATCCTTGCAACGCTATATTCTTCTCCTGTGCGCCACGGCAAAATTTCAAATGTATCAGGATCAGGCTTTGTAATCATGTCTGATTCCTCTATGCGGGCAAAACCTTCTATGGAAGACCCGTCAAACCCCATACCTTCTTCAAGCGCGCCTTCCAACTCAGATGGGGATATAGCGAAACCTTTTAGAAAACCTAGTACATCCGTAAACCATAAACGTATAAACTTAACATTTTTCTCTTTTACTACCTTCAAAATATCTTTATTTGTCATCTTAGCCACTATCTCCTCCTTTTGTATTCTGCGTTGACTGTTGTATAAATCCCGCCCCGCGTATTAAATTCGCCTTTGATATAAGCCCACTTTGGCTTACACGCTTTTACAAAATCTTCCATGATTTTATTTACTGCGTGTTCGTGAAATATCCCTACATCCCTGTAAAATAGCAGGTATATCTTTAATGATTTTAATTCTATGCAAAATTTGACAGGTTTATATTGAATGGTTATATTTGCAAAGTCAGGCAATCCTGTTTTAGGGCAAACGCATGTAAATTCCGGATTTTCCAGGGTTATTGTATATTCTTTGTCAGAATACTGGTTTTCCCAAACCTCTATTTCAGGGGTTTTTAACTTGCGTACATTTTTTTGCAAACCTTCATATTTGGATTTCATTTCATCTCGTGCGCTACTATTATCGCCTCAGCAACATCTTTCATCGGCTTTCTGCGGTCCATGCTGTATTTCTGGATGCGCCTGAATGCATCTTCTTCCGACAACTCTTCCTGGTCCATTAAAATCCCTTTTGCCCTTTCCACCACTTTTCTGGTCTCAAGCTCTTCCTGGATAACCTTTGTCTTGACCATGAGCTCTGTATTCTCTATGGCAATAGCTGCCTGGTTTGCAACGCTTGTGAGGACATTTATTTCCGTAGGCGTAAATTTGTGCGGCTCAGATGTATAGCAGTTCAATACCCCTATTACCTTCCCTTTGACTGCCAAAGGCACGCATAATAAAGACACTAGTTTCTCTTTTACAGCTATATCCTTGTATTTATATTCAGGTTCTTTTGTGACATCTGGTACTACTATAGGTTTATTCTGGAGTACCACTTTCCATGCAACGCCCTCGCTTTTAGCCAGCGGTTTTTTGCCTATATATTCTTCGCTTATGCTCTGCGTGGCTCTGATATCTAAATATTGTTTCTTATCGTCCAGAAGCATCAATGAGCAAATCCTGGAGTTCATCGCTTCCGCTGTAACAGTCACTATAAGCTTTAATATGTCTTCCAGGTACAAGTCGCTTGATATGGCTTTGCTTATCTTTGAAATTGCTTCGATTGTATCGCTGGATTTGGATGTTTTTTTAATTTTCTTTGCCATAAATTTATGCTGCTACAATACTAATACCTGCTTCCCCGGCAAATTTCAGCGTTTCCTGTTTGTCTATTATAAGAGTTTTTTTGGCATCTATCGAAAGACAGCTTGCCTTTACTTCCTTCAACAACCTTATTGTATCAGGCCCTATCACAGGCACGTCAAATCTCATATCCTGCCTGGGTTTTGTCACCTTTATAACCACAACGCCATCTTTGCCGTATCTGGCTGCGCGCCTTATTGTCTCGTCAGTCCCTTCTATCGACTCCACTGCCAGCACAACTCCGTCTTTTACTACAATAGATTGCCCTATATCCAGGCCTGCTATAGCCTTTGCTATGCGCCTTCCAAAATCAATATCCTTCAGCACCCTTTCATCAGGCAATTTACTTGTAAGAATGCCTTTTTGAGGAAGATAATCTGATAAAAAAGTTATGGAACTCAGGACCTTTATGCCTTTAAACTCCAATAATCTCGCCACAGCCCCTATGATAGAGTCTGTTTTTTTATTCCTCAGGCTTCCGAGGAGAAGCTGCATCTTTTTATCTATCTTTATATTATTATCAAAAAGCAACTTATGCCTTACCTGGCCCGCCATTACGATAGAGCGGATATTTTCTTCCTTGAGAATCCCCAGCAGTTTTTCAAGCTCTCCCGCTCCAAGCCAGTATATTTTATTTACAAATTTCTCCAGCTCCTCTGACGTTTCTTCGTTTATGCCTATCGCAATTACTTCTACGCCTTTTTTCCTGGCGCTTTCTGCAAATATAATAGGGAACCTGCCGTTCCCAGCTAAAAGCCCTATTCTATTAACCATCTTATTTGCCGCCCCTGCAAATACCTCTTTCTGAGTCTTTTAGAAAATTAAGCAGGTATTCTACTTCTTCCATGGAGGCTATTTCTTTTTTCACTTTCGCTATGCCGTTTTTTAAGGCGAGCCCTGAATGGAATAAAATCTTGAACGCCTTTTTTAATTCAGCCTGCGCCTTTTGAGACATCCCTGCCCGCCTTACGCCTATCAGATTTAACCCATATACCCTTGCAGGATTTCCGTCGCAGGTAGAAAAAGGAGGGATGTCCTGGACCACTTTTGAGCATCCGCCTATTATGGACATCTTGCCGACTCTTGTAAACTGGTGCACTCCTGCAAACCCTCCTAGCACAACTTTGTCTTCCAGCGTAACGTGTCCTGCAAGAGTTCCTGCATTTGCAATGACACAGTTATTTCCAACCCTGCAATTGTGCGCAACGTGCGAATATGCCATAAAAAGATTGTCATCTCCAACGCATGTAGCAGTCCCCTCTTCTGTGCCTAGATTCATAGTGACATATTCCCTGATAGTATTATTCTTTCCTATTTTAAGAAAACTTTTCTCACCCTTATATTTTAAGTCCTGCGGCGGGCTCCCTATGATAGCGCCTGTAAATATGCGGCTTCCTTCTCCCAGGGTGGTATAGCCTTCAATATTAGCGGCCGGGCCTACAACAGCGCCCTTCCCTATCTCTACGTTGGGCCCTATAATAGCATAAGGGCCGACTTCTACGTCGTCGGCCAGCTTTGCTTTTTTATCCACGATTGCTGTCGGATGAATCTTGTTCATAGATTATGCGTCTACAAGAGCAAACATCAGGTCTGCTTCAGCTACTACTGCGCCGTCCACAAGCGCCCTTGTGTGGACCTGCCCTGTCCTTGATTTAAGCTTCATAACCTCTACTTCCAGGCGCAGTTGGTCGCCGGGAATAACTGTTTTTCTGAACTTTACATTATCAAGGCTCATGAAATACGCGTATTTGCCCATATTCTCTTTTTTATTTAACAACAATACCCCTGCCACCTGCGCCATTGCCTCAACAATTAATACGCCTGGCATAACAGGCCTGCCTGGAAAATGCCCTGTAAAAAACTGCTCGTTCATTGTAACATTTTTTATTCCTACAGCTTTTTTGTCCACCTCAATCTTTATGATCCTGTCCACCAATAGAAACGGATACCTGTGCGGCAGTATCTTCTGTATATCAATGGCATCCAGTGCCCTGCCGCTTGTTTCAACATACACAGCTTTGATGCCGCCGGAATGAATCTTTTCTCTTTGATTATTTATTTTCTCAACCAGCTGCACGTTCAGAGGATGGCCGCTGCGCATCGCAATAATATGGCCTCTGATGTTGTACCCCAGGAGATATAAATCCCCTAAAAGATCCAGTATCTTATGCCTCGCGAATTCGTCTTCAAATCTGAGTTTATTATCTATGACCCCGCCTTCTCCTACCACGACAGTATTGTCGTAATTAGCGCCTTTCCCAAGGCCTTTTTTCCTGAGCTCGTTTACTTCTTTTTCCAGGCAAAAAGTCCTGGCAGTGGAGATTTCTTTTGCAAATGTATTTTCATCTACGGTAAATGATATATACTGCGCCTTTAAAAGAGGGTGTTCATAATTCAACGTGTAAGACACCCTGAAATTATCGTCAGGTAAAACCATTATCATGGCCCCATCCTGTTCAGCCCACAGGGGTGCTCTTACCTGGTAAATCTTTTTAGGCAGCCCCTGATCTTCGATACCCACCTTTCTCAAGATTTCCATGAAGCCTGTTGCACTTCCATCAAGGCCCGGGAGTTCAGGCCCGTCCGTTTCTATGATTATATTATCTATGCCGAGCGCCCACAATGCGGCCATTAAATGCTCTATTGTGTGGATCTCAACCCCATCGATTCCGATGGAAGTGCGCCTGGGGCTTTTTTCCTGGCAGATAATGCTACTGATATCGGCCTTGACCATAGGAGAATCTTTTATGTCAATCCTTATGAAATTTATGCCCGTATTAGTCGGGGCAGGCTTGAATTTAAGGTTAACGCTCACCCCTGTATGCAGGCCTACCCCTTTTAATTCAACCGATTTTTTTATTGTTCTCTGCTGCATTTTGCTCCTCGTATGATTTTTAACTTTTGTTGTTTTCTTTAGCTGCGGATTTTAATCGCTCGATCTCTTCTTCCAATTGCTTTACCTTTTTAAATAACCCCGGGAGGTTCTGGGTAAATGCATGGATTTTTTTTGCCAGGATATGCGGTTTGGCAGGATAACCTGAAACGCAGGTATTTGAAGGGATAGATTTTGTCACGCCTGACTGGGCAGCCACCACAACGTTATCGCCTATAGAAATATGCCCGATAACGCCTGACTGGCCCGCAATAGTGACATTCTTGCCTATAGTTGCGCTGCCCGATATGCCGCTCTGCGCAACTATTATGGAATTTTCCCCTATTGATACATTATGGGCAATCTGAACAAGATTATCTATCTTTGTCCCTTTTTTTATGATGGTTTTATCGAATCGCGCCCTGTCAATAGTGACATTGGCCCCTATCTCCACGTCGTCTTCTATGATTACCGTGCCTATCTGGGGAATCCTGTGGTGCACGCCCTGGACCGTAGAAAATCCAAAGCCATCGCTACCTATGACAGTCCCGCCGTGAATAACAACCCTGTCGCCTATAACCACTCTTTCCCTGATTATCACATAAGGATAAATAATGCAATTTTTTCCGATCTTTGTATGATGCCCCGCATAAACGCCGGCGTAAAGAACCGTGTTATCTTTTATCTCTACATTATCTTCTATAACCACATACGGCTCTATAGCCACATTTTTGCCTATCTTTACTTTGTCTCCTATAACAGCAGTCGGGTGGATGCCTTTCGGCCTTCTAACTTCGTTCGGCGCCAAAAGAGAAACCATCTTCGCAAATGCCAGGGATGGATTCTCGGTGCGTATTATCGTCTTAGGGGCTGCTTTTACATCTCTGGATGTTATAATAGCCGAGGCTCTGGTATGCCCCATAAGAGGCAGATATCTTGAATTGGCGACAAATGTAAGGTCGCCCTCTTTTGCTTCTTTGATGCCGCAAATGCCTGTCACAACTATATTCTCGTCTCCGACTATCTCACCGTCTATAAGACTGGCAACTTCTTTTAATGTCTTCTGCATATTGCAAAGCCCCTCTGGTTTATTTCGCAGGCATTGTTTTATATCTATCGTTTAATATTTTTATAATTTCGCCTGTCAGGTCCATTCCGCTATCGCCGTATAAAAGCACCCTGTCATTTACTATAATTGAATACCCGTTCTTCTCGCCGTATTCTTTTATCACATCGCTCATTTCTCTCAGGATATCCTTTACCATATTATCCCTTTCCTTGGTAAGGTCTGTCTTGGCTCCCTGGTCGAATTCCTGAAGAAATTTTATTTTTGATTCTATGTCCGTTTCCTTTTTTTCGCGCGCTTTTTTATTCATGAGTTCCAGCTCTTCGCGCATTTTCCTTATTTCCTGAACGAGCTTTTCTCGCTCGTTCTGTTTCATATCGCCTTTTCCTTCGAGCTCTTTATCGAAATCCTTTGTTTTCTGGTATTCATCAAATGATCTGGATAGATCGATGTAACCGATCTTACCCTGCGATTCGGCGAATAACGGCGCTTGCATGCAGGATATAAAAATACCCGCCAATATAACTACAAATAACTTCTTCATATTAAAACCCCCTGGTCATGCTGAAATGTATCCTTCCGCTTTTAGATTGGCCTTCATCCGCATTAATAGGGAACCCGTAATCCAGTTTTACAGGACCTATGGGCGTTTTGATCCTCACGCCTGTTCCCGCACCCATCTTAATGCCGCCTGGAGATGTCCCGCCTCTTGGCTTACTGTCAGGCACATGCCACACGTTCCCGGCATCCACGAAGAAAGCCCCTTTAAGATTATCTATTATTGAAAATGTCAATTCCGCATTTGCAATAGCTAATGTCCCGCCGCCTATCGCGTCTCCGGACTGGTCTTTCGGCCCGATATCGCGTTCTTTAAATCCTCTGATTGAGTATGTGCCTCCTGCGAAAAATCTTTCATAAACAGGCACTGCCCCATTGTTCCCTCCATAAGTAGAGACTACCCCGTCTCTTAATCTCAATTCCAGCACAAAAGGCCCTATAGTAGAGTAATGACTCATTGAATTGAAAAACTTGGCAAAATCCTTATCGCCTCCAAGCGGTCCGCCGGCCACTTCAACAGAGCCGACTAAAATAGCTCCTCTCACAGGATTAAACCTGTTATCTGTGGTATTTTTGGTAAGCTGGAACATCGCGCTGGATATTGTATTTTCCCCTGCCTCATCTTTCAATGCCTGGGAAACGTTGCTGTCCAAATCGGATATATCAACAGTCTCTATTCTATAAGTCAAATCCCCTCTTAAAACTTCGCTGAATTCCTTCCCGAATCTTACGTCTCCGCCCTGTCTTGTCTCGTCATAGGCATAGCCTGTGGAGCCGCTCTTATTATGTTCTGACGCATAAAGATCAAATCCGAAAGAAAGGGGTTTATCAAATATCCATGGCTCTGTCCAGCTGAGCAGATAATTCTTACGCGTAGACCCGAATTCCCCCCTGAGTTTTATATCCTGGCCATCTCCTGTAAAAGTCGGGAAATTCAACATATCAAAATTCCTCTGCTCTATCTCCACAAAACCTATCAGCTTGTCTATTGAACTGAACCCTCCGCCAAAACTGAATTCGCCTGTCTTGGTCTCTTTCACGTCTACCACCATATCTCTTTTATCCGCCTGAGCTGTTTCTTCCGTATCAAAAGTTATGCTTTCGAAATATCCTAAATTATTAAGGCGCTCTTTGCTTCTTTTAAGCTTTGCTCCGTCATAGCGTTCGCCCGGCTTTATCCTGAGTTCTCTGCGGATAACCACATCTTTTGTTTTCGTGTTGCCTCTTATGTTGATTTTATTTACATAAGCCACTTCGCCTTCCGTAAGGCTATATGTAATGTCTATCCTGTCTGTAGCCATGTTTAAAACCGTATCAGGCCTGACCCTGGCCATTATATACCCTTTATCAAAATAATGTTCCTGGATGCTGCCCACATCTGTATGCAGGGCTTCTTCCGTAAACGTGTCCCCGGGTTTCATATTAAAAAGCGCTTTCAGCTCTTCTTCGGGAAATACGGTGTTATTGGCAATCTTTATCGCGCCTGTCACGTATTTTCTGCCTTCTTCTATGCGCACCGCGATCTCTATCCATTTTTTCCTGCCTTTTTCCCGGAATAAAAGTTCATATCCCGGCTTTACATCCAGGTACCCTGCCTGTCTATAAAAATTCTTTATACGCTCCATATCATCTTCCAGGACTTCTTTTTTGTAAACCCCCGAACGGAAAAATCCTGCTGTCCTGGATTTCATTATCTTCGCTATGCGCTTGTCGCTGAATCCTGTATTGCCTATCAGGTCTATCTTTTTCACGACTGCCCGAGCGCCTTCATTTATAGTAAAAATAGCTTTGGAAGAGGCATTGGCTTCATCTGTTTCTATCTTGTAGATAACCTCCACCCATGGGTAGCCTTTTTTCTCATACAGGTCTTTTATGTTATCCGCGTCTTTTTTGAGCTTTCTCTCGTCTGCAAATTCATTAAGTTTTGACTCAACCGCGCCTTCCAGCCTTTTTGAATCAAAAACCTTGTTTCCCGCAAAAACCACTTTCGTAAGAGGCGCTTTTTCCATAACAGTAAATATAATGCCCACTCCGTCCTGTACGTCTTCCACTGACACGCTCACGTCGCTGAAAAATCCCAAAAGATACAATCTTTTTATGTCCTCGTCAACTATTTTCTGGGAAAAGGCGTCTCCTTTTTTGGTTTTTAATTTTGCCAGGATCGTGGCGCCGGAAACAGTTTTATTATTCTTTACGTCAACATGCTTTATAATCTTCTGACCGGCTCCATCTTCGCAAAAGGCAGAGGGAAGGCTGAGGATAGAAACTGCGAGGAAACTTAAAGCTAAAATTATGGCTAGATTTATTTTAAATTTTGTCATTTAAATTTAATTTTTATTATTTAATTAATTAATATATCATATATATAAAACTATGTCAAACTAAACTCGAGGCTTACTAAAACGCCTCTTCGCTTACCAAGCCTTCTTCCTTTAAAGCCAGGTTGTCAAACTTTGCGTAATCCTTAAGAAAGGCCAGCTTTATAGACCCCACAGGCCCGTTACGCTGTTTTGCTATTATCAGCTCTGCGATACCCTTGTTCTCCTCTGTAGGGTTATAGTATTCTTCCCTTAAAAGAAGTCCGACTAAATCGGCATCCTGCTCTATGGCGCCTGACTCCCTCAGATCCGAAAGCTGAGGCCTGCGGTCCTGCCTGCTTTCAACTGCCCTTGAAAGCTGACTGACTGCTATAACAGGCACATTCAATTCCCTGGCCAGCGCCTTTAACGAGCGGGATATCTCTGATATTTCCTGCTGCCTGTTTTCAGCGCCCTGCATGCCCTGCATCAATTGCAGATAATCAACTATTATAAATTGTATGTTATGCTGGGATTTCAGCCTCCGGGCCTTTGCCCTAAGCTCCAATACAGAAAGGTCCGCCGTATCGTCTATATAAATAGGCGCGTCTGAAAGTTTCCCTGCGGCGTTTGTAAGCTTCGGCCAGTCTGACTGGGACAAAAATCCGGTCCTTACATTATGCGCGTTTACCCTTGCGTGGGAACACAACATCCTCTGCACCAGCTGCTCCTTTGACATTTCCAGACTGAATACCACAAGAGGTATCTTTTCTATGACCCCTACATGTTCTGCGATGGAACTCACAAGCGCGCTCTTGCCCATTGAAGGCCGGCCTGCGAAAACTATAAGATCCGAAGGATGCATCCCGGCTGTAAGGCTGTCGAGGTCGCTGAATCCCGTGGGGATACCTGTTACATGCGCCTTCTTCTGATAAAGCTGGTCTATGGTTTCTATGCTGTCTTTTATTATTTCTTTAATCGGGGCAAAACTTGATTCTATCTTTTTGGAAGAGATGTCAAATATGATACGTTCGGCTTTATCTAAAATCTTCTCCACTTCGCCGTGCACGTCGTAGCTTTCAGTGATAATATTAGTGGCGGCGGAAATTAAATTTCTCAAAATACTCTTTTCTTTTACGATCGTGGCGTAATGCCTCACATTGGCCGCTGTGGGCACAACCGTAGTAAGGTTGGCAACATACGTAGACCCGCCTACCTTATCCAGATCCCCTGTTTTTTTCAACTCTTCTATCAGCGTGACAATATCTATGGCCTTGTTTTCGCTGTACAGTTTTATCATGCTCTCAAAAATTTTGCGGTTTGAGTCATTGTAAAAACTGGTGTTTTCCAGCATCTCTATGGCATATCCTATAGCTGTCTCTTCTATCAGCATAGACCCCAGGACAGCCATTTCTGCTTCCAGGTTTTGCGGGGGCATCTTTTCGAAACTT
>PCTH01000092.1 GCA_002771475.1 Candidatus Omnitrophica bacterium CG22_combo_CG10-13_8_21_14_all_43_16 | reverse complement strand
ACTTTTTCGATCTTCAGGCTGTTTAAAAATTTTAGCGTATTTTTCGGAAGCGGCTTGTCAAATGTGCTCGCGACCTCAACGCCTATACTGACAAGCTCTACCCTGAATTCATTTATAAGTTTATTTAATAAAGCCTCCAGGTAATCCTGCTCGTTCCAGTCAAACTCTTTGTCATAGACGCGGGCTTTATCAATGGCTGTTTTTACTATGTAAGCCATTTTTATGCGCGATACAGGCCTCATACCTATATCAGCTATGTCGCAAAGCCCGATAATGGCGAGCTTTTCAATAGCGTCGTAACTCCAATGGCGAAGAGGGACGTCGATGGAAGGTGAGGCATTAAGAATACAGGGGGATAAAAGAGTAAAAGATAAAATAATAAATAAAAAGAGATTGCTTCGCTTCGCTCGCAATGACATGAGAATACTTCTCGACTCGGCCTTCGGCCTCGCTCGAAGAATATTACCCTCCCTTAAACCAATCTATTGTCTCTTTTAAGCCTTTTTCCAAGTCAACCTTTGGCGACCAGTTTAAGAGTTTCCTGGCCCTGGAGATATCAGGCTGACGGAGTTTCGGGTCATCTATGGGAAGAGGGTTGTAAATAATTTTGCTTTTACTTTTGGTAAGCGCAATAATAAGCTTTGCCAGGCCTATGATTTTTAGTTCATGAGGATTACCGATATTTACAGGGCCGTGAATATCAGACTGGCTTAAGCGGAAAATGCCCTCTATAAGGTCAGTTACAAAACAAAGGCTTCTTGTCTGATCGCCCTTGCCATAAACAGTGATAGGCTCGTTTTTTAGCGCTTGGGTGATGAAATTAGGAATAACTCTGCCGTCGTTTTTACGCATCCTGGGGCCATAACAATTAAAAATGCGGACGATGCGAGTATCAAGGCCATGCGCTTTATGGTAAGCCATGGTAATGGCTTCTGCAAAGCGCTTGGCTTCATCGTAGACGCCCCTGGGGCCCACGCAATTAACATGGCCATAATAAGACTCTGGCTGTGGATTGACCTTAGGGTCGCCGTACACTTCGGAAGTGGATGCTAAGAGGTATTTTGCATTTTTAACCTTTGCAACGCCAAGGGTATTATGAGTGCCTAAAGAACCGACTTTTAGCGTCGGTATAGGGTGCATCAGGTAATCAATGGGGCTAGCGGGCGAGGCAAAGTGCAGGACAAGATCTACATCGCCAGTTAAATCTATATGTTCAGAGACGTTGTGCTTTATGAATTTAAAATCAGGGTTTTTTTCGAGATGAGAGATATTGGCAAGGCTTCCGGTGATAAGGTTATCCATGCAGATAACCTTATAGCTTTCTTTTAAAAATCTATCGCATAAGTGGGAGCCTAAAAAGCCTGCTCCGCCGGTGATTAAAACTGTTTTCATGCCTACCTTATCTTCTCGACTCACTTCGTTCGCTCGAAGAATATTAGTTTACCTTTAATCTCTTTAAATCCTCATCTACCATCATCTTTACAAGTTCTTCGAATTTTACCTTTGGCTTCCAGCCTAATACGCGCTTGGCTTTGGAAGAATCGCCTATAAGCAGGTTTACTTCAGCCGGCCTGAAGAGCTCTTTATCCTGTTTTACGTATTTTTTCCAGTCAAGGCCTGCGTGGCCGAACGCGAGCTCGACGAATTTTTTTACCGTATGGGTCTCGCCTGTAGATACCACATAATCGTCAGGCTTTTTTTCCTGCAACATAAGATACATGGCCTCGACAAAATCGCCCGCGAAACCCCAGTCGCGCTTGGCATCCAGGTTTCCGAGTTTTAACTCTTTAGCAAGGCCCGCTTTTATGCGCGCCGCGCCAAGGGTGATTTTACGCGTGACAAACTCATATCCTCTCATGGGGGATTCATGGTTGAAAAGTATGCCGTTACAGGCAAAAATGCCGTATGCCTCGCGGTAATTTCGCGTAAGCTCAAAGCCAGCGACTTTGGAAATACCATAAGGGGAGCGCGGATGAAAAGGCGTGGTTTCAACCTGCGGCACCTCTCTTACCTGGCCGAACATCTCAGAACTATTGCCGCAAAAATAGAAATCGCCTTTTCTTTCGATAATAAAATTATGATTGCCTTCCATTTCCAAACACCATACTATCCCATTATATTCTTTTTCCTTTATATGTGTCTTATATATTTTCTTTTCGAACCCATGATTTATGCTTATACTATAATGTTTCCTGGAGTTAAAAAATCTTTTTTCTTTTCTAAAATATACCTTACTGGCCTTTCTATAAAATACTTTTGGGGTAAACTGCAATTTTGCGCAAAGTTCTGCAAAACCTTCCATTAACCTTTTGGAAGTGGTTGTATAGCAATCTCTGCCATCTTTTCTCCTATTTCCATCTGAATCAATTAATCCATCGTAAAGAGAATGTAATAATTTCGGAGACAAGTCTAGCACCCATTCAGGAATATGTTTTTCGTATTTGTTATCACCGCTTTGTTTAAACATTTTCTGTAAAGTAGCGGATGAAAATTCGATAGTAGCTTTTTTTGCTCTGAATTCTATTTTATATTTTTTTAAGATGTTTATTACTTTTTCCCTTGCTTTATCCTTTTCCGGGATAGCAAAAAATATGTAGTTACTCGGATAAATCAAAGTTTCATGCTCTGCCTGACTATGAACAAACTGGCCTTTATCATTTCTAATTTTTATGAAATCCAACGCAGGCATTGTCCTGGAATACTTATGTTTACCTGTATATCCGTCGCCTATATAAATTCCTAATAGATATAAATAATCCGAGGATTTCATTCTCTTTATTAAATTTTTATTGGTATTATAGGGCAATCTGCTAATATCAACGAAATCTGCAAAATCAATATGTTCCTTGAATGTCCCCTTCCATGCAGGTGTCGGAAATCCGATATCGCTGCTCCTGTCATAGACCATTTCTTTTATGTTTTGGGCCTTTTCATAAAAAAGTTTTCCACCTCTTTTTAACAGCATATTATGATCTGGCGTTACCAATAGATCTATTCTTTTTCCCTTAATATTCACCATTTTGCCCTTATATTTTTTAACAATCACTTTCTTGATAGATTTTAATTCAATCTGATTTGTTTTAACATTCACAGTATAGATTTTATCGCCAGTCTTTACTTCGCTATATTTTTTAATTCCATTTTTTGTCAGGATTTTTGTGTCTTTAGAATAGCAACCAGCAAAATAAAATTTACATTTAGGAGCCCTGTGTTTTATAGCTGAAAGCATAAAAAGGGTACCGTTTATATTCGTATTTATCGTAGAAAACTCATCTTCAAAGGAATAACTCACAAAACTCTGGGCTGCCAGGTGGTAGCACTCGTCAGGCTTTACCTTCTGGACGATATTAAAAAGGCTGGCGTAGCTTTCCAGGGAGCCTGCGTGAAGCTTTATCTTTTTCAATAAAGGCTTTAGCCTCCAAAGCCTGTGGTCAGGGTCTTCTAATGCCACGCGCCGCACTATGCCGTGAACCTGATAGCCTTTATCTAATAATAATTTGGATAAATACGCGCCATCCTGGCCTGTGATGCCGGTGATTAACGCTTTTTTCATAGCTTATCCTCCATAGAAAGTGTATTTAATTATAATATAACAAGAAGATATGCGCAAGGACAAATTAAAGAAGAGACTAACTCTATATATTACGATATATATCTTTTCTATGACGGACTAGGATAATTCTAATTTCTCTATCTTTATGATTAATTGCATATACTATTCGATAATCGCCCTGCCTGGCGCGATAAAGGCCGGATCTAGAGGATAATTTCTTAGTACCTGGAAATACAGGATTAAGAGATAACTCATCAAAAACTTTTAAGATTCTTATTACATCCGGATCAGGAATATTATCCAGATCTTTACAAACTCTTTTCTCGTATATAACCCTATACATCAGTATTTTATCTTTCTTCTGGAAAGGTGCTTACTGAGACCTGATTGAGATATAAATTCGGGATTCTTAAGGCGCCCTTCAGCTATCGCAATATCATGATTATCTTCTTTAATATCCTCCAGCTTTTCTTTAATTGCCTGGGCAACAAAATAGTTAATTTTAACGCCATTGGTTACGCAATATTTAGAAAGCTTTTCTTTGAGAGTAACAGGAACTCTTGCTCCAATAAGAATTTGTTCGTCATATTTATGCATAATTTAAATACCTCCTCTATTAACAAAGTATAACATTTGTTAACAAGATTGTCAAGGGAAGATACAAGCGAGCCGAGAACTATTTCAACTTGCTAAAGTACTCTATGGTTTTTTTGAGGCCTTCTTCGAAGCCGATTTCGGGCCTGAAGCCGATGAGTTTTTTGGCTTTGGAGATATCCGCAAGCGTATGTAAGGCGTCGCCGGCTCTAATAGGACCGAGCTTTGGTGAAATGTTTTTACCAAGAATTTTATTTACATATTTTACTATATCAAGAACGCTATATGCTTTGCCACAGGCAATATTGAAAACTTCACATTTTATACCCGGAGTAACAGCAGATTTAATATTGGCATGGACTACGTTTGCCACGTAGGTAAAATCGCGGGTTTGTCTGCCGTCGCCGTGGATAGGCGGAGCTTCATCCTTAAGTATACAGGTTATAAATTTAGGGATTACGACAGCGTATTCGTTTTCAAGAGACTGGCGCGGGCCAAAGACATTGAAATACCTGAGGCTTACTGTTTCAAGGCCGTAGATGCGGCTGAAAATCCTGGCATAATATTCGCCTGCGAGCTTACTAAGGCCATATGGAGAAATAAGCTGAGGCAGAAAATCTTCTCTCTCGGGAAGTTTTTCTATTTCGCCGTATATGGAGCTGGAAGAAGCTATGACTACGCGCTTTACTTTTGCTCCGCGGGCGGCTGTGAGGATATTTAAGGTGCCGTTAATATTGACGTCATTATAAAGCTCAGGATTGGCAAGGGATTTCGGAACGCTTCTGAGGGCCGCCTGGTGGAGGACGTAATCCACGCCGTCCACGGCTTTAGCGACAAGGCCTTTATCTCTAATATCGCCTTTTATGAGGCCTATTTTATTTAAGGCGGCTGAGAGGTTTTCCATCTGGCCGGAAGAGAAATCATCCAGGACTTTTACCTTATCGCCGTTTCCGACTAAAGCATCCACTATGTGCGAGCCTATAAATCCGGCGCCGCCGGTGACAAGAAATTTCATTGTTTACTCCTAATCTTAGATTGCTTCGTCGTCCGCCACAGAACTTTGGCGGACTCCTCGCAATGACCTTTATGCTAGAGTTTTATAATATTTTTACTGTTCTTAAAATCCTTTAACGCGTTACGGGTGTCGAAAATGAGTTTCGCGTTATCGACGATAAATTTATAATCTATGCCAGTATGGTCTGTGATGATGACCACAAGATCGCTGGAAGAAACAATGTCTTTAGTAAGCTTAACCGTGGCGATTTTTTTGCCGCCGTCCAGCTCAAAACTAGAAACAAGCGGGTCGTGGCAATGGATGGCCGCGTCTTTTTTAATCAATGAACATATAATTTCGAGGCCGGGCGATTCCCTGACGTCATTTATGTCTTTTTTATACGTGATGCCTATTATCAGGATACTTGACCCTTTAAGGGGCTTTTCTTTTTCATTTAAAATAGAGGTTATTTTATCCACCACGTAATGAGGCATGTAGGAATTTATCTCTGATGCGAGCTCGATAAACCTCGCCTCAAACCCGTGCTGTCTCGCCTTCCATGATAGATACAGCGGGTCGAGAGGAATGCAGTTATGGGAGATTATTCCATAAGAAGAAACAAAAGTATTGGTATCTTCCACTTCAAGTGAATAAACCTTCTTGAGATCTATCTTATTTATGCTCTTTATCCTTGAAGTTACAAAAGTACCATAATCTTTACAAGTCTTACTGTGAGTATTGATTTTAAGTCTTTTTTTCAAAGATAATTTTGAATCTGCAATATCTTCTGGCAACTCCTTTATTATAGGCATTTCTTCGCCTGGCTTTAAATCTTTTGCAAGTTTAATTTCCAGCTTGCCGTTCTGGACAAAAAGAGGGTGCTTATCTGTAACCTTTATAGACCTATTATCTACTGTTTTAATTTCCAATGAGGCGCCGTCGTATTTACGCTCTGTAAGACAATGGACATTTTTAAAAATAAGCTTCCTGGAATCAGGATCAAATGACAAGGTAGCTAAATCTTTAGGAAAAATAAAAAGGACATCCTTATAATACATCTTTTTTATCTCCGGGACTTCTTTTAGTTCTGTAAAAACCTCGCCGATTCTAGTAAGCTTTTCGCCGCCAGGGCCTTTTAATAAAAGAAACTCATTTTCACTTAAACAATGCCCGCCTATTCCCGGGCCGGGATAAAACGGCATGAAACCGAAAGGTTTGGTTTTCGCGGCGTTTATGATTTCCCAGACGTCGAGGCCCATTTTATGGCACATAAGCGCGAGCTCATTTACCATGGCGATATTGACGCTGCGGAAGGTGTTTTCGAGAAGCTTTACCATCTCAGCTGAACGGGTAGAAGAAACTGGAATGACCTCTTTTATCACCTGGAAATATAAAAGCCTGGCGAGCTCTGTGCATTCAGGAGTTACGCCGCCAACGATTTTAGTGATATCCTTTGTTTTATATTTAGGATTGCCCGGGTCTACCCTCTCCGGGGAAAATGCCAGGAAAAAGTCTTTTCCGACCTTTAGGCCGTTAGCGTCCAGTTTGGGCAGTATGATTTCTTCTGTGGTGCCCGGATAAGTGGTGCTCTCCAGGATAATGAGCTGGCCCTTTCTTTTATTCTCAAATATCGCCTCGCTTGCCGCGAGTATATAGGAAATATCCGGCTCTTTGGTTTTACGTAGAGGCGTGGGGACGCAGATAATAATAACGTCCATTTTATTCAGGAGCTTTGTATCAGCAGAGGCTTTTAATTTACCGGAAGCTACAAGTTCTTTTACGTCTACGGAAGGCACATCCGAGATATAAGAAACGCCTTTATTGATGCTCGAGACCTTTTTATCGTCGGTGTCAAAGCCCGTGACGGTAAATCCGGCTTTACCGAACTCTACCGCCAGGGGAAGACCGACATAGCCCTGGCCGATAATGCCGATATTTGCTGATTTATTTTCGATTTTAGATTTTAGTTCATTAAACATATAAATT
>PCTH01000039.1 GCA_002771475.1 Candidatus Omnitrophica bacterium CG22_combo_CG10-13_8_21_14_all_43_16 | reverse complement strand
TACTGACATTCTGGTCTTTATCTTTCAATTTCTTCTCAAGATATGGTATTACAGGCTCTCCTATGTTTAATAAGATTCTCTTCGCTTCTTTTGTCTCATAAAGATCATGTAAAAAAATATTGAAAAGATAAGGTATTGAGAATTTTCCTTCTGGATCTATCTTGCCAAGAGCAAGTATGGATTCTTTTATAATCTTTCTGTAAAGATCAAACGAAGGATGGGTGTTCCTTATTGCAAATTTTGAGAGCTTTATTATATAAGGGGCAGCGCCTACTGCAGCCGGGCCTATATCACCAATAGATCTCAGTATATCTTCGCGGAAGCTATAAATATGATTCTCGCCTCTCCTCCACCAATGTCCATATGCCTCTTTGGCAAGTATATGTGTTATTTTCGGAGCGAGAGCTGGGTTATTTTTTGCTATTTTTGCAAGAGTGCCCAAGGCTAGATCATAACCTTCGTAGACATTTCTATTTTTTACCAAAGATAAACGTAGGTAAGGGACGGCTGGTTCGCCTATTTTTACAAGAGAATCCATGTCTTTTTTTTCAATAAGTCTCTCAATATTAATGGCTTCATTAGAAGTAAGCCTCTCTTTTTTCTGAAGCTCTATATATTCTTTCATTATGGAATTACATTGTAAAGGAGGTCTAAGTTTAAAAGAATCAGGCAAGGTATATGCAATCTCAGAACACAAAAATACCCCTATTATCACGAATATTAAAACTATATTAGATATTTTATGTATTTTTCCCATAATTTAAACTCTTTAAAAAGTATTGAATATCAGTGGACATAAAAAGACCATATCTTTCCCATGGCCTTATCTATTTGTATTTTATTGCGTTAGATTATATCAGATTATCTATGCTGTGTCAATATTTTTATATCTATCTTATCCTGACTGCGCCTTGATATCTTTTTTATCTTTATTAAGTCTTTTAACCCTATAAAGAATACCTTTTCATTCCCGTATTTGGCTCTCTTTTTATTTTTCCAAAGTTTTTTAAAATCGACTCTCGGGATCGAAGTTATAATGTCTATCCTTACCGGTTCGTACCCCAATTGGATAATCCTGCCTTTTTCAATGAAGTCCTTTGGAGAAAGATTGAGGCTTTCGAAACCAAATTCATTCAATGCTTTGATTATCTTCTTACCGTTTTTAATATCCGGCTCCACTAAGATATCCATATCTTTTGTATACCGCGGCCTTGCATAAAAAGCCACTGCGTAAGCGCCGATAACACAGTATCTTACTTTATTTTTATTGAATAATCTTAATATGTCTTCGTAGTCTCTTTCTGCCTGCATTTTTCAATTGCCCTCTCATCCTGAAATACTCTTCTCTCAAAAATTGCACCATATCCAATCTCTCTGAGCCATTCATATTGGAATAATATTTTTCATCAAATTCTTCCGCTTCTTTAAATGAATTCGCTTTATGTATCCAGGCTTTTTTCATGTCAACCTTTTTTATTATTATATCATAACATCAACCCTGGCAAAGGTATAATTTTTATATGTATTAATTCTGTTCAATATGCGTTAGCGCGGTTATCGGCAGAAATCATAAAGATCATCTTTTTATGGTCATCTATTGTGTAAAAAAATCGATAAGACCCTATCCTGTAACGCCACGTTTCAGGAGTATAATCTACGAGCTTTTTTATATTTTTGCCAAAATACGGCTGGTGCCTTAACTGCGGATATACATAGGCGAGAAGTTTCTTCTGTATCCGGGCCTGCTGTCCTATGAATTCGGACCCCATGTCTTCCAAAAACTGCTTTGTCTCAAATATCCTGAAGTTATCCAACCAGTTTTCCCTTCTTATTCCTGGCATGGCTATGGCCTGTTTTCAATTTTCCCATCAGTTTTTTGTCAGACTTGATCTGAGCCATTTCAATCGGATCCACAAAATAAGACGCTTCTACTTCCCTTAGTACAGCGGAAGTTATAAAGTTAGATATAGGCCTATGCTCGATCTTGGCTATCGTCGATATCTCCTTATACTCATCTTCTGACAATCTTAATGTTATCACCTTGGACATTTTACCCCCTATCTTTGTATTCAATTATATTCTATCATATTCTAATATATTTGTCAATGCGATAACACAATATTAAATTTTAACTCTTTGGCGTTTTCGAGCTTGATCTGCCATCTGGGGACTACGCAGGATGCCTGGAAGTTCAGCTCGTAGGCCCTTTCAGACTGGGATACTGTCTTGACAGGGAAATACCATATGCCTTCCGGCTTCTTGGAAAAAGTCAGGTTAATGTCCAATTCCTTGCCTGAATCTTTTATTGAAAACAAATCAGCTCCCGGGATAGACCCTTTTTCATTGATATTGCTTAAAATCCTATCTTCCGCATAATAATTGTACCTGTCTGAATTCAGATAAGGCATTGTCAAATTAAACTCCACTCCGAAAACAGTATCTATCAGCTGTTTGCTCAAATTTTTTAAAGTATAAGAGCAAACAATCCCACCTACGCGGTGGAGCTTTGTTCCACCGCGTAGGTGGAGGGGTTTTATTTCTTTAGTTATAGAAATAGCCTTGCCATCCACTTTACCTTCTCTGGTTAGAACTATTTTATCTTTTTCTTTTTTAGCCTTATAGCCTGCGTTTACAAAATCGCCCAGTTCTTTAGATTTGCATTCCATGAAATTATCCACCAAGACTGTTTTATCTATAAAACGGTCTATAAGACATCCTCTTATATAATCATCATAACAAAATTCTGATTTAAGGCCGGGATCCATAGTCTTTGTATCTTCATGAATAGTGCGTACTGCCCCCTCGTCGCCAGACTTTCCCATCTTTGCCAGTATTTTTTTATGATACTCCTCTTCATGCCTTGCGATTGAATTAACAAGGTTTGTTGATACTTTTTTAGCGTCCAGTTCCCTTATTATCCCGCCTTTAGCGGGGTCTACGCATAAAGAAATCTCTTCGTTCTCAATAATAAATGCCTTTTTACCGTCTTCATAAAAATCCAGCTCTTTTATCCCTGACCAGTCTTTTTTACCTTTATGCAGGATCTTATCCGCGATCTTTTCGGCATTTATAAGATGCTCGTAGATAGCTTTTCTCAGGTGATATAAATACAATCCTCCGAATACCCCGTGCCAATACGCGCAGTTGCATTGGCCCTTATATAATTCGCGCAGAGCTGAAGCATCCCTCGCTAGATTTACCTTTTCGCTCACATAGTGCATTTTTTTTACCATCTGGTTTGTTTCAGGATAAATTTTGAGGAAATTCATCCATGATCCATGCGACCAATCCATCATCTCCTGATACGACGCTTCCGGGATCTTTATTTTTTTTATAGGCTCGTTTGACTTCAGGTAATCCGACAACCTGACAGTGATAACCCATTCCTTATTCCTGGTCAATTCCTCAAAAAACTTGCTGAGCCAGTTTTGTTTATATACCCAGTCGTGGGTAAAAGGCCATTCCCCGAATTTTTCAGCGTCGTCTCCGTATGTAAATAAAGGTTCGTGTCTTCTTGAAGAAATCTCTCTAAAATAATCCGTTATCTCCCCCGGCATTTTAAAAGGTATCATATACCTGAGCCTTTTGCTTGAAGGAAATATCGCCACCTCTTTATTTTTTTCGCCTGTTGTGAAATATCCGAACAGCTCATCCAAGTGCAAACCCGCTTCTATAAAATGCTCGTCGTCCAGGATAGAATACTTCATCCCGGCCTTATTAAAATCCCCGGCAAGCCCGGAAACCCAGACCCTTTCAGGTGTCCACATGCCCTGGACTTTTTGGCCGAACCGTTTTTTTACATAATCAGCCATCATCTTTATCTGGCCAAGCCTGTCTTTCTCAGGAATGCTGGTGAATATAGGCTCATAATAACCTCCGCCTACTATCTCTACCTGTCCCCTGTCTACCATTACCTTGACTCTATCCAGATAATCAGGATGTTTATCCTCAAAATAATCCAGGAGGCATCCTGAAAAGTGCATTGCCATTTTTATATCGGGGTATTGTTCGTATACATCGAGGAAAGGCTTATAACAATTTTGATAGGCTCTCTCTACTATATTATCAAAATTGCCTACAGGCTGGTGAAAATGCAGGCATATGCCGAAGTAAACCTTATCCATTATAGGTTTTTGTAGAGTTTGAGGTACTGCTCTGCCGATGATTCCCAGGAGAAATCGCAGCTAACGCAGTTTTTTAGGAGCTCGTCCCAGAGTTTCTTATCCTTGAAGGCAGCTACTGCCTTTTTAATAGCGCCTAAGAACGCCTTATTGGTAGCATCTTTAAACTTAAACCCGTTCCCTTTTTTAGTGGCGGGATTAAAATTATGGATTGTATCATCCAGGCCCCCTACTGCCCTTACCACAGGCACAGTAGCGTATTTCAGGCTGTACATCTGGTTTAAGCCGCACGGCTCATACCTGGAAGGCATCAAAAACATATCAGAGCCTGCCTCCATCTTATGAGACAGCGCATTATCAAATTTTATGCTGACGCCCACTTTGCCTTTATATTTTTTAGCCATTTCCTGGAATATCTTGTTGTATTTTTCTTCTCCGAACCCAAGGATAACAAAATCAGAATCTTTTAGGAGATCTTTCATGATATTCACAACCAGATCTATGCCTTTCTGTTCAGCAAGGCGGGTTATCATGGCTATGATCGGCCTCTTGGCGTTATATTTTATTTCAAATGATTCAGCCAGGTCTTTTTTGCATTCTATCTTGCCTTTCAAATCTTTTTCATTGAATTTTTTGGCTATAAACTGGTCTACTGCGGGATTCCAGATAGAATAATCAACCCCGTTTACTATGCCGTAAAGGTCTTTTTCCCTGGATTTTAATAAGCCGTCCAGCCCGCATCCGAATTCAGGCGTCAGGATTTCCTTGCTGTAACCTTTACTGACAGTGCTTATCGCGTCTGAAAAAACCATACCTGCTTTCATAAAACTCAGCTTATCCCAGAATTCAACCCCGTCCTGGTTAAATAAATCCCAGGATATATCCAGATAAGGTACCACATCTTTAACAAAAAGCCCCTGGTAAGCCATGTTATGTATCGTGAAAAGTATCTTTACGTTACTAAAAAGCGGATCGTCTTTATGATGGGCCTTTATATATAAAGGTACCAGGCCTGACTGCCAGTCATTGCAGTGAAATACGTCCTGCCTGCCTATATAAGGTATAGACGCCAGTATCGCCTTTGCGTAGAAACCGAACCTGAAGGCATTATCCTGGTAATCTCCCTGAGGCGTGCCGTATAAAAATTCCCTGTCATAATACTCGTTTTTCTCTATAAAATACACGTCCACGCCGTTATGCTTTAAAAGAAGAAGGTTGAAAGATTCTTCCCTGTTATTTATCCTCAAGGGTATATTTTTCTTAAACACAACGGGCTTGAAACCATTTTTCCTGACCAACTGATAATAAGGGAGTATCGTGCTCGCTTTATGGCCTTTTTTTGCGACAGCCTCCGGCAATGACCCCGCCACATCTGCCAGGCCTCCTGTTTTAGCAAAAGGAAAAACCTCCGGGGAAATAAATAAAATGTTCATGATAGTCCTTTCTTTAAGATAGAATCTCGTCTCTGATTTTACCGGCTATATACCTTGCGGTAATCATTTTTCTATAGCACTTTTTCTTTTCCCAATCCCTGCGCCCTGAATTGGCCACTGCCAAATACGCGTTAAATACCGCCTCTTCCTGTAAAATAAGTCCTTTATTTATAAGATTTTCACTCCACATCCTGTCTTTATTAGCCCACCAGAACTGGCAGCTGTGCAAAGCCATATCCAGGTTTTCTCTGGCTGTATTAAAAAATTGCTCTGATTTTTCGTTATCAGATTTATCTTCTGCTTCCTGGAATATCTTCAGGCATATATTCATATGCTCCCACTGCAGCCTGTGGATCGTATTGTGAGGCGTGTTCCACAGCGGGTAATAGTTTCCGGCCATTATTTCTTCGTTAGAGGTGCTCCAGGAAGAAGGCCTCGGGGGCCTCCCTTTCACTACAGGAAATTTTTCCAGTAATTCGCTGATCTTAACCGCTTTTACTTCTTTGGAATCTTTTATGATTCCATAGACCTTGCCAAGAAATGCATTTTCCCAGCCTTTGACATGATGGCCGAATGTCTCCGCATCCATGGCTGTTACTATATAGGCATCCTGCTTCTTTTCAGCCAGCTCTTTAATCCTTGATACAAAACCCGGCGCATCTATGTTTTTGAAACTTATCATATTGCTGATTATATCGTCCCTGAAAAACACCTTCATGGAGCCTGAGCCGAGTTTAAAAGATGTCACGTAGTCCATCGGCCATTTCCCCTGATTCGCTATGCCGCTCACTATAACCCATTCATAGCCCATGCCACGCACGATAGAACCCGCAGCGTCAGAATAACACATCTCAGGCAGAAAAAATCCCCTCGGCTTATAACTATCTTTAAAAAAAGACAGGTTTGTTTTTTTGTTTAATTCTATCTGCCTCTTGGCTTCGCTTTCCGGTATTAACGGCAATATCGCGTGGAATTTCGCTGATTCCACGAATTCTACCTGGCCAAGCCTGCCGAGTTCCCCAAGGCCGGCCGTAACATCCCCAAAGCCATGGTCAGCCAGCATCTCGGTCAATACCCCGCACATGTTTATGGTAACCCTGGATTCAGGATGATCCTTAAAGACCTTTACCAAAGGCCTGTAGGATTCTTCGCAGATCTCTGCCAGTACTTTATGTGACTGAGTCGGAGGCTGATAAAAATGTAGTAGCGGAGCCCAATATATCATTTTATCCCAAGGCCTAGTTTAACCAATCTTTCGGCGTTAAGCCAGTCTTCCAGATCGTTCCCTGGCTTACAGCCTCTTTTTTCATAAATCTCATACGCCTTTTGCTGGACAAGCTGCATGAACTCTTCGCGGCTTACCCGGTTTTCATTCTCCAGCGACAGCACCTTTTTTAGTTTCTTTAACATTTTTCCTCCCAAATTTTGCGAAGCAAAATTTGATCCCGAGTCTCGCCACCAAAGGTGGCGAACGAGGGACCTGTTGTTTTTTAATATAGCATTGAC
>PCTH01000079.1 GCA_002771475.1 Candidatus Omnitrophica bacterium CG22_combo_CG10-13_8_21_14_all_43_16 | reverse complement strand
TATCTCAAGCCAAATTCCTTTTTCTTTTATAAGTTTTATAGCGTTCATCACAGGGCCTATACTGCCCCTGGTAACATTTTGATAAAAATCTTCTGTTATGCCTTTAAAATCAACCTTGATAGCATCCAAAAAACCGCAGGCCTCTTCTAAAGGCTTCTGGTTTATGTAGCCTGCCGTAACCCAGACATTTAATATATTATTTTTGCGAGCTTCTTTTGCTATATCAGCTGCGTACTCAAAAAATATGATCGGCTCTGAGTAAGTGCACGCAATGCTCCTGCAGTTATTTTCTATCGCGCCCTGCACAACCTGTTCCGGAGACATGTCCATATTCACAGTATCTTCAGGGTTAGACTGCGATATTTCCCAGTTCTGGCAATAAAGGCAGTGTAAATTACACCCTGCGGTAGCCAATGAATACGATAAAGACCCTGGCAGAAAATGATAAAAAGGCTTTTTTTCAATCGGGTCCGCGTGCACTGCGCAGGGTTTTCCGTGAACAAGTGTCTGAAGCTTGCCGCCCATATTCATTCTGGACCTGCAGTTTCCTCTTTCTCCTTCTTTTAATTCACAACCCCTGGGGCACAATAGGCATTTGACTTTTTTCATTCTTCTATCACCCTGTAATATTTTGCTTCTTTTGGATTTAAATTTGAGCCTGGTTTTTCAATGTTGCTTAAAGCGGATTTTAAGGCGCCTGGCGTTGGCTTATTGGCCTTTATGATCGCGGCGCCTATCATTACTAAAATTATTATGATCACTACGTTGAAAATTATTTTCTTAACCATGCCTTTTCTTTAGAAATAAAGCCGACGCTATTATAAACATCGCTATACTGGTAAGATCTGCCAATGTCAGGCCGGTGCCCCATAGATAAAGATTGTCCCCCCTGAACTGCGAAACAATAATCCTTATCACGCTATACATCATTAGGTATAATAAAAATAAACCGCCTTCAAACTTAATCTTTTTCCTCAGATTCCACAATAACAAAAATCCCGAGAAATCTAAGATTAACTCGTAAATCTGGGTCGGATGGCCGTTTATCCCGCCGCAACATCCGTTTAGAAAACATCCGATCCTGCCTATTGCCTGCCCCAGTATTATAGAAGGAACTATCAGATCAGCCAAAACCCAGAAAGAAATTTTTCGGATCTTTGAAAATATAAGCCCTGTTATTATGCCCGCGAATATGCCCCCGTGTATAGAAAGCCCGCCCTGCCATATTTTAAAAATAGCTAAAGGGTTTTCCAAAAAACTTTTGAGATCGAAAAAAAAGATATAATAAACCCTTGCGCCTATTATAGACCCCACTAAGAGATAAAAACTGAAATCATATAACAGATCCGGATTGATTTTTTTTCTTGCCGCCTCTAGCTTGGCAATAAGTACGCCGAATAAAAAAGCTATGGCGACCATCATGCCATAGCTATATATTGTAAAAGGCCCTATTTTAGCTATTATAGGATACATATTAATCGTTTTAACCTATTTGCAAATCTGTTTTTCCTGTCCTTTGTTTTGCAAACTCCCAGGAATAATCGTAGAGATGAAGGCCTTTGCTGGTGGCTATGATTTCGCCATTACCTACGCCGATCTCCTCAGCCATATACTGCTTTACAAGCTCCAGTCCGCCCAAATTGGAAGGAAACCCTCCCCATAAATCCCAGGACCTGAAATACGGGAAAAAATGCAGTTTGCCATAGCGGATCCTTGTGTCTATAAGCCTTAGGCACGGAGGATCATTCAGTTTTATGTCAGAGGGCATTCCTATTTCTATTGTTGCCTGGTTTGTGCCATACCCCTGGGTCTTGTACATCTTTATCACTTCCTCTACCTGATTCACATCCAGAGGCATTTCTTTTACCATCTCCTTATTATTGACTGTTTCTTTCATCCTTATCTTGGCGTCCACCATTCTCTCGCCGTATGTATAATCCTCTGTTTCTGTTTTCTGGCCTGTTAATAGATACGCAAGATACCCGTTTATATACTCCATGCTTGTAGGCGCCGGAATCCCTGCGCCTTCCGACATTATAGGTATTATCTGATGGCTTGGATTTTTTACCCTGATTGTTACAAAATCAAATTCCAGCCTCTTCTGGCCTGCGTAGCTTCCTCTCGTAATCGTATAGACATGCCCTGCCTCTAAAATCTTCGAAAGGCATCTGAACCACGCGTCGTCCAGGTCAAAAGCCTCTATATGCACAGGCTTAAGCTCGTTTCTTTCCATTTTATTTCACTCCCCAGTATTTTTTCAGCTCGTTTGTGATATCTTCCATTTTATTGTTTTCCAAGTCTTCTTTTATTATTTTACCCTTAGCGGCTCTCTTCTTCAAGCTAATTAAATCCTCCAATGCCGAGACGCTCATCATCTCGCAGCCAAATACCCTTGTATGATTTTTTATAAAATTATCGTCGGAGGAAACCGTTATCCTGTTTTTTTCTGATGATACCCTGAGTATGTCTATTATCGCTTTATCGGCGTCTTTATCCTTATGCGAAAATAACACCTCTATCCCGCCATATGTCTCTCTGGATAAACCAAGGCTTTCGCTTTTGCCGTCAAAGACAACTATTATTTTATCAAACTTGCGATTTCTCTCTTTGAAATCCGAAAGCGCCTTTATAAAAGACAGGCGCGAGGCCTCAAGGCTTATGTCTTTTTTTGCGTCGAATGCCTTTATCTTGCTTATTGCATTATACCCGTCAATAATAAGACATTTCATGCCAACGCTACCTTTATTTTTTCAAAAGCCTCTTCTCCTTCAAATGCCACGCCTTTTATGCCGAACTTTGAAGCCGCTTCTATCAGATCTTTCCTGTCATCTATATAAAATGCCTTTGAAGGCACTGCATTCGCTGACTTAAGCGCTGCATCATAAATCTCTTTCGCAGGCTTTCTGAACCCTACTTCATAAGAAAGAATAAGCTTGTCGAATTTGCTGAATACGGGAACTCTATTTTTAAGAAATTCCCAATGAGTTTCATTTATATTTGAAATCATAACCAGCTTATATTTTTCTTTTGCTTCTCCGAGAAAAGCCTGAATTTTTTTATTAAGCGGGCCTTCGAAAAATATGTCATTCCAGATAGGCAATAATTTTTCATTGCCCATATCCAGCTCCAGGGAATCCCTGACCTTTTTGAAAAAATCTGAAGAGGAGATCTTCCCCTCTTCATAATCCTTTGTAAGGCCTGAGTCAAAGAAAAGCTGGTAGATGTCATGTTCATTTTTCCTGGTATTGGCAAGTATTTTCTTAACAGCAATCCTGTGGTCAAAATTTATAAGGACATTTCCTAAATCACAGAATATGGCTTCGTATTTATCTTTGGTCATAGGTTTAGCGTAGATGATATTTTCAGTCAATCTTAGGCAGGCATTTGATCGCTTTCTTAATCGCCTTTGCAGGGTGCTCGTAATCCTTGAGCTTTCCTGCCATGTAGGCATCATAAGCAGCCAGGTCAAAATTCCCGTGGCCCGAGTAATTGAATACGATACATTTTTCTTTATTTTCTTTTTTGCATACCAGCGCCTCGTCTATCGCCGCCTTGATAGCGTGGCTGGTTTCAGGGGCAGGCAATATCCCTTCGGTTCCTGCAAATAAAAGCGCTGCCTTGAAAACCCCTGTTTGATGATACCCGCGCGCTTCGATAAGTTTTTCTTTAAATAATATAGAGACCAGTGGCGCCATGCCATGGTATCTCAACCCTCCTGCATGTATTCCTTCAGGCACAAAATCATGGCCAAGGGTATACATTTTTAATAAAGGCGTCATCTGCGCTGTGTCGCCGAAATCATACCTGTAAGGCCCTTTTGTAAGAGTCGGGCACGCTGTAGGTTCAACAGCTATAAATCTGATATCCTGGCCTTCCATCTTATCTTTCATGAACGGAAAAGTGAGCCCTGCGAAATTACTGCCTCCGCCAACGCAGCCTATCATGATATCCGGCTTTTCTCCTATGAGCTTCAATTGTTCTTTTGCCTCAAGCCCTATTACAGTCTGATGAAGCATTACATGATTAAGGACGCTTCCAAGAGAATACTTTGTATCAGTATGCGTGACTGCGTCTTCCACTGCTTCTGATATTGCAATACCAAGGCTTCCGGGAGTATGCGGCATCTTTTTTAAAATTCCCCTGCCTGCTTTTGTTTTATTGGTAGGAGAGCTAAATACCTCTGCGCCCCATGTATGCATAAGAGATTTTCTGAAAGGTTTTTGCTCATAACTGCACCTTACCATATAAACGGTGCATTTTAATCCGAGTATTTTGCATGCAAACGACAAAGCGCTTCCCCACTGGCCCGCGCCTGTTTCTGTGGCAATGCGCTTCACTCCTTCTTTTTTATTAAAGTACGCCTGGGCTATTGCTGTATTAGGTTTATGGCTTCCAGGGCCGTTGCCGCTTTCATCTTTGTAATAAATCCTGGCCGGCGTTTTAAGTTCTTTTTCTAGATTATGCGCCCTGCGTAAAGGCGTAGGCCTCCAAAGTTTCAAAATCTTTATGACCTCATCGGGTATTGCTATCCACTTATCAAGCGACATCTCCTGTTTTATAAGCTCCATCGGAAATATAGGCGCCAGTTCATCAGGAGTCAAAGGCTTGTGAGTTCCTGGGTTTATAGGAGGGGGCAAAGGATTAGACAAATCTGCCTGAATATTATACCATGCCCTCGGGATACTTTTTTCATCAAGCAATACCTTAAAATTATCCATCTATCCCTCCTATACCAATTCTATGCTTATCTCCGGCTGATGTTTTATTGTTTCGTGGATCAGGCAGGATTCAGCGACTTTTAAAAGCGCTGCTTTTCTCTGGCCCGGATCAGCATTAGGCAATTCTATCTTTGCGCTTATCTTTTGAATCCTGGAAGGCTTATCGCTTGCCTTTTCCCAGTCCAGGATTATTTTCATGCCATCCGGATTCAAGCCCGTATTTTTACAAAATCCTAAAACATATACGCCGATGCACGACCCAAGAGAATCTACGAATAATTCCGGCGGGGTAAAGCCTTTATCTTCGCCTCCAGCTGCCTGCGGCTGATCTATTATTACAGAATGCGACCTGTTCTTTGCTTCAAATTTCATACCGCCTATATATTTTATCTCTGCTTTTTCCATGGGTACTATTATATCAATAAGTGGGCATTCAGGCAAGGACTAGAAATACTTAAGAATCTCCGGAGGCCTTCTTTCAATAATAGGTATGTCTTTATTTTCGAAATATCCGAGGGTAATAGGAGCCACAACCCTATAATTATCAGGCACTTGGAACTTTTCTCTGAACCATTTGTCCTGATCCAGGGTAGCCATCATACCTACCCAGCACGATCCTATTCCCATGGACGCGGCAGCCAACATCAGGTTCTGGGCTGCCATTGCGCAGTCATTCTGATAAAAGAACGTTTCAATCCTTCCGAGTACAATAACCACGCATGGCGCATGATAAAATATGCTAAAATCTTTTGCTTTCATACGTTTTTTATATCTGATAAACTTCGGATTCTCTTCTATCATCTTATTAATATAAGGTATGGAGCGGTCGGAAAGCTCTTTTATAAGCAATTTATCCTGCACAACAATAAACCCCCAGGGCTG
The DNA here is from genome assembly GCA_002771475.1 of Candidatus Omnitrophica bacterium CG22_combo_CG10-13_8_21_14_all_43_16. Taxonomy (GTDB): domain Bacteria; phylum Omnitrophota; class Gorgyraeia; order Gorgyraeales; family Gorgyraeaceae; genus UBA10183. Next base: position 1,574 of record PCTH01000079.1, on the reverse strand, counting down.
TTCATTCATACCGCTCGGCGCCCATTTAGCCGCTTCAACAAGCTTATCTACGATTTCCCTAGAAATAGGCTTATCCAGGTATTTTCTGATACTCCTGCGGGCTTTAATAATATCTATTATATCAGTCATATCAATATTTTACCTGCCCTTTCTCTCACCTGTCAATCCCTAAGTTGACAAAAGCCTACTTAAACCCTATTTGCGGCTTTGGTTTAATAGGCTGAGGCGTCATAAGTTTGCGAATTGCTTCAAAAATAGCCTGTATATTTTCATCATGTTTCTCTTTCCTTTCAAGTTCGGCTAATTTATATGCAAGGTCCTTATGAGTTAATAGTACTTCCCGCAATTTTACAAATGTTTTAATAATGATGATACTAATTTTAACTGCTATATCACTATTTAAAACACTTGCAAGCATCGCAACGCCATGCTCTGTAAATACATATGGTAAAACTGAAGAGTGCTTCATAGATTCGAACCGGTGCCAATTTGTCACCAGTTCGTCTTTCTCATCAGGCATAAGTTGAAACATAAATTCTTCTGGAAATCTTTCTTTATTGCGTCTTACTTGCCTGTTTAGATATTTCGTCTCTACATCATATAATCCTGCAAGATCTCTATCAATCATTACCTTTTTACCTCTAATCAAAAATATCCTTTGTTCTATTGCTGCTTCTGGAACCAGCTCTTTCTCCATACCCCCTCCTGGTATAAGATGCCGAATTGGCACCTTAGGTTGTCTATTATATAAGACACATCCGGAGGCAGTTTTCTTTCAAAATTTTTACACCGCGTAGGTGGAGGTGGTTAAAGCCGGGTGCGGCAAAGGATGGGAGAAATGGCCGGGGCGAAATAGGACGGCGATGATTTCACATCTTGATATTCCAAAAAGGAATATCAAGTTTTTAGAATCCCCCCCCCCCCTATTTAACAGAAGAATATTGCGCGGCATATCTGTCTACAAGTTCGCGTATCATTCTCTGGTATTTGGTGTGGCATTTGTCGGCTTTATGCTTAAAAAAGTCTACGCTTGATTTCTTAAGAAGCAGGGTGATCTTTATAGTTTCTTCCGGCATGATAAGATCTTCCGGCCTCGGGAGAAAGTCATTAACCCTGGTCAATTTTCCTATAGGCTTATTTGAATCTATTATCTTCTCTTTCATAATATAGCTCTCCTTTTCTCCAATAACCCGCGCCGAATATCCTGATTTTATGGCCTCTGTACGTAAATCTGACTGTTAAAACCCTATTTCCGATTTTTCCTATACAAAACAACCTGTTTTCTTCTTTACTATGCTTGGAATCTATATAGATTTTTCTCTTCGGATCTTTGAATACCTCGCAAGCTGTACTAAAATCTACCCTGTGTTTACTGATATTATCTGATTCTTTTTCCAAATCCCATATAAAGCTTCCGGATTCTATTTCCATATTAAATATACCTTAAATCTGGCTATTTGTCAATATAATAATATGTACTATTATCCATACAAATATCTAGCCGATTTATCCTCCTTTCTGCTATACATGACACATCCGGAGGCAAAATTCTTTCAAAAATCTGCAAAAAATAA
>PCTH01000077.1 GCA_002771475.1 Candidatus Omnitrophica bacterium CG22_combo_CG10-13_8_21_14_all_43_16 | reverse complement strand
TTGTTCTTTGAAAATCTATTAAAATTTATCTTTACTCTTTATAGGATGTCTTTATTTCACAACCGCCTTCAAGGCTTCCAAAGCCCGCTCGTAATCAGGCGGGGATGACAGTTCAGGCACTATCTGAACATATCTGATGACATCATCCTTATCCAGTATAAATATAGCCCTTGCCAGAAGCCTCATCTCTTTTATCAATACCCCGAACTTCCGGCCGAAATCAGCGTCTCTGTGGTCTGACAGGGTTTTTACCGCCTTTATCTCATTTGCCTGGCAGAATCTTTTCTGCGCAAAAGGGAGATCCATTGAAATAAATATGATCGCCAGGTCTTTGGAAAGTTTTGCCGCCTCGTCATTGAACCTCTTTATCTCCAGATCGCATACGGGGGTATCCAGAGACGGCACAGAAGCGATCAGTTTTATCTTATCTTTGAAACTCGAAAGAGTTGTTTCCTCCAGGCCGGTATTCAGCGCCTTAAAATCCTGCGCCTTCTGACCAACCTTAACCTCTTCTCCCGATAAAGTTACCGCATTTCCTTTTACTGTTACCAGGTTTTTTCTCTCCATATTGCCCCCTTCCATTACTAATCCCCGGACAACTATAAAAATGACAATGTTGAATTCATTTTTGGGCTTTGGCCCTTGCCCACTTTTATGAGATATGCTGCTATGCTCAGGTTTGCCCTTATTTTGAATAGCTTGACCTGGCCAGAGAAATCCTCAGGTATATTATCCGCTTCCTTAATATAAGTGTCAATAAAATCCGCCTCTTTGTAATATCTTAAAACATCCGGATGGCTGAAAAATTGGCTCTGAAACTGGGATATAAAATATCCCACATCAAACGCCCTGGGGAATAAAATACTGCTCCCGAAATCTATCACTGAAATAAAAAGAGTTGTTATGTCATGCTGCAGGTCCTGGCCTATGATAATGTTCTTGGGATGATAATCCCCGTGGTTCAATATAAACGAATTTTTCTCTTTCAGAAACATCCCTTCTTCGCGCTCTTTTACATATTTTATCACAGGCTCTATTTTTTTCAGATACGGACTTTTAGCCCTTTTAAAAGAATCCAGGTAAGAATCAAATCTTCTGAGTTCTTTTTTAATAACGCCCTTTATGTCGCCCTCTTTTATCGCCTTATTATGAAACCTCGCCAGCCACCTGGCCGCTAGCCTGAAATAATCCGCCCCTATTGACTTATCCACTCGCGTCAGTAAATCAAAGAGATTTTTCCCGCGCTGGCCATTTTCAATAATAAGCCTTTCTTCGTCGTTTATATCTATTATGCCTGGCACCCTGAACTGGCCCTCCCCGAAACCGTTCTTGTATAAAAATGCCGTGATCTCAGAAGACGTTTTCAGGGCCTCCCATTTCTTGTCGCCGGTTATATTTTTTAAAATAATCCTGTTCCTGGATTCATCATCGCCTTTTGTGCCGATTGTAATTTCTGTAACCGTGCTATTCGTACCTGAACGCGGGATCTCCTTAAAAAACGGCCTGCATCCGGACTTTTTAATTCCGTTTACGAGATCGCCGATTGTAAAAATAGGGTGATCAAACTGGGTGGGATATGCCCCCGCCATGCCTTCGGCGTGGGTATCGCTTCCGCTTGTAGCTGTAAATTTATATTTATGCCATGTCTTCAGCCCGAGATAATTCTCCTTAGGAGTATGATTCATGCTGAATATCTCCACACCGTCCAGCATGGGGTTCAGCAATTTCTTTTCGTCAGGCACGCTCCCGTCCCTGAAAGGATGCGCCCACACCAAAGCGGCTTCCGGAAAATCCCGCCTCAGGGCTTCCAGGCTGGTCTCTTCTTCTATCGTCCCGGGCGCGCCGAATACCAGAACATGGCCGATATCCGTCACCACCTCCTGGCCTGATAATATCAGAAAATTTTTATCCAGTTCCGCCTCGACCCTCAGGGCTTCCAGCTCATCGCCTTTCCATAGATAATGATGCTCCGTAATGACAATCCCCTGCAGCTCTTTTTTCTTCACCTGCCTGACAAGGTTCGCCGGAGCTATCTGGCTGCACCTGGAATACCTTGAAGTATGGCAATGCATTTCCAATAACATATTTATATGATACCATTTTAGTATCTTAAAGGCAAATTAAATTTTCGGGCAAAAAAATAAGGCCCGGATCTTTACGATGCCGGGCCTTATTAACTGACTAATTTCCGCTGGGTTATACCTTTGTTACGTTGACGGCCTGCTCGCCTTTAGGACCATTCTGTATTTCAAATTCCACTTCCTGGCCTTCTTCTAAAGACTTATAGCCTTCTCCCTGTATAACGCTATGATGCACAAATACATCCTTACCGTTTTCAGGCGTAATAAATCCATAACCTTTCTGGTTATTGAACCACTTTACTTTTCCTCTTGCCATTACTCACTACCCCCTTTCTCTAAGATTATAGCAAATAATGACAGAAACAAAAACGCCGCAAGGTTAGTACTCGTTACCTTACGGCTCCAGACATCTAATCCCTTATTTACTACTACTTTACTGATTGCAATCAGTATAGCACTTTTTCTGTTTTTGTCAATAACTATTTTAGCGGCCTATTTGGACAGCCGCCTCCATGATTTCCAGGTCATTTTTGATCCCGGGCTCATCCGGTTCCAATGCAGCTGCCTTCTGAATATATTGATAGGCCTCTTTGAACTTTTTCGCCTTATATAAAAGCTCTGCTTTCGTGCTCAGGATAAGGCCGCTATTCGGATTAAGCGCGATTGCCCTGTCAATGATCCTCAAGCCTTCTTTGATGTTTTTTCCGGCCTCGTAATATAAATAAGCTTTGTTATTATAGGCTATGGCAAGGAGCTCTGCGGCGTCCCTGTCGTTAATGCCCCTCTCAAATGCGTATTCAAGTTTTTCTATTCCCTTGTCATATTCCTCCATGACTAAAAATATATTGCCGGCGCAATGAGCCAATTTTGAATTTTTCGGGTCTATCTTATGCGCCTTATCAACCCACGCCATGGCATCCTGGAAATACGGCTTCTTATTAGTCTTTAACCCCAGATACATATAGGTATTAGCTATAGAGATATATGTGGGGATATATCTCGGATTTAATTCCAGGGCCTTATTAAAAAAGCTCATCGCCAAAGGCAGATTTTCTTCCATATCATCGTAAGAAGAATCCCTTATGATCGTCCCCAGCACCCTGTGAGCCAGATAGCTGTCGGGGTTGGCTTTGACAACTTCCTTGAAAAGCTCCTTTACCTTATTTGCATCCTTAAGCTTATTGACGCAGGATATATAAATGTCATAATAAAAATCAGCCTCTTCATCCAGCTTGCTTAATATCTTAAGCTCCAGACCCGCTTCCCTATACTGGCCTTTCAGGATATAATAGTTCAATAAATGCAAATGGCTGGCGATATTCCTGGGATTGAACCTTAACGATTTAATGGCAGGCTTTTGGATATAATCCGCTCTTCCCAGATTCAGGTATTCTCTCGCGAGGTTTCCGTAAACCACATCCCATTCGCTTCTTTCAGGGGTATATTTTATCTCTGATTTCAAGGCTTCCAGCGCCTTTTCGTAGTCTCCCGTATAATCATAAAGAAAAGCGAGCGCTGCGTAATTAGCGTTATTTCTGGGATTCTTTTTAAGGTCTTCCTGAACTTTATCAGCTGCCTTCTGCGCTTCTTCAGGAGGCATTTGCCCGGATAAAACCTTTTCTATGCTGGATATTTCAAGGGGAGGATCGCCTGCTAAAGCCGGGATGCCTATACAGACAAATAAACATACGACAAAAGATACAATAATCGCAACAATAGTTTTATTCGCTTTAATTTTATCCATAAAACTGCTGTATAGACTATATCACATTTTGCCGCTTAATCAAGTCTGCGGCTATATCCTGAAATTTCCTGTTATTTCCAAATAAACCAGATAAACAGGTATGCCGCGGTTACCGCCGCGATTGTGAACGGAAGGCCTATCTTTGCAAAATCCTTAAACCTGACTTCATAGCCTTCTTTCTTTAATAACCCGCAGGCAACAATGTTCGCGGACGCGCCTATGGGAGTGATATTTCCGCCAAGGCTGGCTCCTATAAGAAGGCCGAATAAAAATAAGGATGGATGTATATTAAGCTGCGTTGCCATGGAAATCGCGACCGGAAGCATGGCTGCCAGAAAAGGCACATTGTCTATGAAGGCAGAGAGCAGCATCGCCATAAAAACAAGCAGTGTGTAGCCCAAAAATATATTACTGCCCACCAGCCCTGAAAGAAAATTTGAGATAACCCCGATCCAGCCGGATATTGTTATGCTGCCTACGAGGATAAATATGGCCATCAGGAAAAACGTTGTTTCCCAGTCCAGAGATTTTATGCCGTACGCAATAGGGATTTTATTTATTAATTTTTTCCAGGCCATGGAGATAATACCGAATGCCATGCAGATCATGCCCGCCATGTACGAAAAACCCGTATCAAAAAACGAGGACACGGCCAATAAAATTATAAGGCTTACCAAAAGAATGGCAGGCACCCACGATTTTACTTTTTCAACGGGCATTATCTGCGCCTTTTCTTTGTGCCGCCTGAATATAAAATATAAAACGACAAATGAGGCGAGGGCCCCTAATTCAACAGCAAAAAATATGCTGGGCCTGCCTTTATAAAAGAAAAAATCCATGAAGTTCATTTTCGCGAAACCGCCCAGGAGCATGCTGGGCGGATCGCCGATGAGGGTGGCTGTGCCCTGAAGATTGCTGGAGATAGCTATGCCTATCATCATGTTCACAGGGCTTATCTTTAATTTTTTTGCCAGTGACAATGCGATAGGCGCGACTATCAAAACAGCCGCCACATTTTCCACAAACGCCGAGATAAACCCGGTCAGGCCGCATATCAATAATATCGACCAGGCTGTATTTTTAGCCTTATCAACTATTATCTCCGCGATATACGCAGGGACTCTGCTTTCCATAAAGATATCAGCCACTACCAGCGTGCCCACGAATATCCCCATCACGTTCCAGTTTATCGCGTAAAAAGCCTGCTTCAGCGAAAGCGACTGGAGGAGAATAAGCAGCATGGCTCCGAGAACCGCTATGACGGTCCTTCTCCTGGGCAAAAATATAAAAAGCAGATAGCAAACGGCAAATATCAATAACGGAGCTGTCTTCGTAAACACGTTATCCCTTCTATTTCTTGGAGTCCATCATCGGGCAGTTCTTTTTCATCTCTTCCATCGCGCTTTTCATGGCTTCCATGTCTATCTTTATTTCTACTTCTTTTACCAGGTTCATGCCCGCGTCATATTTTATAAGCTTGTTGCCTATCATTAATACCACTCCGCCGTCCTGAGTCGCTAAAAGTTCTTTAGTGCCCATCATCTTATACATAGGGCAATGCTGGCCTTTTTTATCCATTTTTTTATCTCCCATACCTCTGGCAAAAGATACGGATACAAATGACAAGCAAGCTACAGCCGCGAGAAACACAAAAAGTATTTTCTTCATCCTACCCCCCTTTCTTTTATTCAACAAAAACCAATAAAGCCATCATGCCGATACCCAGCATGATCGCAGCAAGCTGCACGAGCGATGTGGAAATCTTTACATGGTCTTCCTTGTGAAGTTCCGGTATCAGGTCAGATCCGCCGATATATAAAAACCCGCCCGCTGTTATGGGCAGAAGATATGTTAAAAAACCTTTTATCCTGGATTCAAGGGTAAGGGCTATTACCGCGCCTACTACAGCTGTAAGCGCTGAAAGAAAATTAAAAAAAAGCGCTTTTTTCACAGACATGCCGCTATAGACAAGTATGCCGAAATCCCCTATCTCCTGGGGGATCTCGTGCAGTATCACTGCGAGAGCGGTTGCTATGCCTATAGGAACTGATACGGCAAAGCTCGCGGCCACTATCATCCCATCCAGCATATTATGCACCCCGTCTCCTATTATATTCAGCGTAGCTACGGGGTGGATATGTTCCCTGGAAGTGGGTATGTGGCAATGCCTCCATCGGATAAATTTTTCAAGAATAAAAAAAATGAAAATGCCACCCAATATATAAAGCGATGTTTTAAGATTTGCGCCTAACGCTTCGAATGACTGCGGCAATAGATGTATAAACGCGTCCCCGAACAGCCCGCCTACCGCAAAGCTCACCATAAATAACAGCATTGCCCTGAGTTTTGTCTTATTCAGCGAAAGCGTAGCCGCGCCGATCAAGGAAATCAGGCTTATTACGATCACGCTCCCTATCGTCCACAGCCAAACCTTCATGCGCTCTCCAAATAATGCTGGCAACTGAATGCCGCCACAGCCCCGTCTCCCGCGGCAGTGACCACCTGCCTCAAGAGCTTTTTACAGCAGTCGCCGCACGCGAATATCCCGGCCTTTGAAGTCAGGGAATTTACATCCGCTATAATATAACCACTCTCATCGAGCGTTAAAAGATCCTTTAAAAAAGCTGTGTTGGGCGTATATCCCACGAATATAAAAACGCCGTCGCATGACAGGTCTTTTACCGCCCCGGTTTTCACGTTCTTTACTTTTACAGCCGAGACCCTGGCATCGCCCAAGATCTCAGAAATAACCGAATCCCATACAAATTCTATTTTTTTATTGCTGAATGCGCGTTCCTGCAGGATCTTTGTCCCCCGCAAAGCGTTTCTCCTGTGGATAACAGAGACTTTTTTCGCAAACCTAGTCAAGAAAATCGCTTCTTCCAGCGCGGTATCGCCTCCGCCTGCCACAACCACTTCTTTATTTTTAAAAAGCGCGCCGTCGCAGGTAGCGCAATACGATACGCCCTTGCCCCTGAATTTATCCTCGCCCGGGATATCCAGTCTCTTAGGCCTTGCCCCGCTAGCGATAATAACAGCGCGGCCGGTATAAGACAAATCGTCGGTCAATATTTCCCAGGCAGACTTGTTTTCCTTGATGGCTTTCACTTCGCCTGCAATAAACTCCACGCCGAATTTCTCAGCCTGCTTTTTAAACTTCTCTATCAATTCAAAGCCGTTCACGCCATCAGGAAATCCGGGATAATTTTCAATATGGTCTGTAGTGACGGCCTGGCACGCCACGGAATAGCTCTCTATAAGGAGCGTCTTGAGCCTGGCCCTTGAAGCATAGATTCCAGCGGTAAGGCCTGCCGGCCCCCCTCCTATAATAATACAATCATAGTTCATAAGTGTCTAGATTATACCAAATTCCCGGCATATTTAGGAGAAATTTCTTTGGCGTG
>PCTH01000089.1:8770-9436 GCA_002771475.1 Candidatus Omnitrophica bacterium CG22_combo_CG10-13_8_21_14_all_43_16 | reverse complement strand
GCGTAGCTCCGCGCAGAACTGTTTGGCGCGGAGCTCACTGCGTTCGCTTCGCTACTCCAGAGTGCTTGGATTAGCGGAGCGTAGCTCCGCGCAGAAAGGTAAAACATGCAAACTCATCGTCCTCCGCATATATTTCAGCCTGATTCTTTGTATTTTGTTACTGCCAGCACATGGAATAAGGAGAAATTTTTTGATGATGATGCGAAGCTCACTGCGTTCGCTTCGCTACTCCATAAAGACATAAAGATATATGGTATTAAATTAGAAGCATGGGTTGTTTTGCAGAATCACTATCATATTATTATACATGTAGATGCCCTTGAATTATTACCAAAATTTATCAGAAAATTTCATAGCGATTCAGCTCTTTATATTAATAAGTTTGATAATAATAAGAAAAGAAAGGTATGGTATCAATACTGGGAGCGGCTAATAAGAACAGAGGAAGATTTTTATACAAGGATTAATTATATTCATAATAACAGCATTAAACATGGCATTAGTAATAGCATGGATGATTATAAATTTTCAAGTTATCATGATTATGCTAATACAAAAGGCAAGGAATGGCTGCAGGATTGTTTTGAAAAATATCTTGTGATAGATTTTAGTGTACCTGAAGATGTAGATTAGCGCGGAGCTCGGCCTGCGGCCTCGCTTCGCTAC
>PCTH01000089.1:0-8704 GCA_002771475.1 Candidatus Omnitrophica bacterium CG22_combo_CG10-13_8_21_14_all_43_16 | reverse complement strand
GTGATTATCCATAACGCGGATGCGATTAATGTGTTTGCGGATAATGAAGTGGTCCTGCCTATTGATGTAATCGAAGAACTGGATATATTCAAAAAAGACAGCGATGAAAAAGGCCGTAATGCGCGCGCAGCAATAAGGATGCTGGATGACCTGAGAGAGCACGGCAAACTTGGCGCAGGCGTGCCTCTTTCTAATGGCGGTGTTTTGCGCATTGTAATGCACGTGGATTCCAAGGGCCTTTTAAATGTGGCTCCCCATGAGCGCGACAATAGAATCTTAATGGTGGCATATGACCTGCAGCAGAAAGGCAACCAGGTTATATTTGTTTCCAAGGATATCAATGCCAGGGTAAAGGCAGACGCGTTAGGCGTCAAGGCAGTTGACTTTGAAAAACAAAAAGTGGACATGGATAGCCTGTACAGCGGCTGGAAGGAAATAGAAGTCAGCGCAAAAGAGATAGACAGTTTTTATGAAAAGAAATTTTTTGTAACAAGCCAGAACAATTTATTTCCGAATCAATACGTGTTATTAAAGGACAATTCAGCCGCTAAGCACTCTGCCATGGGCAGGTATGATGCAAAACAAAAGAAAGTAGTGCTTTTAAAATCAGACCAGGCAGACGCCTGGGGCATAAAACCCAGAAACAAGGAGCAGGCAATAGCCATGGACCTTCTTTTGGACGACAATATAAAACTGGTGACGCTCGTAGGAGCAGCAGGCACAGGCAAGACTTTATTGGCCCTTGCGGCAGGTTTGAAGAAGACAGTGGACGAGCATGGTTATAAAAGGATGCTTGTCTCAAGGCCTGTGATACCCATGGGAAAAGATATAGGATATCTTCCGGGCACAAAAGAAGAGAAGCTCATAAACTGGATGCAGCCTATCTATGATAACCTGGAATACATACTTACCATAAGAAAAAGAAAAGAGCGCGTGGATGATCTTATTGAGGGCGATCTCTTACAGCTCGAAGCCCTTACGTATATGAGGGGCCGCAGCATTCCTAATCAATTTATAATAATAGACGAGGCGCAGAATCTCACGCCTCATGAAATAAAAACGGTTGTAAGCCGCGCAGGAAATAATACAAAGATGGTCCTCACGGGAGACCCTTACCAGATAGACAGCCCTTATCTTGATTCATCCTCAAACGGGCTCAGCTACGCAGTCGAGCGCATGAAAGGCCAGGAAATGTTCGGGCATGTCACGCTTACCAAAAACGAGCGTTCAGCGCTCGCTTCCTTAGCTGCAGAATTATTATAGAAATATCTTTTAGCGCGAAGCTCACTGCGTTCGCTTCGCTACTCCATCATGTTTGGAGTAGCGAAGCGCAGCTTCGCGCCAGCTCTTGTTTTTTTAAAAATCTGTAGTATACTTATTACTAGAGACAACTGAATAGTTTTACGACAAAGGCAAACCATTCGAAAGAATGGGGCGCAAAGTCAACAGGCCTAAAGTCCTAAAGGGCAACGGCGGCTGGATTACCGAAATTAAGAACCTATTCTGCCACAAGGCCGAATAGGTTTTTTATTTGGGAGTCTCAAGATGAAAAAAGCCACAGTTATATTGATAATCATGATAACTGTGGCTTTGTCTATAAAAGAGGCCAATACAAGCACTGTCATTATTAAAGGTAAGGCATCCTGGTATTCCCAGACTGACCCTGGGATCCTCTTAACGACAGCTAATATGGAGAGATTCGACGATTCCGAGCTTACCTGCGCTGTATGGGACATGCCGTTCAACACTATATTAAAGGTAACAAACCTTGAAAACTGCAAAACTGTCATTGTCCGCGTCAATGACAGAGGACCTGCCAAAAGATTAAACCGGCCAATAGACCTCACCAAGGAAGCCTTTTCCAGAATAGCTGACCTGGACAAAGGCCTCGCAGATGTTTCCGTGGAAATAATGTAGCCAAATTTTATCATTGACAAAGAAACTAAAATAATTTATAATACTTATTAAATAACTTTTTATAAGGAGGGGTATATGCGCAGAAAACTTTTATTTTTGACAATTACGGCAGTGATATTTTTCTCGTTTGTTCTAGCAAGGCATGGATTTTGCTACAAGGTTCCCACAAAACAAAGCAATGTCGAGTATTTTTACGTTTTTGGTTCGGAAGGCAACAAGACATACGGCGCAATGAAAAACGAACCAGTGGTTTTATTCGTAAGGGTCCCCGATAGCTATAAAGGCAACGTAGAAATATCTATCTATGACCCTAATGTCGGCGGCGCGATAGATGAAAAATGCGGCCAATGGGATACTACGACAAAGTTTTCTATTTTAGGCGGCGAGAAAGCGTATACCTCAATCTTGGAAGCAGACGAGTCCCATATAATTAACGATGAAGAGGACATTAACCCTACGGATTGTTATAAAGGCGAGCTTTTGGATTCGAAGACATTTGGCAGCGAGGAAAAATATGACAAGGCATTTTATAGTTTCAGGCCAATCGATGCCGCAAGGGGCGAAGAATTTAACGGTTATAGATATTTCAAGATAGTCGCGGAAGGAATGTCCGGCGATGACAATAATCTTTTTTCGTTAGACGTTGCTCCTAGCGAATTAGAGGCGTTTAGCTTTGCTCCCGCGATCAGGATGACAGAGACCTACGGCGCAAAAATGGTTTTTTATCCACAGATACCTTCTGACACAAAAAAGATATTTGAATACAATTATGATTTGGATCCCGTGGGCGGAACGATAGATTTTATAAGCCCTTCCAAGGCTTTCAAAATAAACGGTTCCGGGAGCGGCATGTGGGCAAATACAGAGGTGGATGTCTCCAGCCAGGACATGGGCAAAAGATGGGTTTATGAAATAACAAAAGGCAGGCAGAGGCAGGGCAATATGGCTTTGACTCTTTTGACGGATAAAGGCAGGTCGATACCGGTATTCTTCACTCCAGGCGAAGCGGGCCCAAAAATGATACTTGCCGAGAAACCTCTTTCATGCAATACCTTTACATTCGATGCGTCCAAATCATATAACCCTAACAACCGCGACCTGGAGCTTTCGTATTTCTGGGATTTTGGAGACGGTACGACGAGCACGTCTATGAGGACAATACATACTTACAAAGACGCTGGTAAATATCTCGTTAAATTGACGGTAAAAGATGCATCAGACGCGAAATGTAATACTGCTGATACGCAGAAGATTGTGAAGGTAAATCAGCCGCCGAAAGTCGTCGCAGGCGGACCGGACATGTCATGCATAAACGAAACAATCAGCTTTGATGCCTCGCAGACAACAGACAGCCCAAATGACAAGCTTGTATACCGGTGGGATTTTGGAGACGGCCAGACAGCAGAAGGCGTAAAAGTAAACCATAAATATGAAAAAGGCGGAAATTATCAGGTCGCGCTCACGGTAATAGATGATTCAGGCACGATATGCGATACAGGAACCGATAAATTAAAGATAAACGTAAACACGCCTCCTGTTGCGGACGCCGGAAAAGACGCATTTTTATGCAGGCTGAATCCGGGGGATCCTTTAGAGGTAACTTTTGACGGCTCAGGCTCAAAAGATTTAGACGGAGATAAACTCGCATATTCCTGGGATTTTGGAGACGGCTCAACAGGAGAAGGCAAGGTAACAAAACATGTATATGCGAAAGGCGGAGAATATGTCGCGAAGCTTGTGGTTAGCGACAGCACAAACGCAAAATGCGACAAGTCAATAGCTACCAAGACAGTCATCTTAAACAGGGCTCCCACAGCAGACGCGGGCATAGATTTTAAGATTTGTGAAAACGCGGACGTGAATTTTGATGCTTCGGGGTCTTCTGATGCCGACGGAGATTCTCTTAGCTATGCATGGGATTTCGGAGACGGAGAAAAAGGAGAAAGCAAGTTAGTTTCTCATAAATATGTGAAAAGCGGATTGTATCAGGCAAAGCTCATGGTAAATGACGGGACAAAAACAGATTGCTCCGGCTCAACCGATACTACTCTCGTAGACGTGAATTCCGCGCCGAAGGCAAAGTTGACTGCTTCCAAAGACGCTATTTCAGTAGGGCAATCTGTAAATTTTGAAAGCTCCGCATCGGATTTTGACGGGGATAATCTCAGCTATGCCTGGGATTTTGGAGACGGCACGAGCGGCAGCGGAAACCTGGCAAAGCATAACTATTCAAAAGGCGGGCTTTATAAAGTTACGCTTGTTGTTGACGACGGGAGAAAAACAGGTTGTTCCTCTGTAGTCGAGTCGAATTATATAAAAGTGAACACTCCTCCTGCGGCAAACACAGGGCCTAATCTGGTTTGCTGCGTGAATGATGATGTTGAATTTGACGGCTCAAAATCTTCCGACGCAGACGGGGATAAGCTGACATACAAGTGGGATTTTGGAGACGGAGAAATAGCGGAAGGGGTAAAGGTAAGGCATGCGTATAAGAAATTAGGGACTTACAAAGTAACCCTTACGGTCATAGATGATTCTGGCGTCGAGGGTAATTCATCTATATCCGGCTTTGTGGCTACTGTGCATGATCAGCCTGTGCCTAAAATCGAAGTCATATAATTTAAATAAAGGCTTTTGGGAGAGAGGCCCGTTCAAAACTTTGGAAAAATGTTTTGTCCGGGCCTTTTTTGTTATATAATATAGGTACGCGATGAGAAAAATAATTTTATCCTTAATATCCCTGGTGTTTTTTATTTCATTGGCATCGCCTTGCTTTGCTGAGACAAAAAAACTCACTATTGTATTTACAGGCGATGCAAGAGGGGAATTAGAAAATTGCCATTGTCCAAAAGATGATTTCGGAGGCTTCGAGAGAAGGTCTAATTATATCAATGAGGTTAGAAAAGACGTAGATGATATCCTTCTTCTGGATGTAGGCGATACCCTGCCGTTATTCAGCCCTGAGTTTACCAGGCAGACCATAACCTATAATGCGTTTATATCCCTCAAAGCAATGGACATGATCGGATACGACGCTATGAATGTTGGCGAAAGCGATCTTATCCTGGGCGAAAAATTCTTGCAGGAAAAATCATACAATCTTAAATTTCCCCTGATATCCTCGAATATAATAGATAAGTCCAATAATAGGCCGTACTTCAAGCCATACATAATAAAGACAATGAAAAATGGCCTCAAGGTAGGGATATTGGGGGTTACAAATGAGCGCTATGTCATTAATTCCGAAAATCTGGAAGTGATGCCGAACAAGGAAATGATAGCTAAATATGTCGAAGAAATACGCAGCCAGTCGGATTTGGTCGTAGTGTTAGGCCATATAGGAATACCCTATTCTGTTGAGCTCGCAAATACCGTGGCCGGCTTAGATGTTATATTAAGCGGCCACTGGGATGCGGATACGCAGGAGCCCATAAAGGCAGGAAATACAATAATTATGCCCAGCGGCTATCATGCCAGAAAAGTCAGCAGGCTTGATTTGGAAATAGAGGATAAAGGCGCTGTTCTTTCTTATAACTGGCAGTCTATTCCGCTTGACGAGAAATACGAAGGGGATAGCTTTATTAAAAAACTTGTTTCCAAGAAGCCGGTTATAGCAATAAAGAAAGAAGAGATGGAGAAGCCTGTTTTAAGGGAAGTTAAAAATGAAGAGTTATCCATAGAGCCGTTGAAGGTCCTTGTTTTTTATGCGGTGGGGTGCAGGTCTTGCATGGAGGTCGACAGAGATATCCTTCCCGATATTGAGGAAAAATATGGCGAGAAAATAATTATAGAAAAATATGACATCGGTATCCCGGAAAATTACAACAAGATGATACAGCTGGAGAAATCAGCCGGAGCAGAAGGCGGTTACGTGCCTGAGATAATAGTTTCAGGATATGTGCTGATGGGTGAAGGAAAGATAAAAGCTGGTTTGGACAGGGTAATAGAAACAATGCTTGAAGAATCAAAGGAAAGCAGCAGACTTACGAGAGAAGATGTCGTGGAGTATCAGTCTCCCGAGGCCGCGGAACGGGTGATACTTTCCAGATTCGGGGCGTTCAGCGCTTATACAGTAGGCGCTGCTGGATTCCTGGACGGCATGAATCCGTGCGCCTTCACAACTATTGTGTTTTTCATGTCGTTTCTGGCTTTTGCGGGATACAGGAAGCGGGAGATGATTTTTGCGGGCAGTTTTTTTACAATAGCTGTTTTTATGGCGTATTTCTTGATAGGTCTCGGGATATTTAAATTCTTAAGATCATTGAGCGCTTTCAATTATCTGGCGCTCGCGATTAATATTTTAGTGGGCAGCCTTGCTTTTCTGCTGGGTGTGCTGAGTATAATTGATTATTTCAAATTCAAAAAAACAAAGGATGTAAAAACCAGCATCCTGCAGCTTCCGCAGTCAATAAAGAACAGGATCCATTCAATTATCGGCGGAGATTTCAGGCAGGGTAAAAATGGCGGGAGAAAGGCATTATTAAAGATAGCCTGGATAGCATTTACATCCGGGTTTATGGTTTCTGTATTGGAGTCTGTCTGCACGGGACAGGTATATCTGCCTACAATCGCGTATGTGCTCAAGATGCCGGATAAACACATATCAGCTTTATCATATCTAGTGGTTTACAATGTTGCTTTTATAGCGCCGCTTGTGATTGTATTTATGCTCGGCCTTTTCGGAGCCACTTCCGGCGCGTTTTCCAAGTTTATGCAAAAACACTTCGGCTTTGTCAAGCTATCCACAGCAGCCCTCTTTTTTGTCCTCGCAGCAGTTCTTGTAATCTTCAAATAAATATATTTTTTCGCCAGCCCTGCAGGCCTAAAGAAAAGCATCGCTTTTTCGAGCGGGCATGGTGCCCTGTCAGGCAGGCCGTTCGGCGCTGAAATAATTTTGCCGTCCGCTACGGTTTACAGCTCGCAAATTTGGCGGAATTCTTCATATATTACGGACGAGGGTCAGTTCCGCCATTTGCTCGCTGTAATCCCTTGCGGACATTTGGCAAAATTTTTCTAATGCGCCTCAGACCTGCCTGACAGGGCGAGCGAGAAAAAGCAATGAGCGAAGGACGCCTCGCTGGGGCGTTTGAGCGCCCGTCGGCAAAGCCTAAGGATTGCGCAAGTCCCGAGCGAAGCGAGGGGCGTCTTTTCGTAGGCCTGCAGGGCTGGCGAAGAAAAAGTATATTAGAATATATTTGACGTATGTCATTTTTTAGAATAGACTTATGCTATATGAAAAACGCGGTTATTATTTTTATGTTTACTCTTGGGATTTTTCTGTCCGGCTGTGCGACGCGAGAATATAATACTGCCACAGGCAAGGAAGATATTATGTTTGTGGGGACAGACAAGGAAGTGAATATCGGGAAAAGCATTGCCCAGAGCATTGAAAAGAGCAAAGAGATAAAACTGGATCCTGATCCGTTAATGACAGAGCGCGTTGATAAAGTCGGCCAGAAAATTGCCTCTGTCAGCGACAGAAAAGAGGTAAAATACACATTCAGGGTTATAGACAAGGATGACGTGAATGCATTTGCGCTTCCCGGCGGATATGTATATGTCTTTAAAGGCCTTGTGGATAAGATTTCCAATGATGATGAGCTGGCAGCAGTAATTGCGCACGAAATAGCGCATGTGGTTGCCAGGCATTCTGTAAAAAGGCTGCAGGGAAGCGTGGGTTATGATATACTGCGTATACTAATGGCTGTAACAGGGGCTGGTAGCGGCGATGCAGGCCGTATTGACGCCGCGTTCGGCCAGCTGATTATGTCGTATTCAAGAGAAGATGAGGCATTGGCTGATAAATTAGCAGTTAAATATTTAAAAGAAGCGGGTTATGACCCATGGGCAGTAGTAAGCCTTCTTAAGAAGCTCCAGGAATCAAACAAAATAGCCCCTATAAGGACATACACCAGTTACCGTTCCCATCCTTATGTCGCAGACCGCATACGCATGGTAAAGCAGGAGCTTGGGGGAGAAGTGGATTTTAATGATTACATGAATAAAGCGATAGAATAAAAGGAGGGATGCATGCTGAAAAGAGATGATTTTACCGCGCAGGATCCGTGGCGCATATTCAGGATAATGTCCGAGTTTGTGGAAGGGTTTGAAGAGCTGTCCAAGATAGGCCCTGCTGTCACCATATTCGGTTCTGCCAGGACAAAGGCAAGCGATAAATATTACAAGCTGGCGGAAGAAGCCGCGTTTTTACTTGCCAAAGACGGCTATGCAATAATTACAGGTGCAGGACCAGGCATAATGGAGGCAGCCAATAAAGGCGCAAAAAAAGCCGGCATTGTGTCTATAGGCCTTAATATACAGGTTCCTGTAGTTCAGAAGCCCAATAGGTTTATAACAAAGCTTATAGATTTCAGGTATTTTTTCTGCAGAAAAGTTATGTTTTTGAAATACGCAAATGCGTCAGTGATATTTCCGGGAGGATTCGGCACTATGGATGAGTTTTTTGAGACCATTACGCTTATTCAGACGCAGAGAATGGAAAGGTTTTCTGTGGTGCTGGTGGGGAGCGAATACTGGAAAGGATTGATAGACTGGGTCAAGAAATCAATGATCAATACTAATCGCGCTTCAGAAGAAGACCTGGACATATTCTCCATAGTAGACGAGCCCCAGGAGGTCGTTAGGACTATAAAGAAATTTTATTCTAAGTAAGCATATGATGCGCTGCTTTGTCAGGCCTAAAGAAAAGCCTCGCCGATTCGAGCGGGCACGGTGCCCTGGGTCCGGGCAGGGCCTCTGGCGCAGAGAATGTTTCGCCGGCCGCTAC
>PCTH01000044.1 GCA_002771475.1 Candidatus Omnitrophica bacterium CG22_combo_CG10-13_8_21_14_all_43_16 | reverse complement strand
TTCATCTTGACATATTACCGCACGACTTTTTTAGTTATTATTAAAGGATATGCATAGGATTATTTACATATTCTTGCCCTTAAAAAGCGGCTATATTTTTTGCATCGGTCTAAGCTCGGCGTCAAATAAGTTTACATTTCAAGCAATACTGTAAACTTATTTTACCCTTTTGCTATTAATCCGCGGAACATAAAGAAGGCCGCTGCTAGGATAAATAGCATAGCCCATAGATAGTCCTGCTTTAAAGTCTCCTTCATATAAAAAATAGAAAACGGAACAAATACGGATAAAGTTATAACTTCTTGAAGGATCTTTAGCTGGCCAAGGTTCATAACCTGATAGCCGATCCTGTTAGCAGGTACCTGTATAAGATATTCGAATAACGCGATGCCCCAGCTTATTAAAGCCGCGATAATCCACGGCTTGGTATTATAATTCCTCAGGTGCCCGTACCAGGCTAATGTCATAAATACATTGCTGCATACAAGCATCAAAGTTGTGATAATAAATTTGCTTATCAAAACGCTCCTCTTCGTAAAAATTCTAATAATGTTTGTATAATACTCAGCGGGCTGGGCGGACATCCAGGAATATGCAGTGCTACCGGCAAAATATCTTTTACCGCGCCCTCGACATAATAAGAGCCTTTGAATAACCCCCCATCTAAAGCACAGTCTCCGCATGTAACTACAAATTTAGGCTCTGGCATCGCTTCATAAGTCCTTTTCAATGCAGTAAGCATATTTTTAGATACAGCCCCAGTAACTAAAAGCGCGTCCGCATGCCTGGGTGAAGCTACGAAACTTATTCCGAAACGCTGTAAATCATAAATAGGATTATTTGCGGAAATTATCTCTGATTCGCAGGCGCCGCAGGAACCTGTATCCACTTCACGTATATGCAAAGACCTGCCAAATCTTTTCTGAATCAAAGATTTTAACTCAAGGCCGGTTGTCTCTATCTCTTTGGGCAATCCCAGCTGGATATGCTTAGTTACCACGCCTTTTAATATTCTGTTCTTTAATATATGTATCATAATTTAGAGGTCATTTCCTGAATATGACAAATCAAAGCTTTTATTACAAAGCGGAAAATCCGGAATAATCTCTCCCAGCACAGCATACGAAAGGGCCTGCCAATTATGAAAAGAAGGGTCTACTATCTTGCATCTTTCGATTAAGCCCGCTGAATCTGTCTTAAGCCAATATAAGACAGGGCCTCTCCACCCTTCCGCGTAACCTAAGGCGCTTCCCTGCTTTAATTCCGGATTGACGCTGGTTTTTTCGCCCTTGGAAAGCTTTCCTGTAAACTCCTCTATCAAACGGCAAGATTCCTCAAATTCAGAAATCCTGACTCGCAGCCTTGCCAGGACATCTCCTGATTCCTGTATAGCCATTTTAAATTTAGCTTCCTTATAGATCCGGGAGAAATGCTTTCTTAAATCCATTGGTACGCCTGAAGCGCGGCCTGCGAGGCCAATCACGCCTAAATCCTCTGCGGTTTTCCTGCGTAAAACACCTGTGGCATCCACCCTGTCCATAAAAGAAACGCTGGAATATAGCATTTTAACCAACTCCTTAAAATCCTGTTTTAAGCTCTTAAGAGAATTAAGCAGTATCTGCTTCTTAACATCATCTATATCCGCTAAAACCCAGCCTATAGCATTAACCTTTTTAAGATATCTGTTTCCACTAAGTTTTTCGTTTAATTGAAGTATCGCCTCCTTGATAATCGAGGCGTACGCGGCAGAAAAACTAAAACCCACATCGATAGCTATGCCCCCTATATCATTTGCGTGATTATACATGCGCTCAAGCTCTAAAAAGATACCTCTTAAATAAACTGCCTGGCCGGATATCGATGCCCCTGAAATCTTTTCTAGCGCATGAGTAAACGCAAGGCTATGCGCAAAGCTCGAATCGCCTGAAACGCATTCTGATAACCGGATTGCGTCAGGATAAGCCTTGCCTTCAAAAAGCTTTTCCACTCCCCGATGAGTAAATCCAAGCCTAAGCTCCAGGTTTATAATCGGTTCGCCCGCAACGCTAAAGCGAAAATGTCCTGGCCCTATAATCCCGGCATGCACCGGCCCAACCGGCACTTCGAACACTCCCTCGCCATCTACTCTTCCAAATTTATACTCACCTAAGACCTGGCCATTTATTCCGTTAAAGTCCTTGCGTAAAGGATAATTGCCCTGTGGCCAGGCCTCGTCATGCAAATTCAATCTTCTTAAGTCAGGGTTTCCTCTAGGCTCAATACCGAACATCTCCCAAATCTCTCTTTCAAAAAGAGTGGCTGAATGTATGCTTTTTGCGAGCGAATCAAAACAAGGGCTTTCTTGCGGAATGTCCATACTCACAATAACCCATTGGCTTTTTTTAACATCCATAAAAACACAAGTAATTACAAATTTGTTCAGCTTCTTACGCTCATCGATTGCAAAAAGCATCATTACCGGTGATGGAAGAATTTTATGCAGCACAAGGCATGTATCCTTAAAAACCCGAGAATCCACTCTTATATAAATCTCTTCTGAATAATTCTGCGAGATCGAAATTGGGTTAAAATCCGGCAACTTCTTCTTTATCCTTGAAATAATTTCTGAACAATCCATGCTAAATCCTTTTTAATAAATAGCAGCACAATGCCTACGGCACAAATTTGAACGAATAAAAATAAAAACGCCAGTTTCCCGCTTAATGGCTCTTTTACCGCTAGCATACCTTTAGGACTATTGCCAAATAGAATTTTACTAAAATGATGCACGACTGCACCGAAAATAACAGTAATAAATCCCAGCAACAAAAAAGCAACCAGATAAGACCCTTTAAGAAAAGCGGAAAATATTATTAAGATTTCACTTATAAAAATAGAAAAAGGCGGCATGCCTGCAAGAGCAAATGCGCCCATGAAAAGCATAAATCCTGTAAAAGGCATTACATTTATTACTCCTCGTATGACGTGCATATTGTGTGTCCGGTATTTATTTACAACATTACCGGCTCCAAAAAACATCAATGCTTTTGTCACGGCATGATTAAACACGTGCAGCAAAGCGCCGCCTGTCCCCAAGATTCCGCCGATTCCCAGGCCTATCGAAATTATGCCGACATGTTCAACGCTATGATAGGCAAGAAGCCGCTTTAAATCTTTTTGAACTAAAATAAAACCGCAGGATATAGCCAGAGAAATCATGCCAAACAGAATCATCAAATTTGAAAAATACGCGAATCCTACACCCTTGATTATAATAATGCCAAACCTTAAAATAGCGTAGATAGCTGTCTTCAGCAATACCCCTGAAAGAAGCGCGCTGATGGGGCTAACCGCCTGGCTATGAGCGTCTGGCAGCCATGTATGCATTGGCGCAAGGCCTGCCTTAGTTCCGTATCCAACCAGGATAAAAATAAATGCCACTTTCAGGATGTTTTTATCCATGTTTGCGGCGCCGGCTGCTATAATAGACCAATTCAGGCTCCTGGTCCCTCCTGAAAGAGAAAAGGCATAATAAAAAAGGATTGTTCCCAAAAGCGCGAAGATTATGCCTACCGAACAAATAATGATATACTTCCACGCGGCCTCAACTGATTCCTTGGAGTTATAAAATCCTACAAGGAATGCAGAAATAAGAGTAGTCATTTCAATAGCAACCCAAAGTATGCCTAAGTTATTTACCGCGGGGACAAAAAGCATGGAGCAGCAGAACAGGTTAAATAGAATATAATAAACCCTGGCTTTTTTTTCGGATATTATCCCTTTCTCAATATCTTTCCTGATATAACCGACAGAATAAAGCGCAGCCGCGAAAGCTACTACGGAAATAACAAAGATAAAAAAGGCGCTTAAGGCATCAAGATATATAAAATCCCCGCACAGCTTAACGCCCCCTGACAATACTGTTTTCTTTAAAAGCAGGATGCTCCCGCATAATACCACGAGATATCCGATGCTGTTAAGTATCCCGAAAATTCTTTGCTTCTTAACGAGCAGAGCGGTTAGCGCCAGTAAAACCGGAATTCCAAGAATAAAAAATATCTGCATATATGCTATCCTTTTAGGCGCGAGAGTTTATTTACGTCAATATGCGTAAAGAGTTTATTGACTCTATAGATAAAAAGCCCCATGATGATTACGCTTACAAATACATCCAAAAATACTGCTATCTCCACAAAAAATGGCATCCCCCCAGAAACAAATGAAGCAAAAAGAAATATCCCATTTTCCATTACCAGAAGCCCTGTTACCTGCGCAAATGCCTTCATGCGGGATATCATGAGAAACGCGCCTATGAAAATTACAGAGAACGCTACCGTAATAGCGGCCAATCTGTAGTCCATACCGAAACCCAGGGTTTCAGAAAAAACCCTGGAGCAATAGGTAAGCGCAAGCGCAACTATGAGCGAAAGCTGCGCGTTAACAAAAAGGCCGAGATTCTCTTCCACACTTATCTTTTTCGCTATCAAATTAAGGACATGGGGTATTATAAAAACTTTCAAAACCAGGATAAGCAGCGCGATAAAATACAGATTGATCTGCTTCTCCGTATATCCGGCAACCAATGTTATCAAAAAAAGAAAAAATGACTGATAACGGAAACCCCGTATCAGCGCAGGCATTCTTTTGGCGATAACCATAAGATATGTTGTAGCTAAAACTCCGAATAAAATCAGTTCCCGCATATTAGACTCCCAGCATCGCGCATATTACCGCAATTATACCCAATACAAAAGCGAATCCCAGAAAATCCGCTACCCTGAATAAACGCATCTTAGCAACCGATATTTCCACCAGAGCCGCGCTGATTGCTATGATAATTATCCTGGTCAGATACCATAAAATCCAGGAAGCCAGTTGTGTCAAGCTGCTGAAAACCGGCAGGGCAATAGGAAAAACTATCTGCGCAATCAGGAAAAATAAAATCATCTGTTTTATGTAAGCCGCCATCTCTATTAAAGCGAGGGATCTGCCTGAATATTCCAGGACCATCGCCTCGTGCACCATGGTCAATTCAAGGTGCGTCTCCTGATTATCAACCGGCATGCGGGATGTTTCCGCGATCGTAATAAGAAATAAGGCAATTGCCGCGACAATAGAAGAAACTGATATCGCGTGGATACCATTAAACGCTGAAATATCCGTTGATCCAAATTGTAAAGATACTGAAAGTATCACCATGCACAGCGCAGGCTCTACTAGGCTTGAAATAAACATCTCTCTTGATGAGCCCATCCCGCCAAAAGAACTTCCTGTATCCAATGCTGAAAGAGCCAGAAAAAAACGTCCTAAAGCAAAAATAAACACAAGAACCAGAAAATCGCCCGCCTGACGCATCGGGCTTGAAAATATAAACACCGGAATCAATGCCGCAGCTGTAAGCGTTGAAGAAAGCACAACTATGGGAGTAACCCTGAATATCCATGAGGCGGTTTCCGAAACCACCTCTCCCTTAAAAAAGAGTTTCGCTAAATTATAATACGGCTGCAAGATACCCTGCCCTTTACGCAGCCTGATATTATTCTTTATCTTGGAGATCAGCCCGCTTAAAATCGGAGCGGCTGCGATGAATAAAATTAACTGCAGGACAATTATCATTATTTTTATCATTTTAAAATTGGCGCATAAATATAATTAATAATAGGAGAGTAATAAAAATATACCCTAAATACAGGTGAATGCTTCCTGGCTGAATCCTTTTCATCGACCCGGCCAATCTAAAAACCAGGGCGATTGCAGGGTCATAAATATATTTTTTGAATACAAGCGTTGTATGCGTTTCATAAGTAAAAGATTTAATATGATAAAAAGATTCCCTTATCTTTTGCGTCCTGCGGTACGGCATAAGAAAGAAACTAAAGGCGATGCGGAATGGTTTTGAAAAAGCGGTCGCGGTGTATTCGTTGCGTGAATCTAATTTATAGTAACCACAATCCCATGTTCTGTATATCACCACCCTTTTTCTGCCAAACAGCATATATATGCAAAAACCTGCGGCCCCTAATAGAATCAGCATCAATAACAGTAAAGGCGTGGAGAGATAAATATCCTTACCGGCCTGCGGGCTTAAGATAAAATTATTTATAGAAAAACTCATAGCGCCTGTATCTAAACCTATAGCCCCGCCTGCGACCTTTGCCAATAATTTCATAATTTTTACAGCGGCTAAGCCGAAAATGATAATCAAAACCGATAAGAAAAACATGCCTGCCTTCATGGACAAAGTTACTTCCTTAGCATCTTTAGCGTAATGGCTTCTGGGCTGCCCCAGGAATGTTATTCCGAAGGCCTTGACAAAACACGCGGCTGCCAAACCGCTTGTTAAAGCCAAAAGACTTGCGCAAATCCCAAAGAAAAGCTTGGCCCCTCCTGTCACATTAAATGCCCCCAAAAAGAATGCCTGTAAAGTCAGCCATTCGCTTACAAAGCCGTTGAGAGGCGGCAAAGCGGAAATCGCCATTGCGCCCAGCAGAAAATACGCTGATGTCTGAGGCATCTTTTTAATCAGGCCTCCTAATTTTTCAATATCGCGCGTTCCTGTGGCTTTGTATACACTGCCGGCGCATAAAAACAAAAGTCCTTTAAAAATCGCGTGATTAATCAAATGATATAAACCAGCCATTAAAGAAAATACAGCTAAATAGGGCATATTCATTCTGATAAAAAACATCGCCAGCCCTACCCCTAATAGAATTATCCCGATGTTTTCAACGCTATGATACGCGAGAAGCCTTTTGATGTCATGCTCCATAAGCGCGTAAATAACCCCCACAAGGCAGGAAATCACAGCTAAAACTAAAATCAATATGCCCCACCAGGAAGAATTTACACCAAGCATGACTATCACAAACCGGATTATGCCGTATATTGCGGTCTTGATCATCACGCCTGACATTACACTTGAGATATGGCTCGGCGCCTGCGGATGGGCATAAGGCAGCCAGATATGTAAAGGCACGATTCCCGCCTTGGTTCCGAAGCCAATTAAGAGTAATAAAAATACAATGTTTTTAGTTTGAAGAGGCATTGCTTGGCAGGCATTTTTTATTGCGAAAAAATCAAAGGAATTCGCGTATTTATACATTACCAGGAACGCGGCTATTAAAAAGGCGGTGCCGATATGCGTCATTACTATATAAATCATCCCTGCCTGGATGGATTTCTCATGCCTCGTGTCAAATACCACCAGAAAATAGGAAACCAAAGACATAATCTCCCAGAATACAAGAAAAATAAAAACATTGCTTACAGTAACTACCAAAGCCATGGATAATACAAAAGCAAATAATAAAAACCAGGCAAGGGTTATTTTGGCAGGCGTGTATTCCCCTTTTAAATAACCGAAGGAATATACAGCTGATGGCAGGGAAATAATAAATATTACGAAAAGAAAAAATAACGAAAGCGGATCAAATATAAGAAATTGCTTCAGGAACGTACTCATCATTTAAATCGAATAGCCTCTATAAAAAGAAAAACCTTCATCGATTAACAAAAACAACCAATAAAGGTTTCTCGTTATTGTTTTAGTCCAGACTCACCTTAAAACTCGGAACTACTATATAATTATTAATATTATCACTTTTTCAAGTAAAATCAAGCCCATTCTGAAATTACCGGGGATGCGTCACTTTGAAGCACTCTTAAGATTTCTTTCTCGTTTACCGCTTTCTTTAAAAGCTCAACTATAAGCTTGTCTTTTGTTAGACGAGCCAGCTCTGCCAATATTTTTAAATGACCACTGGATGCCTGTTTTTTCAGCGATAGTGACCTCAAGTAGTAGGTTTAATTAACTTTAGGCTATAGCCTAAAAAAGAGTATAATACTTAAAGGAGGCCACAATTGGAACCTATAAATATAAAAAAAGAACGATTAAAGCTTACGCCGGAACAGCTCTTCAATGTCTATCTGGAATGCAATGCGCCGGGTGCTCCGGTAAAACCTATCCTGGAACGTTACGGGTTAAGGCCATGGGATTTAGTTGCTATACGAAAAAGGGTCAAATTAGCTGCAATGGAAGTCCTTGCCAATCCCAGAAGACAGGGCAGAAAGCAGCAGATTATACCCGTAGAACAATATCAAAGAGTATTCAAAGAACTCAGCGAAACCAAAGACGCTCTTGCGGCTGTAGGGCACGAGCTATCATTGTTAAAAAAAAGGACGAATTAAACCTTAAAGGGCCATTGATAGGTCATTTTAAACTCAAGGTTAAAAAAGCTGTGGTTACTATCATAAACAATGCTATTTCCCAAGGTCTTACCCAGAAACAATCCTGCGAAATATTCGGTATTATTCCCAGGAAGTTCCGCAGGTGGCTGGATCCAAAGCCTGTCAGGACTAGAACTGCCTGGAATAAGATACTTGAGCATGAACGCAATGCTATTGAAGATAGCGCCTGGGAGCCCGAGCTTATAGGAAAACCCGTAAGCCACATCTTTGTTCATGGCCATGATTCAGGTAAATTCTTTGCTTCGTTCTCGACGGTCTACCGCACGCTGAAAGCCAAAAACATGGTTGAGCCAAAGAAACATTGGCACAGGAAAACACCCTATATCAGCGCGCATTCGCTCCTAGACGAAGGTTTTTCGCTCCTTTGTTATGACGGCTCACAGTTTAGGACAGATTCAGGTATTATCCTATGGGCTATCCCTGTTATGATACTGCCCCAGAGATACTTGCTCCATATTGGGCATTCTCTAAATGGAGTCTCATCGGGAGATCTTACGCAATCAGTCAAGGAAGCTTACGCTCTTATACCGGAGCACTTGACTACAAAAGTAATTGCCCATTCAGACAGGGGCTCTGCAATGAAAGCGTCATCTACGAAACGTGTTATCAAAGAACTGCTTGGGGCGCCTGTTCATTATGGGCGGCCTCACACACCTGATGACCAGGCGTGGATAGAAGCGTTTATTAAAACACTCAAATATCACAGGGATGCGCCACAGTCATTCAAGCTGGTGGATGATATCCTTCAATGGCTCAAACGTATCCCTGATATATATAACAACGATCCTCATAGTTCTTTAAGCTATGTTACCCCGCTTCAAGCGCTGTCAGGCCAAAAGGAGGTGATCTTAAACCAACGAAAACAAAATCTTGCAGAAGCTCGTATGCTGCGTTATACTGCTTGGAAAGCTAACCATTCTATTATGCTTCCAGCAGCTTCAGAAGTAGTTACACATTCAAATTGAGGTCAAACTGGC
>PCTH01000081.1 GCA_002771475.1 Candidatus Omnitrophica bacterium CG22_combo_CG10-13_8_21_14_all_43_16 | reverse complement strand
CTTTCAGAGATTGCCGGGCCTACCATAGCGATAATCACAAATATAGGGCCAACGCATCTGGAATATTTAGAAGACCTGGACACGGTCTTTAAAGCCAAGATAGAGATATTGGAACATATGGACCAGGGCGCCAGGCTTATTTTAAATGCCGACGACGAATATCTCAGGAAAATAAAAGCGAGCCAGAAGGTTACCTGGTTCGGTTTTGACAAAGAGGCTGATTTTCGCGCCGATAAGATAAACCTGGAGCCGGACGGTATAAGTTTCAGGCTTAACGGGAAATGGGATATATCGCTCGGAGTGCTTGGCAGGCACAATGTTTACAATGCCCTGGCTGCGATAGCCTGCGCCTGGGACTTTGGCATATCCATTGATGACATAAAGGATGCGCTCAAAGAATTCAAGGTGCCCAATATGAGGATGGAGGTCAAGAGATTCGGGGATATAAAAATAATCAATGATACCTACAATGCCAATCCCCAGTCGATGAAACAGGCAATAGAGGCATTAAGGGACATGGTAACGGACGGCAGGAAAATACTTATAGCCGGGGACATGCTTGAGCTGGGCACGTTTTCAGGCAGGTTTCATCATCTGGTCGGCAAGCAGGCAGCTGAATCAGGATTTGATCTGATAGTGGCTGTGGGAAAACTTGCGGAATATATTTCAGCTGGCGCCCAGGAAGCCGGCATGAGCGAAAGGAAAATAAAACTTTGCGCTGTTACGAAAGAGGCGCGCGAAAAAGTCGCTACCCTGATTAAAAAAGGCGATACGATCCTTGTAAAGGGCTCCCGTGCGATGAGGATGGAAGATATCGTGGGCGATCTCGAAGCCCAGTTCAAAACCACTTGAAAGGAATCTTTTAAATGTTACATCATTTACTTTACCCCCTCAGAGAATATTTTACGATTTTCAATGTTTTTAAGTACATCACTTTCAGGGCAGCCTTTGCCAGCATTACCGCGTTTTTAATCATAGTTATATTCGCCCCTCCTATAATAAGAAAGCTCCGGCATCTTAAGATAGGGGAAAGCGTGCGGAATAAAGAATGCCCGGGTCTTTACGACCTCCACAAGAATAAGCAGGGAACCCCGACTATGGGCGGCATATTGATTTTAATAGGCGTATTCGCGTCCACTATCCTTTGGGCAGACCTTAATAACATGTACCTGCTTTTGGCAATGTTTGTGACTTTGTACCTGGGGGCGCTTGGATTCGTGGATGATTATAAAAAACTTATGTACGCCAAGACCAGAAAAGGCTCAAGGGGGCTTAATAAAAGGACAAAACTTTTCTTCCAGGGCCTGATAGGCCTGGCAGTGGCGCTATTTTTATATTGGAGTCCCGGTAATACAAAGGCTATAGAGTTCCCATTTTTCAAAGACTTCGTGGTAAACCTGGGGATATTCTATATACCTTTTGTGATATTGATTATTTCCGCCTGTTCGAATGCCGTCAATATTACAGACGGCCTGGACGGACTGGCGATAGGGGCTATAATAATGACGGCAGTGACTTATACAGGCATGAGCTATGTGACGGGCCATGTGAAGTTTGCGGAATACCTGGGCATCTATTACCTGCCCGAAGCAGCAGAGCTGACTGTTTTTTGCTCGGCAATAATAGGGGCGGGCCTGGGATTTTTGTGGTACAACTCATACCCGGCTTCGATATTCATGGGGGATACCGGAGCCCTTGCGCTTGGCGGCGCACTGGGTACAGTAGCTGTTTTTATAAAAAAGGAAATGCTGCTGGTCATAGTAGGCGGGATATTCGTAGTGGAGGCATTATCGGTTTTGCTTCAGATAATTTCTTTCAGGACTACCGGCAGGAGGATATTTAAAATCGCGCCGCTCCATCACCATTTTGAAAAATGCGGCTGGCCCGAGTCTAAGGTTACGATAAGATTCTGGATAATAGCAATAATACTGGTTTTTCTGAGTTTCTCTACGCTAAAACTGCGTTAGCTTACTATGGGAAGTCATGTCATGCCCGTGAAAGCTGGCATCCACATTCATGTCATGCCCGCGAAAGCTGGCATCCACATTCATGTCATGCCCGCGAAAGCGGGCATCTATAAATAAAGTAGTAAGGAGAACTACTAAATGGCAAGGGTAATAGTAGTCGGACTGGCAAAGAGCGGAATAGAAGCGGCGAGGCTTCTAGCTGGCCGCAAAGAAACCGTCTTTATTACAGAGTTTAAAGATGACGCAGCTAGCCGTAAATCCGCAAGCTTGCTGGTAACTGAAGGCGCGGTTAAGCCGCAGGATATTGAACTTGGCTGCCACACGGATAAATTTATAAAAAAGGCTGATTTAATGGTGGTAAGCCCCGGCGTAAGACGGGATGCCATGCCGATT
This sequence comes from Candidatus Omnitrophica bacterium CG22_combo_CG10-13_8_21_14_all_43_16, assembly GCA_002771475.1. Lineage (GTDB taxonomy): Bacteria > Omnitrophota > Gorgyraeia > Gorgyraeales > Gorgyraeaceae > UBA10183. The sequence goes on along the minus strand of PCTH01000081.1, from coordinate 5,648 downwards.
AAACTGGCTGAGGCTCGAAAAATTCCTGTAATAAGCGAGCTTGAATTGGCTTATACAATGTGCCCTGCGCCTATAGTGGCTGTAACAGGCACAAGCGGTAAAACCACTACCACGACTCTTATAGGCCAGATGCTTAAAGCAGCCGGATTTAATGCAATCATATGCGGCAATATCGGCAGCCCCTTTTCGGGCGAGATAAAAAAGATAAAAAAAGATTCTGTAGTTGTGTTAGAGGTTAGTTCTTTCCAATTGGAATTTATTGATAAATTCAAGCCCAGGGTAAGCGTTATTCTCAATATCTCTGACAACCATCTGGACAGGCACAAGGATATGAATGAGTATATCACTGCCAAATGCAGGATTTTCCTGAACCAGGACGAGGGAGATACACTTTTATTAAATAGAAATGATGAGCTCTTAAGAGAGATTGCCGGAGTCGTAAAAGGCCCGAAAGTGGAATTTTTCAATGAATATAAAGATTTCAGCTCTAGGCATAAAATATTGAATGATGATTTTCTCGCGAGCCTTTCAGCGGCCTCTATCATGGGAGCGGATGAGGCCGGGATGCTTGAGGTCTTGAAAAATTTTAAAGGCATAGAGCACAGGCTGGAGCACGTGGCAAATATAGACGGAGTGGATTTTGTAAATGACTCGAAAGCGACCACTATTTCCAGTATGGAATGGGCGCTAAAATCTCTCGAAGAGAATATTGTCCTCATCGCGGGCGGTAGATATAAAGGCGGGGACTTCGGCCTGCTAAAATCTCTCGTAGCGAAAAAAGTAGACTGTATAATTTCAATAGGAGAGGCCAGGCCTCAGATTAAAAGTGGCTTGGACGGAGTAAAGCCTATAATTGAGGCGAATTCTTTCAGCGAAGCTGTGGCTGAGGGCTTCAAGAGGGCTAAAAAAGGCGGCAGGGTTTTACTTTCTCCTGGGTGCTCGAGTTTCGATATGTTTGAAAACTACGAAGAAAGAGGAAAAATGTTTAAGGATATCGTTAAAGAGATTGCTTCGCTTCGCTCGCAATGACATATTAAACAGTGTCATTGCGAGGCGCGAAGCGCCGAAGCAATCTCTGAAAGATTTTAAATGAAATTGGAAAATCTAAATAGAGACAGCCGGTATCTTTTAATAATCTCCGCAATTCTGGTATGCATAGGAATAGTGATGATATATTCCGCCTCCAGCTGTTTTGCGTATGAACAATACAATGACAGCGCCTATTATTTAAAAAGGCACCTCATGCACTGTTTGTTCGGGCTTTTTATAGCCGGGCTTTTTCTGAAGAGTGGTTATAAAAATTTAAAGAAATATGCCAAGGTTTTTATGGCAATTTCGATCATAGGTCTTGTGCTGGCGCTTCTTCCCGGCATAGGCCGCGAAGCAGGCGGGGCAAAGAGATGGGTAAAGCTTGGTTTTATCGGATTTCAGCCTTCAGAGTTTGCCGGATTTTTCCTCATAGTCTACATAGCTGATATCCTGGACAGGAAACAGCCTGTAATAAGAAGTTTTATGCTGGGGTTCATGCCGCCTTTAATGGTGCTGGGATTTTCGGTTTTGCTGATACTTTTACAGCCTGATTTAGGCAGCTCAGTCTGTATCCTGGCAGTAGGCCTTATCATGATGTTTGTCTCAGGCGTGAATATGGCGTATTTTCTCCCCTTTTTAGTGCCGATTATACCGGTTTTTTATTTTTTGATATTTAAAGTTGCATATAGGCTGCGGCGCATAGCGAGTTATCTTGATCCCTGGAGCGATACGCAGGGCGCTGGTTTTCAGATAATCCAGTCTTTTTTAGCGCTCGGCTCAGGCGGTATCCTGGGGCTTGGCCTGGGATGTTCGAAACAAAAACTTTTTTATCTGCCCCAGGCGCATACGGATTTTATATTTTCAATAATAGGCGAAGAGACGGGGCTTATCGGGACTTTATCGGTTGTTGCGTTGTTCGTAGCGTTTGTTTGGTTCGGCATACAGGTTTCAATCAAGGCAAAGGATTTATTCGGAAGGTTTCTGGCGCTGGGAATAACCGCCGGCATCGGCCTGAAGGCAGTCATAAATATAGCTGTCTCAACAGGCGCGATACCGACCAAAGGCCTGCCTTTGCCTTTTATCAGTTATGGCGGCACAGCTCTGATATTCAATATCATCGCCGTCGCCATACTAATAAAAATCTCTAACAATTAACTTCTCGACTCTGTATGCGTGATGTGCTTACGTGACCGCTCGAAGAATATTGTTCGAGCGAGCGAAGCGAGTCGAGAACATAAGATAAACAGTATATGAAAATATTAATAGCTGCGGGCGGGACTGGCGGGCATATATTGCCTGCGATGGCCCTGGCTGGGGAAATAAAAACACTGAATGCAGGACGGGTGCTATTTGTAATATCCTCCAGGAAACAGGACAGGGATATTATTTCCGGAAAAGGAATAGATTTCGCGGTTTTACCCATCTCGTCGCTTCAGTCTAAAAATATCTTCGCCATGCTGGGTTTTATGGCAAGGCTTTTTGCGGGGACGATAGTTTCCATAGCGTTGCTTTTGAGATTCAAACCCGACGCTGTGGTGGGCTTCGGCGGGTATGTCTCAGGCCCCATAGTTTTACTGGCGAGCCTCGCCGGCATAAAGACTATCATACACGAGCAGAATGTCTATCCCGGCAAAGCGAATAGAATCCTCGCGAAATTTGTGAATAAAATCGCGATAAGTTTTCCGGAGGCCCGGGATTATCTGAAAGGCTTTGAATCAAAGATTATTTTTTCCGGAAATCCATTGAGGGAGGGCATGAAAAGGGATGAAAGAGCCGGCCTTAAGGAAGGTTTCAGCGTGCTTGTTATAGGCGGCAGCCAGGGCGCGCATAAATTAAACACGGTCATGCCTCAGGCAATAGGCATGATGCGGGATAATCAAAGAAACAGCCTCAGCGTTATCCATATTGCCGGGAAAAACGAAAAAGAGGAAGTGGAAAAATCTTACGGGAAAATTCGTATAAATTACAGGGTATTTTCCTTTACAGAACACATGGCAAGGCTTTATAATGAATGCGATTTTGTAATTTCAAGGGCCGGCGCAATGACGGTTTCTGAATTGTTGGCGCTGGGGATACCGGCGATACTGGTGCCTTATCCGTACGCAGGCGGCCATCAAAGGCTGAACGCAGCGGCCCTGGGAAAAATCGGCTTGAGCATGATATTGGAAGAAAAAGATTTAACCGCGCCGGTAATGCGCGACGCAATTTCAAAATTAATGGACAGGACAGTTTTAAACGGCATGTCAGCCAGGGCAAAATTTATTCAAACCCCTGACGCGTGCAAGGTATTGATAGAGGAGCTTTGCAAATGATAAGCGGAAAAACCGTGCATTTTATAGGGATAGGCGGCATAGGCATGAGCGGCCTGGCAGAGGTGTTTCATTGTTACGGGTATTCGGTGCAGGGCTCTGATTTAAGGAATTCAATATCCACCGACAGGCTTCAGAAGATGGGGATTACCATAAAAATAGGCCACCGGGCTGAAAATATCGAAGGCGCTGATTTCGTCATATACTCTTCTTGCATAAAAGAGACCAATCCTGAATACATGGCGGCGAAACTTAAAAACCGGCCGATACTAAAACGCATGGAGGCTCTCGCCATGCTCATGCAGGATAAAAAGGCCATAGCTATTTCAGGCGCGCACGGAAAGACTACCACGACGTCACTGGTCTCTATTTTATTAATCAATGCCGGGTTTGACCCGACGGTATTTATAGGAGCGGACGTGCATTTTTTAAAAGGCAACGCAAAATACGGCCAGAGCGATATCATGGTTACGGAGGCTGACGAATCAGACGGCTCGTTTATATTGCTTAACCCGCTATATTCCGTCAGCACAAATATAGACAGGGAACATATGGATTACTACGGCACCATGGAGAATGTCCTGAGCGCCTATAAGCAGTTTATCTCTAACACTAAAGACGAAGGCTGCGCTTTTATATGCGCGGAAGACGAGTATCTGAAAAATATAGCCCGCCAGTCCGGAAAAAGGATTTTGAAATACGGGATCTCTGACTACGCGGATATAAAAGCGGAAAATATAAAATTAATGAACTTGAGCGGTTCTGAGTTTGAAGTAAAATATAAAGGCGCAAAACTGGGCAGGATAAAACTTTCCATACCAGGGATTCATAATGTGGTAAACAGCCTCGCCGCCATAGGCGTGGCAATGGAACTGGGCCTGAGTTTTAATAAGATAAAAGATATTGTAGGGGAATTTAAAGGCGCTGACAGGCGTTTCAGGATAACCCAGCTGGGTTCAGACATCCTTATTATAGACGATTACGCGCATCATCCTACGGAGATAAAGGCTACCCTGAAGGCAATGGAATCTTCAGGCAGGCGCGTGGTGGCGGTATTCCAGCCGCACAGGTTCTCCAGGACCAGGGACCTGAAAGACCAGTTTGGCGGATGCTTTGACCTGGTGGATCATCTGGTAGTGACGGATATATATTCCGCGGACGAAAAGCCTATCGAAGGCGTGAGCGGCCAGGACATATGCGATAGCGCCAAAAAAAGTGGCCATAAAGATGCGCATTTTATCTCAAAAAGTGATATAATAAAACATTTGATAGATGTGGTGAGGCCCGGGGACGCGGTGTTTTTATTGGGGGCTGGGGATATCGGGGAATTGCCTTTTAAGATCGCGAAGACCCTGGAAGAGCTTAATGCTAAAGTATAATGAGCCGTTATCCCGTCATACAAGTTTTCGTATCGGAGGGCCTGCGTACTTATGGGCAGAGCCGGGTAATCCAAAGGAAATTTTAGAGATAGTATCTTTAGCCGAGGGCAAAAATAAAAAAGTCATCATAGCCGGAAATGGCACAAATCTTCTGGCGAGGGATGAAGGTTTTGACGGGGTAATAATACATCTGGCAGGGGATTTTGAAAAGATAGAATCAGAAGGCGGAGGCGTAATAAAAGCAGGCTCGAGTTTCAGCCTGGCGAGATTGGTAAAATACGCTTTAGATAAAAGCCTCGCCGGATGCGAGTTTTTAACAGGGATTCCAGGTGATATTGGCGGCGCTGTTTTTATGAATGCGGGCGTCAGGAGGCCGGAAGGCGAGCCTGGATTTATAGAAATAAAAGAAATGCTAGTGGATATAGAGGTCCTGGATTTAAAAGATAAGACAATAAAAGACCTGGATAAAAAAGACATAGATTTTAAATACAGGTCTTCAGGCCTGGACGGAAAAATTATTTTAGGCGCGAGACTCGGCCTTAAAAAAGACAAATCAGAGGATATCGAGCTAAGGATGGCAGGATTTAATAAAAAGCGCGAATGGCTTGCTAAAATAGGCTTTCCGAACGCAGGCAGTATATTTAAAAATCCAAGCGTTGAAAAACCGGCAGGCATGCTCATAGAATCCTGCGGCTTAAAGGGTAGAAGAATAGGCGATGCAGAGATTTCCGGTGTTCATGCAAATGTTATAGTAAATCTCGGCAAGGCGACAGCGAAAGATGTCCTGGGTCTGATAGATTTAGGCCGGACGAGCGTTAAACAGAAATTCGGTATAGAGTTAGAGCTCGAATTAAAGGTGATATAAGAGGCGGGAGCCGGGCTTCCGTAGTCAGCTATAAACATGTCATTGCGAGCCCTAGTCTGTCATTGC
>PCTH01000031.1 GCA_002771475.1 Candidatus Omnitrophica bacterium CG22_combo_CG10-13_8_21_14_all_43_16 | reverse complement strand
TTTGAAAATCTATTAAAATTTATCTTTACTCTTTATAGGATGTCTTTATTAATTTTAACTTATGCCCCATTTTTTTCCTTTTCGTTTCCAGATACTTCATGTTAGCGCAGTTAGGCTTCACCTCCATTGGCACTCTTTTCACCACCTCCAAACCGTAACCGGATAAACCCACTATCTTACGCGGATTATTCGTAATAAGCTGTATTGTTTTTAGTCCCAGGTCTGAGAGTATCTGCGCGCCTATGCCATAATCCCTCAGGTCCGGCTTGAACCCCAGCTGCTCATTTGCCTCTACTGTATCAAAGCCTTTATCCTGTAGCGCATATGCCTTTATCTTGTTCCCAAGACCTATGCCCCGGCCTTCCTGCCTCATATATAAAAGAACGCCTCTTTGTTTTTCTCCGATAAGCTTCATTGTCCTGTGAAGCTGTTCCCCGCAATCGCACCTTCTGGAACCAAATATATCGCCTGTGAGGCATTCTGAATGAACGCGCACCAAAACGTCTTTTTTGCCTTTGACATCGCCTTTTACAAGCGCGACGTGCTGATACTTATCAATGCTCGACTCATAAAGGTATAATTTAAACACCCCGTAATCCGTAGGGATCTTGCTGGAGGCAACGCAGGTCACAAGTTTTTCAGACTTACGCCTGTAATTTATCAGTTCAGCTATCGTGCATATCTTCAGTTTGTGCTTCTTTGAAAACTTTATCAGGTCTTTTTGCCTGGCCATTGTGCCGTCGTCATTTATAATCTCGCATATGACGCCTGCAGGATACAGGCCTGACAATTTCATTAAATCCACGCAAGCCTCTGTGTGGCCTGCCCGGGTTAATACCCTGCCGTCTTTTGCCCTTAAAGGAAACACATGGCCCGGCCTTGCCAGGTCATCCGGTTTTGTTTTGGGATTTATAAGCGCCTTTACCGTAATAGACCTGTCATGGCTGGATATGCCGGTGGATGTTTCTTTCTTGGCGTCTACGGAAATAGCCCACGCAGTCTTAAACGTATCCTGGTTATCCTCAAACATCGGGTGCAAGCCTAGCTGGTCAAGCCTTTCGCCTTCCATCGGCATGCAGACAAGGCCCCTCGCGTGCTTTATTATAAAATTAATGGCTGAAGACGAGGCAAAATCAGCCGCGATAACCAGGTCCCCCTCGTTTTCGCGGTCTTCATCATCCACCACGATGACCATCCTGCCTTTTCGCAGATCTTTGATTATTTCCGGTATTGTGTTAAATCTCATGTCGCTCCTTAAAATAAAAGCCCGAAGAGAGTCTTCGGGCAATAAAATACAACTATAAGCTTTCTTCTATCATCTAGCCTTTAACAATCGGTCCTGGAATCGCGCCAGGTCTGCCCTCTCATGAGAGCTCGCGGACTTTACCGCCGGTGGGGAATTTCACCCTCTCCCGAAGATGTCAAATATTATACCAACTTATATTTTCTTGTCAACCCCTTTTTCCCAACAATTAAAGGATTTCTTTGAGGACAGACTGGAGGTTCGCCGGGACGACTTTTGGTTCTTTGATGGACTTTATGGCGCGGTCAGGGTCTTTGAGGCCATGGCCGGTAAGTATGCAGACGAGTTTTGGCTTTTGGAATTTTTTGAAACACCCTTTTTTATTTAATTTTATCACGCCCGCTACTGAAGCAGCCGACGCGGGCTCCACAAATACACCCTCTTTAGCCGCCAGAAATTTATACGCGTCCAAAATCTCATCATCGCTAACCATGTCAATGAGGCCCTTGGATTCATCCCTTGCAGCTTCAGCCATTTTCCAGCTGGCAGGGTTTCCTATGCGGATAGCAGTAGCGATAGTTTCGGGTTTTTCTACAATACTGCCTCTCACTATAGGCGCAGCGCCTTCTGCCTGAAAACCCAGCATAACAGGAAGATTTTTTATTTTGCCTTTCTCTTTATATTCTTTATAGCCTTTCCAGTAGGCAGTAATATTGCCCGCGTTCCCTACAGGGATCGCGTGGAAATCAGGGGCAAAACCCAGTTGATCGCATATCTCGAACGAGCCGGTCTTCTGGCCTTCTATCCTGTAAGGATTTATTGAATTCACCAGCTGTATATGGTGCTTCGCGGTGATTTCTTTTGCCAGGTTAAGCGCATCGTCAAAATTCCCGTCCACCGCGATAACCTGCGCCCCGTGTATAAGCGCCTGGGCGAGTTTACCCAGGGCTATGGCGCCTTTAGGGATCAGGACAATGCATTTGATCCCCGCCCTTGCCGAATACGCAGCTGCTGAAGCAGAGGTATTGCCGGTAGAGGCGCACATCACTGCCGCATGGTTCTCTTCCAAAGACTTTGAAATCGCCATAGTCATGCCCCTGTCTTTGAAAGAACCGGTCGGATTAAGGCCTTCGTACTTTAAATAAACCTCTCCGTCGATCAATTCCGAAAGATGGCGTGAATACACAAGCGGGGTATTGCCTTCGTTAAGCGTAACCACAGGCGTATTTTCAGTAACCGGTAAAAATTCCCTGTATTTATCTATGATGCCTTTCCACATAAAATTATTTCTCCAGCCTTATAACAACGCTTTTTTTCTTTATAGCGGGCAGTTTGTTTATCTTGCGCAATGCGGCCTGCATGTCCGATTCTTTTGCCTCATGGGTAAGCATGACTATGGGGACGATATGCGCCTCGCGCCTTTCCTTCTGCACAACGCTTGCGATGCTGATATTATGCCTGCCCAAAAGATCCGCTATATTCGCGAGAACGCCGGGCTTATCTATCGCGGAAAAATGCGCGTAATACCTGGTAACCACGTCGTCCATTTTTCTAAATTTTCTAATTTCGGTATTTTCAGGTATGACGGATTTTGCTGAATTTTTTCCGCATGCGATCTTGTGGCCTATATCCACTATGTCGCTCAATACAGCGCTTGCAGTAGGCAGTTTACCCGCGCCCTGGCCATAGAACAATTGCTTGCCTACTAAATCAGCGTCTATAAATATCGCATTATACACGCCTGAAACAGATGAAAGCAGGTATTCTGAAGGCAAAAGAGTCGGATGCACCCTGACTTCTAATTCATTGCCATAGCGCTTTGCTATCGCTAAAAGCTTTACCACATACCCGAGCTCCTTAGCGTACTGAATATCAAGGTTAGAGATATCTTCAATGCCTTCTACAAAAATATTATTTATATCCACTTTCTTCCCGAAGGCCAGAAGTGAAAGTATAGCCAGCTTGTGGCTGGAATCCAGGCCTTTTATATCCAAAGAAGGGTCTTTTTCAGCATAACCTTTTGACTGCGCCTCTTTAAGCGCGGCTTTAAAGCTGGAACCCTGGCTTGACATGCTTGATAGTATATAATTCGAAGTGCCGTTAAGAATCCCGAATATGCCGGAAAATCTATTGCCCACCATGCCTTCTCTTATTGCCTTTATAATAGGGATCCCGCCTCCCACGCTGGCTTCAAAGTATATCTCCCTGTTAGAGTCTTTGGCTTTCTGAAAAATTGCCCCGCCCTCAGCTGCCAGCAATAATTTATTCGCGGTAACTACATGCTTGCCCTTTGACAATGCCTTCATCACGATCTCTTTTGCAGGATGAATCCCGCCTACCAGTTCAACAACAATGTGTATATCCGGATCATTTATCACCCTATTGAAATCCCTGGTAAGCATCTTTTTAGGGATATTCGCATCTCTTTTTGAAGACAGGTCCTTATCGCAAACCAATGAAAGATTAAATCCTATCCCGGTGCGTTTTAATAATAAGCTTCTCCTCTCCATAAGAAACTTCGCCACCCCGGATCCTATGGTGCCGAAACCTATCAATCCGATATTTATTTGATTTTTAAATTTTTTATTCATGTTCCGCCAGCCTTCTTATAGCCTCTCTTACATTCTTATCTATATCTACAAACATTACTCTGGTTTCATTCATAATACCTTTTGCCCGCTGTATCGAGTCAATAACCTGCGCCTTGACTATAACATAGTCTGAAAATTCAGGCAGCCTGAGCTTGATTTTTAAAATAGTGCCTTTTTCGAATTTCCTGTCAGAGATAAATAACAATCCCCCTTCGCTCAGATTTTTAGTCTGGGATACGTCAGATTTCAAATCCTCGCCTTTTATAGGCGCATACGAAACGACATAGTTTCCGTCTATTCTTTTAAATTTCCTTTTTTCAAGTTTAATGTCATCAGGCTGGGAATCTTCTTCGTTTTCCATAAAATAGCCTTTTATTTAAAATGGTCGGGACGGCTGGATTCGAACCAGCGACCCCTTGAACCCCATTCAAGTGCGCTAGCCAACTGCGCCACGCCCCGTTGTTTTTAAGTGTTTTAAAGTATACCATATATATAGGAAGGTTTCAAATCATATCACGGGCGTAGACTGATGGGAACCGCACTCCCATCAGTCTATTCGGCTTTCGGCTCCCGGGTCATCAATTCATTGACAGCCGCCAAGGGCGATTTATTCTCAAATAAAACCGCATGCACCTGCTGGGTGATGGGCAGCTCTATATTATATTTTTTACCGAGTTCCACTGCTGCGGCTGAAGTCCATGCGCCTTCTATCTCCATGACACTTTTACTGAGAAGAAGTTCGGGTTTATTGCCTTTTCCGATCTGCTCGCCGAACTTGTGATTTCTTCCTTCAGGGCTGATGCACGTGGTAATCATATCCCCAAGCCCGCTCAAACCCTGAAAGGTCTCTTTGTTGGCGCCCATCACCAGGCCGAGGCGCGTCATCTCTGCCAGGCCCCTGGTAAGTATCGCGGCTTTTGTATTTGCCCCGAACCCAAGGCCGTCTGAAATACCCGAGGCAATCGCTATTACATTTTTAAAAGCACCGCCAAGCTCCACGCCTACCACATCTTTATTTGTATAAACCCTGAAATGCTCCGCCCTGAATACATCGCTGACCTTCCTCGCGAAAATCTCATCCTCTGACGCCACCACCACAGCCGTAGGGATCCCCCTTGCCACTTCAGGCGCTATGCTGGGGCCTGACAATACCGCTATATCCCTGTCTCCCAGGGCCTCTTTAGCCACCTCGCTCATTCTCTTGAGGGTTTTCACTTCTATGCCCTTTGCGACGCTCACGAAACCAGCCTGCAACTCCCTGAGAATCTTTTTATTTTTTGTAACTACATCCCGCAAAAACCTGGACGGTATAGCCAGAACTATCAGGTTGGAACCATCGCACGCGGCATACATATCGTCTGTAAGCTGGACAGTCTTCTGGATCCTGAATCCGGGCAGGAATTTTTTATTCTCCCCGTGCTTTTTTATAGCTTCTATATCTTCTTTAAAGGCGCTCCAGAGCGATACGTCAAACCCTTTATTTTTCAATAAAATGGCCAGCGTCGTGCCCCATCCGCCATCCCCTAAAACCGATATTTTCACATAACCTCCTGAATTTATTCAAGTTTAGCATACGCCAACAATGTAGTCAATACATGATTCCCTGGGATTCAGTATTATTTGAATATCTGGATTACAAATATTGCGATAGCCAGCCCTGGCTGGCCTAAAGAAAAGCCTCGGCGATTCGAGCGGGCATGGTGTCCCGACACCGAAAAGGTGTCGGGACGAGCGAGAATCGACGCGGAGCGAAGTCCGTCACGCCGGGGCGGACGAGCGTCTTTTCGTAGGCCTGCCAGGGCTGGCAATGGAATCAGATAATGAGTTTGGAAAGGATTATCGTGCCTTTGAAAACTGACGGGTTTTGCGAGATGAGGCTGAAATCAAATTTCTTTAATATCGCCAGGATAGGCGGTTTTGCTATCTGCGAAACAAATTTAATAATATCCGCCATCTCCCCTTCTATCTGAAGTTCTATGGCGCGCTCTTTATAAAAATCTTTTTCAATTTCCTGGCCGGGTTTTATATTACTGGTTTTTATGCCCAGCATATCTGCCTGGCGTTCCATATCATTTAAAATATTGGATATATTTTTAGCGGATTTCACATATTCGTCGTATTCCCGGATAATAGAATCCCGTCTCTTGATCAATCTGATGCCTTTAGCCATCCTGGCCCTTTTAACCGCTATTTCGTTATTCAAAATCCGCCACTTTTTAAATCCTGCTTCTATTACGAAATTATACAATAACGCTGCGGCAATAATTATTATGGTTATGCTAAAAACATATCTTTCTCTTTTTGAAATATTTGAAAGTATCATATTAAAACGCGAAGCACGCTATGCTGAAATCAGTAAATTTTTGATTTGCTATTTCTTTTTTAGCGGCATATTTTACTTCTACCTTTTTAAAATATTCTGATTTTTCAAGGGCCTTGATAAAATTAAATACGCCGGCCATCTCCCTGACCCTGCCCTTGCAATAAAGGACATCCCTGCCCTCGTAATCAAATCCTTCCAGGAATATGTCTTTAGACGCAAGGGCATAGCATTCCTTTAAAATACCAATGATGCGGCCGCCCCTTTCTTTCTGATATTTTAAAAGCTCTGTCTTTTTCATAAAACTGCTCAGCTGATTCACGTCTTTCTGCATCTTATCTGTTTCTTCGGAAAGCATCAGGACTTCCCTGGTTTTTTCCCGGGTTTTGAAAACAAAAAAACCTGCCATCATGCTGAGAGCGGCCAGCAGAAGAAAAAAAGTCACCAAAACCTGTTTCGCATTTTCCATATTCAACCTTTTATCTATATGTTCTTTGGGCAAAAGGTCTATCTCCAGGCTCATGCCAGGACTCATCAAATCCCCATTATGTTTATAAAAATCCGCGGGGATTGAAAAGGCTTTTTCTATCTCGGATTTCATATTTTCCGTATTAAGATTTGGGCCGTGCATGACAATTAACTCTTCTACATCCCTGTTACCTTTGTCTCTTTTATACGAAAGAAGCGTCCTATTGATTTCGCCCAGCCACCCCTCATGATAGCTCATGCCTCTGGAAAAAACAGGCTTTAGCCCGTCCACTATCATAATCTCTGAATGATCTATCCCTATATTCATAACCAGGCTTACCTTATCCTGTTTAATCATGCCTTTTGTTAAAAGATATAAATACAATAATTCTGTCTCCAGCCTTACACTGCTAGGCGCAGCGACTCTGGCCGCCAGCATCTCTTTTACATACTGCTTTTTTGCAACAACAAGCAATATAGAAGAAAATCCTTTTTTGTATGACCCCAGGTTCCTGAAACTTACTATTAATTCTTCTTTCGGATAAGGGAATTCTTTGATTGCCTCTAGCTCTGCCATGCCCTTAATTTCAGAAAAATCCACGGAGGGCAGTTCTATAAATCTCAAAGCCGTCTTATTTCTCGGGATAATAAGGATGTCTTCCGGCCTGTTCACTTATTCCTCTTTCCACCAATAAATTTTCCCTGACCTGCCCGCTACTGCTGTGATACGCTTTATGCTATTTTTATCCTCTGAAAAAGATGTTTCCGTCAGTATCCTGAAAAATTCTGATTTTATATTGAATAATAGCCTGTAATTTAAAGCATCTTCCGGCCGGGCTCCGAAATCCCCGAATACTCTGCTGAAATTATCTTCGGTAAATACCCCGTCATCATCTGTGCCGGCCTTATCGTCTTCTCCCAGCTTGAATTTAATAATCCTCGTTATCATCGGATCATCTCCAAGGACTACTTTTAATACAAATTCACCGGATGTATTTATATTAATCCTGGGATCTGCGCCTCTATAGATTGTTACATAATCTTTTATCTTTGAATACATATCAGCCGTCATGCCTTCTATCAAAAATAATTCCTCCGGGAACTCGAAACCCTTTTCCCCTTTCTTAGCCTTGTAATCCACCAGCCTCTGGCTCGCGTCATCATCCAGTCCAAGCCTTATCAAATGCCTTTTGCTCAGGCTGGAGCCATTCAGATTAAATCTTGCGCCTTCATCATAAGAAACATATAAAACACTGCCTCCCCCTAATTTGAATTCTTTTTCTTTATTCCAGTCTTCATTAAGGCTGTCGTAATTATTTTTATCTTCATTAAGATCAAGTATGGCTTTTGCGATACCGGCCTTCGCGAGATACAATGACCTTATGCCTATGGATTCCTGCCTTGCAAGTTTTATGTTAGACTCGGAATTGCGGGATACGGCTATGCTGAATAAAGATAAAATAATCAGCACCCACATCACAAATATCAATATACTGGCTTTTTTATTTTTCATGAGGAATAACTATTATCTTATGGTAAATCTCTTTGTCAGGCCCGAGTTTAAAATTAATCTTAACCAGCGATGGGATTTTTTCCTGGGACTTCTCCCATGCGCCTTTCCATTCAAGGCCTTCTAGCCCGTCTTTTGACTTATGCGCGTATTCAAAACTTATCGAATCTGCCGAAAATATAAATTCATCCATCGCCTGTTTTTCAAGAATCCTGCCGTCCGTAAAAACAGATTTTCTTTTCATGAGAACCTCGCGGCCTTTATTCCTGTCTTCCAGTATATAATAATTAACCGCGTAGATTTTACCTTTTTCTCCTGCAACCGGAAATGTAATACCCAGGGAAGTTCCGTTGAAGGGTATGCCGGAAAAAAAGAAGGAACTGCGCAGTTCCTTCTGGATCTTTAAAAGCGCTATTCTGATTTTTTGAAAATTCTTGGCTTCGGCATTCCTGTTCCATGCCTTTGTGCCTGCGCTGAAAACACCGTATATTGAAACAATCACTACTGAAAGTATTAAAGTTGCGATAATAAGCTCGATAAGAGTAAAGGCTTTGCGTGTCATATATAAGTTGAGACGGATAGATCTTCTTCTTTGTCTTTATTGCGCCAATAAACCTTAAGTTTGATTTCCCGGCAAAAATGGCCTTCCAAATAACCGGCGTCCAGCTCCCAGAAAAATCTGCCGTCAAAGCCGCTGAATCCCCCTCTCGCTGCCCCGTCTTTCACACCGCTATTATAAAGCTCCGCCATCTTTTCTTCAACTAAAAGTCCTGCCCTGAAATAATCCATGGACAGTTCCGCCGCTCTTATAGGCATTAAGAAAGAGTTCAAAATCAATAAAATTCCAAAAGACAATATGGAAACGCTTATTATTATCTCGAGCAGCAGGAAGCCTTTACTTCCGGGCATCTTCTGTCTCCCAGTTAGAGACATTATCATCCCCGCCTTCTTGCCCGTCAGGGCCGTAAGAATATAAGTCATAATCAATATTATGGTCCCCCGGCGATCTATAAGCGTAATTCCTGCCCCACGGATCAAGCGGCACCTTTTTAATATAAGGCCCTTTCCATTTTGCGCTGGAGCCTGGTTTTGACAATAAAGCGGCCAGCCCCTCTTCAGTCTCAGGATATTTTCCGTTATCCAGTTCATATAAATCAAGCGCTATGGAGATATTCGCGTTTATATCTGCCCTGGCCGCGGCTATCCTGGCTTCTTCTGAGCGGCCGGCAAGCCTTGGCGCGACCATTGAAACAAGAACGCCTATAATAACCACCACAAGCATCAATTCAATCAAAGTAAAACCTTTTCCATTTCTCATCTTTCCTCCGTTTTAATGCGAAATCAGCGATATCTGAAATACAGGCAAAAGCATCGCCACTACTATAAAGCCTATCACAAGGCCCATTATCAAAATAAAAGCCGGTTCCAAAAGGCTGGTTATTACTTTCACTCCCAGTTCCAGGGATTTTTCATAATTCCTGGCGACATTTAATAGCGCCTTATCCAGAAAACCGCCTTCCTCGCCTACCACTATCATGTTCCCAGCCAATAAAGGAAAAGATCTACTTTTCTTTACCGCATTGCTAAGGCTGGAGCCTGCCTTGATATCTTCATAGATCAATCCCGCATCTTCTTTTATTGCGCTATTTGTTATCACGCCGGAAACTATCTTCAGAGAATCCAGCATAGGGACTCCGTTTTTAAGGAGCATGGAAAAAGTCCTGGAGAACCTCGCCAGTTCCGCATCCTTTATAAGAGCCCCGAAAACAGGGATCCCCAATTTTATCCTGTCCAGTTTGATCTTTACGCCGGGATTCAAACTGCTTTTCCTGAATAAAACAATCGCGCTGCCTGTGAAAAAAATCATCCAAATCCAGTAATCCCTTGCGAAACCGCTTATGGCTATAAGCATCCTTGTAGGCAAGGGTAATTTCGCCTCCATCTCCACAAACATATTTACCAGCCTGGGCACGATAAACGTGACTAAAATAAATATTGTGCCTAGTCCTACTGCCGCCATCAGCATGGGATATGCCGATGCCGCTATGATCTTGGAGCGCATATCCTCATCCTTATCCAGTAAATCAGCTATATTCGACAAGGCCTCATCCAGCGAACCTGATTCCTCCCCTGAACGCGCAATATTTACATATAATTCTGAAAAAATTCCCGGATAATTTTTCAATGCCTCTGAAAATTTTTTCCCGTCTTTTATATGGCCTTTCAGCGCCTTGATTATTGTTTTTAAATTCTTATTTTCAGATTGGTTTTCTATCACGCTCAACGAATTATAAAGCGTAAGGCTTGCGTTTAAAAGTTCTGACAAATGCCTTGTAAAATTAGCCAGGCGCTTCGCGCTGATCCTGTAAATTTCCGCCTTCTCAGCATCTGCTGATCCCTCTTTGACTGATATGGGACAATACCCTTGCCGGGCTAGCTTGTTGATGACTGCCCTCTCTGAATCAGCCTCGATAATGCCTTCCAAAACCTCCAGCGGCCCGTTTTTTACCCTGTATAAAAACTTAGGCATACTAGTCCTCTTTTGTCACCCTGCTGACTTCGCTGATAGTCGTTATGCCTTTTTTTATCTTTTCCATGCCGTCCATCCTGAGAGTGCGCATACCTGATTCCAATGCCTTATTTTTTATTTGTCCTGACGGCAGGCGTCTTAAAATCATTTCCCGGATCTCGTCTTTCATGATTAAAAATTCATATATCGCTGTCCTGCCTTTATATCCTGTAAATTTGCAGGGTTCGCAGCCTTTGCCTCTGCAATCAATACAGACAACCCTGACGAGCCTTTGCGCGATAAAGCATTCCACTGAACTCGCTATAAGATACGGCTCAATTCCTATATCCAAAAGCCTGGCTATGCCGCCCGCGGCATCATTTGTGTGAAGGGTGCTGAAAACCAGATGGCCTGTCAAAGCTACTCTTATGGTTATTTCAGCTGTCTCAAAATCCCTGACCTCCCCCAGCATCATAATATCAGGGTCATGCCTCAACATAGACCTTAAACCTGCGGCAAAATCAAACCCTATCTTTGGATGAACCTGCATCTGAGTGATGCCTTTTAACTGGTACTCTACGGGATCTTCTATGGTTATAATCTTTCTATCCTTATCGTTTATCTTGGATAAACATGCGTAGAGCGTTGTGGTCTTGCCGCTGCCCGTAGGGCCTGTAACAAAGATTATCCCGTGCGGTTTCTTTATAAGTTTCTCCAGTTCACAAAGATCGCAAGCTGCCAGTCCCAGGTTCTCCAGGCTGTGAAGCATGGAGCTGATAAGGATCCTGATATCCACGCTCTCCCCGAATTGCGTAGGCAATATAGACACCCTCAGATCCAGCTCTTGCCCGCTGACTTTAATTTTTATCCTGCCGTCCTGTGGAAGGCGGCGCTCCGCGATATCCAGATTAGCCATGATTTTTATCCTGGAAACTATGGCTGATTTAAAATACGCTATGTTCCTGGGTATGGGCACATCATATAAAATGCCGTCCATCCGATATCTGATTCTGACATCATCCTCATACGGCTCTATGTGCACATCCGTGGCATTATCGTTTACAGCCTGGCTGAGCATTTGATTTACAAACTTCACTATAGAAGCATCCTGGGCTAAATCATCTATATCTTCCATCCCTGTCCCTTGAGCCTCGAGCCCGGAACCTTGAGCCATGATCTCTTCTATGGTCTCAGCTCCCAGGCCATAATATTCTTTAATAGCCTCTGATATATCGGCAAGGCTTGCCTGCGCAGGCTCTATCTTAAATCCCAGAAATAAACTGATTTCATCCAAAATATTTAGATTCAAAGGGTCTTCTATGGCAAGCGTGAGAATATCTTTTTCAAATCTTATAGGCATGACCTTATAATGGCATGCGAATTTTGCAGGGATTTTCTTGAGAATATCCGGGTTTATTTTGAGATTTTTCAGTCTAATAGAAAGCGTAGATCCTGAGGCAGGCATTAATGCAGTATAATTCCATATAAATCGCTAAATCAATTCAAAAAAGGTCAGATTATAATGCCTAGAACTTTTTTACGCAGAGAGTGGCGTTGTGGCCGCCGAAGCCGAGGGAATTGGATAAGCAGGCATTGACCTTTGCCTGGCGCGCTTTATTGGGCACGTAGTCCAGGTCGCAGTCAGGGTCAGGTGTTTCGTAGTTTATTGTGGGTGGAATGATGCTTTTTTCCATGGCGAGGCAGCAGATGATAAACTCTATTGCCCCTGCTGCGCCCAGCTGATGGCCCAGCATTGACTTTGTGGAAGAAACGGGTATTTTTTTAGCAGAGCTCCCGAAGGCCTTCTTTATAGCAAGAGTCTCTATCTTATCATTAAGCGAAGTGGATGTGCCATGCGCATTTATATAGGAGATGTCTTCGGGTTTCAGATTTCCGTCTTTCAGCGCATTCACCATGCATCTCGTGGCCCCTTCTCCTTCCGGATCAGGCGCTGTCATATGATATGCGTCTCCTGTCATGCCATAGCCGACTATCTCCCCGTATATTTTGGCATTTCTTTTTTTGGCGTGTTCCAGTTCTTCTAAAATAGCAATGCCGCAGCCTTCTGACATTACAAAACCGTCTCTATCCTTATCAAAAGGCCTTGATGCCTTCTGGGGCTCGTCATTCCTGGTGGAAAGGGCTTTTAATGCGCAGAACCCTCCGATACCAAGAGCGGAAATGCAGCTTTCAGTGCCGCCTGCTATCATGATATCTGCGTCCCCGTACTGGATAATCCTCATTGCCTCGCCCATGGCATGCGAACCTGATGCGCAGGCGGTCGTGGTGCAGAGATTCGGGCCTTTAACACCCGTCATAATAGAAATATGGCCTGAAGCCATATTTACAATAAGCATGGGTATAAGAAAAGGCGTTACGCGGGACGGGCCCTTTTCAAGTATCACTTTATGTTCTTCCTCTATTATCCTGAGGCTTCCTATGCCTGAACCGACAAGTACGCCTATTCTATACGGATCTTCCCTGGACATATCAATGCCGGAATCTTCCATTGCATTTTTGGCAGCTGTCACGCCAAACTGCACGAATCTCTCCATCCTCCTGAGCTCTTTAGTGGAAATAGAAGGATGAGGCGCGAATTCCTTTACCTCTCCTGCGATGCGGGAATCGTATTGGGTGGCGTCAAAATGAGTCAAAGGGCCTATGCCGCTCTTGCCTTTTACAAGGTTATCCCAAAAGATATCCTTGACGCATCCTATAGGAGAAACTATCCCAAGCCCCGTAACGACAACTCTTCGTTTCATAAATAGTCCTTAAAAATAAGGGGGTCAGAAGAGACTTAAAAATTAATTTAATCGCTCTCCTAACCCCGTTATGTTCAAAATATTACTTTTTGGTGCCTTTTTCTTCTATGTACTTAACAGCATCGCCAACAGTAGTGATCTTCTCGGCGTCTTCATCCGGGATCTCTATGCCGAATTCCTCTTCCAGAGCCATTACAAGCTCTACTGTATCAAGAGAATCCGCTCCCAGATCGTCTATGAAAGACGCCTCAGGAGTCACTTCTTCTGCCTTCACTCCGAGCTGTTCTGCTATTATTGATTTCACTTTTTCAGCAACTGCCATATGATAATCCTCCTTGTTATTTGCTTTTTTTTAACTACATTACCATTCCGCCGTCTACCTGCATCACCTGGCCTGTTATATATGAAGAGCTTTCGCTCGAAAGAAATAGCGCTAAATCAGCCACATCCTTTGCTTCGCCGAACCTCCCGAGAGGTATAACAGAAAGCATTTTTTTCTGGACCTCTTCAGGCAATCTGGCTGTCATGTCTGTTTTTATAAAACCGGGGGCTATTGCGTTTACGCAGATATTGCGCGAAGCCAATTCTTTTGCCACGCTTTTTGTAAGGCCTATTATGCCTGCCTTTGAGGCCGCGTAATTCGCCTGGCCCGCATTCCCCATTATTCCAATGATCGAGGCAAGATTAACTATCTTGCCAAAACGCTGCTTAAGCATAACCTTTGAGACAAGCTTGGTGCATACAAAAGTGCCTTTAAGGTTTACAGCTATTACCTTATCCCACTCATCTTCCGACATCCTTAAAAGCAGATTGTCTTTTGTTATGCCTGCGTTGTTAATAAGTATATCTACTTTATTAAATTTGTCAAGAATTTTATCCACCATTGCCTGAACCTGGCTTGAATCAGTGACATCTGCCTTGAAGGCAAGGCTCTCGCGTCCTAAATCCCGGATTTCCTGAGCTGTTTTTTCAGCCTCTTCCAGATTCACGTCGCATATGGCTATATCGGAGCCGTTTCTGGCAAAAAGCATTGCTATTTCCTTGCCGATGCCCCTGGCGCCTCCTGTTATAAGGCTGACTCTGCCTTCCAAAGCTGATTCACACATATATTCCTCCTATTGAAGTTTCTTGATATCCTCTGAAGTTTCTATGTTCTGCACTGCCAATTCAGGGTTTATCCTGCGCAGTAATCCTTTAAGCACCTTTCCCGGCCCTATCTCAAAAAATGTACCGCAGCCTTCCCTGCTGATTTTTATAACAGATTCTTCCCATCTTACAGTGCTGTATAACTGCTGTACGAGGTTTTCCTTTATTTCTTCAGGCGTCTTTTCATAATCAGCTGTTACGTTGCTGACAATAGCGATCTTTGGGGCTGAAACCTTTGTCTTATCGAGCTCTTTTCTAAATTCCTCCGCGGCCTCTTTCATGAACGAAGAATGAAAAGGCCCGCTTACATTTAATAGAATCGCCTTTTTTGCGCCCTTTGTTTCAGCCAGGGCCATGGCATTTTGGACAGATTCAATTTTACCCGATATGACTATCTGACCGGGAGAATTTAAATTAGCTATTTCTGCTTTTGTTTCTTTGCAAACCTCTCTTAAAACCTCTGCGGATAGCCCTATTATAGATGCCATGGTGCCTGGATTATTCTTGGCTGCCTGCTCCATGAGCTCGCCTCTTCGTCTCACCAGCCTCACCGCATCTAAAAATTCCAGCGAGCCGGCCGCGACCAATGCGCTGTACTCCCCAAGGCTCAATCCTGCGCAGCATCCCGGAGCCTGGGGCCCGGGGCCTATAGCCTGCAATGCCGCTATACTTGTTACAAGAATCGCCACCTGGCTATTGGCAGTCTGCGTCAACTCCTCTATCGGGCCTTCAAAACATAATTTCTTTAAATTCAAACCCGGCAGGATTTTCTCCGCCTGGTCAAAGATATTTTTCGCTTCAGGGTTGTTATCGTATAAATCTTTTCCCATGCCCGCATATTGCGACCCCTGGCCCGGAAAAATATAACAAATTTTATTTACCATTTGATTACCACTGCCCCATAGGTAAGCCCTGAACCGAACGCAACAAGGCAGACATTGTCGCCTTTTTTAATCCTTCCGTCTTTATTCGCCTCTGCCAGCGCAACCGCGGTTGAAGCTGATGACATATTGCCGTATTTCTCTATATTAAGGAAAATCTTTTCTTCCGGAAGCCCCAGCTTTTTCGCGACCGCCAATAATATCCTTATATTTGCCTGATGAGGTATCAATAGGTTTATATCGCTGCATAGAAGCCCTGCCTTTGTAATTGCCTTATTGGCAGCGTCAGCCATTACCTTTACGGCAAGCTTGAACACTTCATTGCCTTCCATTTTCAAAAAATGCAGTTTATTTTTAACTGTGTCTTCTGTCGCGGGAATCCTGGACCCCCCTGCCGGAAGCCTTAAAAGATTGCTGCCTGAACCGTCGCAGCCTATAAAATAAGAAGCAATCTGCCTGTCTTTACTTTTGCCTACGATACACGCGCCGGATCCGTCTCCGAACAATACGCACGTGGAGCGGTCTGTCCAATCCACAAGGCTTGTCATTTTTTCCGCTCCTATTACCAGTATATTTTTATAAAGCCCTGAATCTACGAATTGCTTGGCAATGGTTATCCCGAATACAAAGCCGGAACATGCGGCATTTATATCAAACGCGGCTGCGTTTATGGCTCCTATCTTATCCTGTATAATACACGAGGTTGAGGGAAAAGCCATGTCTCCTGTTACCGTAGCCACGATAATCAAATCTATGTCCTCAGGTTTCAGCCTTGCGTCTTTAATCGCCAGCTTGGCAGCCTCTACCCCAAGATCGCTCGCTGCAGATTCCTTAGGGGCAATCCTTCTTTCCTTGATTCCGGTCCTTGTCATTATCCATTCATCAGAAGTATCGACCAGTTTTTCAAGATCCTTATTTGTCATTTTCCTGGATGGCAGGTAACAACCCAATCCAAGTATGCCGGCCTGTTCCATTATTGTTCCTTCCTTGCAGTAATAGATTCCATGATGTGTTGATTTACGTTCTTGACTACCTCTTCCCCCGCGACCCTTATGGCATTTTTTATTGCCTTGGAGTTTGATGAGCCGTGCCCTATTATACATACGCCGTCTATGCCCAAAAGCGGGGCCCCGCCGTATTCAGTGTAATCCAATTTTTTCTTCATTGACGCGAAAGCGTTTTTAGCCAGCACAGCCCCTACTGCGGACAAAAGGCTTCTCTTTAATTCCTTTTTAAGCATTTCTCCGAATGCGTAAGCAACTGCTTCCGTAACCTTTAGCGCCACATTACCCACTAATCCGTCACAGACAATTATATCGCAGTCTCCTATAAAAAAATCCCTGCCTTCTACATTGCCTATAAAATTAAGCCCTGAAGACTCAAGAAGGCCGTAAGCCTCTTTTAAAAAACCGGTTCCTTTTGATTCTTCTTCGCCTACATTTAAAAGCCCTACCCTTGGAGATTTTTTATTTAGAATATACTCTGAATAGGCGCTGGCCATAATCCCGTATTGCAAAAGATGCGATGACTTGGCGTCTATATTTGCGCCCGCGTCTATCATCACCATGGGGCCTTTAAGCGTGGGCATGACAATACCTATGCCTGCCCTTTCTATTCCCTTAAGAAGCCTGCATTTAAGGGTAGCGGCGCACACCATTGCTCCGGTATTGCCTGCGCTGACTATGGCATCCGCCTTTTTTTCTTTCGCGAGATTCCCGAGCACCACTATCGAGGCGTCTTTTTTCCTTCTGACGCTCAAAACAGGCTGCTCGTGCATGCCTATGACTTCAGAGGCATGGTGCACTGATATATTCGAAGGGACAGGCTTGTGTTTTTCGAGTTCTTTCTTTATAAGGCCCTCGTTCCCGACCAATATAATCTCGTAATCAAATTCGCGGGCCGCTAATACAGCTCCTTCCACATCTGCAAACGGAGCATTATCAGAACCCATCGCGTCTAAGGCTATCCTAATCATTTATATAATCCTCAGGGTTGCGGGAGCCCGGCTCCCATAGGCCCTATTTTTTTTCTCTTTTCTTTTTCTCTTTAATCTGTATTACCTGCCTGCCTTTATAGTACCCGCATACGCTGCACACGCGGTGCGGCAGCTTGGGCGCTTTGCAGTTCGGGCACACAGCGATGCTCTGCACGTGAATTTTTTGAGAACCGCGCCTTTTTCCCTGCCTTGAACTTGAATGTCTTCGTTTTGGTAAAGCCATTTAACCCCTCCTCTATTTACAATCACATTCCCCTACGTTAAGATTTTGCCCGCAATTAGGGCAAAGCCCTTTACAGTCTTCCTTACATACAATCTTCATCGGATAATCCACTATTATCTCCTGCCTTATCTCATCGTCCAGCTCCACTACTTCGGCTGGCTTTACCTCCCGGATCAGGTTGAACTTCTTTTTAAAAATCCCCTCGAATTTACTGAGGCATTTGCTGCATGTGTATTCCACGGGAGACTCCAGCAGGATATCCGCGAACATCTCAGCCCCGGTTTTCAAGACATTCGCCTTCACATCCACAGGCTGGATAAAACTTATGCCTTCTGTATCTATTGAAATCGCCCCAGGCTGGATCTTTTCGGTTAATTCAATCCCGCCTTCCGGTATCTTGTCTACGTATATCTTCATATTATAAATTCAACAAAGCCGATTTTCTAATTGCTTGCAATGCGATAAGTATCGCGGGCAATCATTAATTCCTCGTCAGTAGGGATTACCAGCGTTTTTACGCCTTTTTTAATAACTCCCTTGCATATCTCCCTGATAAGGCCCGGGTGATTTTCGCCTATGCCGCCCGTAAAAATCACTGCGTCGCATCCTGACATCACGCCTGTATAAGAACCTATATATTTTTTTATCCTGTAAATAAAAATATCCAGCGCCAATTTTACTTTTTTATTGCCTGCCTTTTCTTTCATAAGCTCGCGCATATCATTGCTTAACCCGGAAACCCCCAAAAGCCCGCTTTTTTTATTGAGCATCTCCATGACCGCATTCGCGTCTATATTTTCCTTCTCCATTATGTAGGGTATAATTGCCGGATCCAGGTCGCCTGAACGAGTGCCCATTACAAGCCCTTCCAGCGGGGTAAAACCCATGCTTGTATCAATTGCCTTGCCCTTATTTACAGCGGTTATGCTGCAGCCGTTTCCAAGATGGCATGTAATAAGTTTTAGTTTATTCAAAGGCCTTTTCAGCAGGCTGGCCGCCTGACCAGACATATACCTGTGGCTGGTGCCGTGGAAACCGTATTTGCGAATTTTATATTTTTCATAAAACTTATATGGGATTGCATACATGTACGCGCATTCAGGCATATCATAATAAAATGCTGTATCAAATACTGCCACGTGAGGTATGTTTGAAAGTATTTTTCTTGATTCATTTATCGTTAATAAGCTTGGCGGATTATGCAGCGGCGCCAGTTCAGTAAAATCCTCTATTGCCTTTATGACATCATTATCTATTAAAACAGATCTGCTGAACCTGTCTCCGCCATGGACAACCCTGTGCCCCACAGCTTCTATTTTAGCCCCTATTTTATTTAATATAAAACTGATTGCCTCTTTATGGCCGGGGATCCTTCCTCCTATCTTTTCCACAAGGCCTTTATCCAAAAGCTTTTCTGACCGCTCCTCTGCATCAAAAAGCTTGTATTTTATCGAAGAGCTTCCGCTATTTAAAACAAGGATTAACATCTTTATGGTTTTTAAATCAGCAGCCCGCCCTGGGCCCTGACAGCTGTTATTGCTACCGCGTCTATAATATCCTGCGTGTCGCAGCCGCGCGATAAATCGCTGGCTGGTTTTTTAAGGCCCTGCAAAAGCGGGCCTATGGCGCGCGCCCTTGCCAGGCGCTGCGTCAATTTATAAGAGATATTACCGGCATCCAGATTCGGGAATATAAAGACATTCGCCCTGCCTTTAATTTTGGAAGCAGGGTCTTTTCTCTGCGCGACTTCAGGCACTACCGCGCAATCAACCTGTATCTCCCCGTCTATCAATAAATCCGGCTCTCTCTGCATGACAATCTTTACAGCTTCCTGCACCTTTTCTATGCTTTTACCGGAGCCGCCGCTGCCTTTGGTTGAATAGCTCAGCATCGCAATTTTCGGCTTATCTTCAAGCAGTATCTTTGCCATGCGTCCGCTTGATATTGCAATATCCGCCAACTGCTCAGCAGTCGGATCAGGCACTATGCCTGCGTCGGCATAAATAAATACGCCGTTAGACCCCAGTGTCTTGTCGCCCAATATTAAAAGCGTTGAACTTGAAACTGTTTTTATATTATCTGCAGGGCCTATGCAGTATATAGCTGCCTTTGCCACATCACGCGTAGTGGTGGCTGCCCCGGACACAGACCCGTCCGCGTCTCCGGCGCTGACCATGAGGTTGGCGTAAAAAACAGGATTTTTTGTTATTATCTTTAAAGCGTCTTCCGGGCTTACCTTTTTATTCTTGCGTTTTTCGCAATATATGGCCGCATATTTATCCAGGTCTTTTGATTTTTTATTGTCTATTATTTCAAGGCCCTTTAAATCTATGCCGTATTTTTTAGCGGCTTCGCCGGCTTCCTCAGGATCGCCTATTAAAACAGGCACGCAAATGCCTGATTTTAAAATGCTCTCTATAGCCCTCAGGACCCTTTCATCAGATGCCTCTGATAATAGAATCTTTTTCTTTGATTTTCCGGCCCGCTCATATATCTTTTCCAAAAATTCCACAACCCAGCTCCCCTGTCCTCTGCTTTAATTTTGCTTTAATCGCTTTTTCAACAAAACCAGGCACAAAACCTTTTAAATTTGCCCCAAGACTGGCTGCCTCTTTAATCAACTTTGATGAAAGGTAAGAATAAGACTCCGAGGGCATCATAAAAATTGTCTCAACGTCCTTGGATAGCTTTCTGTTGGTAAGCGCCATCTGAAACTCATATTCAAAATCTGAAATCATCCTGAGGCCCCTGATAACAATTCTTAATTTTCTTCTTTTCACATAATCTACTACAAGGCCCTTGAAATCATCCACTTCCACTCCTTTAATGCCTTTTGTAGCTTTTTTTAAGAGCTCTGCTCTTTCAGCTACGCTGAAAAGAGGTTTTTTTTCGCTAGTGTGAGCAACTGCCACAATAACCTTATCAAATACCTTAAGAGCCCTCTTGATTATATCAAGATGGCCATATGTGATAGGATCAAAACTGCCGGGATATATGGCTGTATTTTTCATTTTCTGAAAAACTCCAATAAAGTATCGCCGTATTTAGAAGACCTGATTTTTTTGAAAATACCGGATTCCTCAGGAAGGCCCTCTTTTTTAAACACCTCTGCTATAACCAAAGCATTGGGCGTTAGTATATCACAACCGGATAACTCTATCAAGGTATTTTTAGCCAGGCCCGTATAGTAAGGCGGGTCAAGAAACACGATATCAAAACAGCTTCCTGCCCTTTGAAGTGTCTTTATGCCATCTATGCAATCCTTAATATATATATTATATGAACTCCCGGGTATCCCCAGCTTGGCAAGATTGGCTTTCAAAATAGAGGCGCATTTGCGGTTATTATCAATAAAAACGACCTTTTTTGCCCCGCGCGACAACGCCTCTATGCCAATAGCCCCGCTCCCGGAATAAAGGTCCAGAAAGCTAGCCCCTTCTATGCGGTTCTTCAGTATCTCAAACAAAGACTCCCTGACCTTGTCAGAAGTAGGCCTTATTCCGCCCGGCATCTCTATAATCCTGCCTTTATATCCGCCTGCTATTATTTTCATATTACCCCACGCTAGCCAATGCCAGGTCTTCTCTGCTGAATTTCTTCAAAAGGCTTTCGCGAATCAGCCTGTTTTCAGGAGACCGCAAAAATCTGTCTTTCTGAACCAGATCAAACGCTTCTTTTTTAGCGACTTCCAATATTTCCCTGTCCCTCACTATATTTGCGATCTTTAATTCCGGAAGGCCGTGCTGCCTTGTGCCGAAAAATTCTCCGGGCCCTCTGATTTCAAGGTCCTCTTCCGCTATCCTGAATCCATCCTGGGTCTTAAGCATTGCGCTTATCCTTTGCTTTGCATCATCGGTCTTGGGCTTGCTGACTAAAATACAATAAGACATATGCTTGCCCCTGCCGATCCTGCCTCTCAGCTGATGCAGCTGGCTGAGCCCGAACCTCTCGGCGTGTTCTATGATCATCACCGATGCATTGCTGATATCCACGCCCACTTCTATGACTATAGTTGAAACCAGCATGTTTATTTTTTGGTCTTTAAAATCATGCATCACGGCTTCTTTTTCTTTTGATTTCATCCTTCCGTGCAAAAGCCCTATCTTTAAATCAGGAAACAGGCCCGCGAGCTCTTTATGCATTTTTATGGCTGCCCTTAAATCTGATTTTTCCGATTCATCTATTATCGGATAGACTACGTAGGCCTGCCTTCCTATCTTTATTTCTTCTTCCGCTATCCTGTATGCCTTTTCCCTGTTTTTTTCTTCAAAGAAAAATGTCTTTACCCCGCCTCTTCCGGGCGGCAATTCGTCTATTACTGAAACATCCATATCTCCGTACACAGTCAGCGCCAGGGTCCTTGGTATAGGGGTAGCTGTCATTATTAGCATGTCAGGATTTTGCGCTTTGGATTTTAACATCGCCCTCTGCATCACCCCGAATTTATGCTGTTCGTCTACTACCGCAAGGCCTAATTTTTTAAAATTAACTCCTTCCTGGATAAGCGCGTGCGTGCCTATAACAATATCAACCTCGCCTATTTCTATCATATGCCGCCGCCGCCTGCGCTCCTCTTCTTTTAAATCTCCTGACAGAATCATTACTTTCACGCCAAGATTTTCTACCAGTTCCTTTATGTTTCTATAATGCTGCTCCGCGAGTATTTCCGTAGGCACCATAAGGCCGCCCTGATAGCCGTTCTGAACAGTCAACATAAGCGCGTATAAAGCCACTATTGTTTTACCGCTGCCTACATCTCCCTGGAGAAGCCTGTTCATCGGTTCCAGGCTTTTCATGTCGTCTTCTATCTCTTTTATCACCTTTGACTGGCTTTTTGTAAATTCGAAAGGCAGGTTGGCTTTAAACCTGCCCATCAAATCCCCTTCCATTTTATGGCCGTAGCCTGTCAGGTCAATTTTTATACTAGCCCTTTTTAACGCAATCCCTGTCTGTAATATTAAAAATTCATCAAATATAATCCTCTTTCTGGCTTTTTTCAGGACCAGATCGCTGACAGGAAAATGAATATTCCTCACAGCCTCTTTCAGGATCATCAGATCATTTCTTTTGCGTATCTCAAAAGGCAGTATCTCGCTTATCCCGTCTGCGTAATTATCCACTGTAAATTTTATAATATTTCTGAACCACCGTTGATTCAGGCTCTCGGTAAGCGGATATATGGGGACAATCCTTCCTATATGGACAAAATCCTCTTGGGTGCCGGTCAGGACTTCGTATTCAGGATTGTTCATCTGAAGATAATTATATCTTTCCGCCTTTCCGTATAGAATCAGCTCCTGGCCTATTTTAAATTTGTCTTTCATGTACGGCTTATTAAACCAGGTCGCGTGAATCACTCCCGTAGAATCCCCCACAGCTACCTGAAATATATTCATGCCTTTCTTTGACATGTGGTCCCCGAAAGTAATGACCTTTGCTTTTATTGTTTCAAAATTACCCGATCTTATCTCTCTTATTTTTTTTATCCTGCTTCTGTCCTCGTACCTTCTGGGAAAACAACAAAGAAGGTCATGGATAGTCTCTATGCCCAGCTTGTTCAATGTGCTCAGCCTGGAAGGCCCTACACCCTTAATAAACCTTGCGGAAATATTCAGATCTTTCATGCGCCCTTTAAATTATCTGTCCATTCCGGTATGCGCTTGCGCTTTATAGTGCTCATAACCTGCCTGAATCCGTTTTTAAGCCCTGCTTTTTCAGCCTCTTTTATTGCCTCCATATATTCCCTGGCTGTAATCCCGCGGTCTATTTCCGGGAATCTATTTGCCAAATGGCAGGGATAATACTGCGCCATTATATTCACATAAGCCTGAGGCGATAATTCAGACGCTATAAATTCAAATATCTTCCGGCTGCCCGCTAAATTCTCAGGCAATACAAGATGTCTTATTAAAATCCCTTTTCCGGCAATGCCTTTTTCTATCTTTAAATCGCCTGCCTGTCTATGCATCTCTTTTACCGCAGCTTTATTAATCTCGAAATAATCAGAAGCGTTTGAATACTTTTTAGCAGGCTCATCTTCGGAATACTTCATATCAGGCATATAAATATCGATTACCCCGTCCAGAATCTCCAAAGCTTCTATTGATTCATATCCCCCCGAGTTATAAACCAGCGGCACTTTTAAACCCTTCTCTTTTGCTATAAACACTGCTTCTAAAATCTGAGGCATATAATGCGTGGGCGTTACAAAATTTATATTGTGGCAGCCTTCATCCTGCAGTTTCAGCATCATGCCGGCTAACTCTTCTGCGCTCGCTTCTTTCCCCCGGCCGATCTGGCTTATGGGATGATTCTGGCAAAATACGCACCTGAGACTGCAATGCGTAAAAAATATTGTGCCGGAGCCGTTCCTGCCGGATATAGGCGGCTCTTCTCCGAAATGGGCGTGAAAACTTGAAATCATCGACAATAAGCCGGCATTACAAAACCCTGCCTGGCCCTTAAGCCTGTTTACCCCGCATTTTCTGGGGCAAATACGGCATTTTTCCATCAATTTATAAGCTTCTTTAACCCTATTATTCATATAAGTTGCAATACTTTCAATAGTAAGTAATGCTCATTGCCTTTGTCGGCCCTGGCAGGCTTTCGAAAAGATGCTCGTCCGCCCCGGCGTGGCGGACTTCGCTCCGCGCCGATTTTCGCTCGCCCTGTCCAGACAGGCCTGAGGCACATCAGAAACGTTTCGGCATCACTGGACATTAAATATAAGTGCGCAAGGGATTGCGGGCGAGGTTTTTATACTGTCAAGGCTGCCTTCAGTATAAAAAACGAGCCGCAAACCGTAGCGCACGGCGAAACCAGTTTCAGTGCCGAACGGCCTGTCTGGACAGGGCACCTTGCCCGCTCAAATCGCCGAAGCTTTTCTCAAAACCTGCCAGGGCCGGCTATTGCAACATCTGTTATCTATCTATTCAAATAATACAATTATTCCTATCATTTTCCTTGCATATTATATCATACTATGCTATTATTTTAACCTCAATAACTTAAAAAAATAAAAGGAGTTTTACATGTCGAAATTTTGCGAAATATGCGGAAAAGGGCCTGTTGCGGGAAGGACTATTGCGCGAAGAGGTCTGGCCAAAGCAAAAGGCGGGGTAGGCTTAAAAATAACGGGCGTTAACCGAAGAAGGTTTATGCCGAATCTGCAGGTTGCGAAGATTATAGAAAAAGGCACTGTAAAAAGAATAAAGATATGCACCGGCTGTCTCAGGGCCGGAAAAGTCAAGAAGGCTTGATATCCTCTATTTTCAGCTGGATAGTATTTATTCCCTGCCAATTATTAATTGAAACAGTATAAGCCATATCAAAACTGCCGCAATCTTTGAGCGCAAGTTCTATGTCGCCATCCTTGGCCATGCCAAAGCCTATTGCATCAAACTTTTTTTTGCCGTCTGTGACCTGAAATTTTAAATGCTCTCCCTTCAGCACCCTGACCGGCTGGGCTAACCTGAGATTTCTGGAACAAAATACAGGCTCCGGATTCCCCTCTCCGAAAGGCTCAAGCGCCTCTATGTCTTCTATAGTCTTGCGGTCAAGGGCGTCAAGCCCTGTTTCCATGTCAATAGAAAGCGACTGCGTCAGGTCTTCTGTTTTCATTGTGTCTTTGGCCAATTCGTTTATCAATTTTATAAATCCCGGCAGATTTTCTTCCAGGATAGTCAGGCCGCAAGCGTATTGATGGCCTCCGTATTCTTTCAAAAATCCTTCGCAGCTGGCAAGCGCTTCAAATAAATGAAAATTTTCAATAGACCTGCCCGAGCCCCTTCCAACCCCGTCTTTGGTTGAGATAAGGATCGCGGGGCGGTTGAATCTATCCGATATCCTGGAAGCGACAATCCCCATCACCCCTGCGTGCCAGTCTTCATTATGAAGCACTATAACCCTGTGGTCTTTAAAATTTATATCCTTTTCCATTTTAGATAAGGCTTCTTTTAATGTATTTTTTTCTATTTTTTGCCTTTCCTGGTTAGCCTCATTTAATTTTTTTGCAAGTTCCCTGGCCCTGGTATCGTCTTCCGTCAATAAAAGCTCTACCGCGATCCCGGCATACCCAAGCCTTCCGGCAGCATTTATCCTCGGCCCTAAAATAAACCCTATTTCAAAAGCGCCGATTTTATCTTTTTTTATGCCGCTCACCTCAATAAGCGCTTTTACCCCTTTATTAGAACCACCATTTTTAAGCAATTTCAAACCCTCTTTGACAAGGATCCTGTTTTCTCCCAATATGGGCGCCATGTCTGAAACAGTGCCGAGCGCTACCAGGTCCAGATGCTTCCAGAAATTCCTGCTATTAAGCTCTGCGCCGAGTGCCTGGCATAATTTAAACGCTATGCTTACCCCTGAAAGAAATTTATCAGGATAAGCGCATCCTTTTTGATGAGGGTTTATTACCGCATGCGCATCGGGTAATATCCTGGGAGGTTCATGGTGGTCTGTAACCACAACGTCTATGCCATGTTTATTCAAGGCTTCCACCTCTTCATGGCTTGAAATCCCGCAATCAACTGTTATAACCAGGCTTGCTTTTATTTTTACAGCCTCTTCCACCCCGTTTGAACCCAATCCATAACCTTCGGTAAGCCTGTCAGGTATAAAATAAACAGGCTCCGCCCCGAATTCCTTCAAACCAAAAAATAAAAGCGCGGTGGCTGTCACCCCGTCCACATCATAGTCTCCATGTATAAGTATCTTTTCTTTTTTAGCCAGGGCTCTTTTTATGCGCGAAACCGCCTCAGACATGCCTTTCATTAAAAACGGATTGTAAAGTTCCGACACATCGCTTTTAAGAAATGACTTTATTTTGTCAATGTCTGCCATGCCGCGATTTATGAGGAGCTGGGCTATTACAGGAGAGATCGAAAGGCTGCCGCTTAAATATTTCTGCAGATTTGCATCAGAAGGAGAGATTCTCCATTTTTTCATGATTTAGATTCGAAAGGCTCTACGTGCACAATCACATCCGTGATTCCCGGTATCTTTTCTTTTAGGATATCGCTTATCCTGTGGCTGAGGGCGTGCGCATCATCAACGTGCATCTTTGTATTGACTGTCACGTGAAGGTCCACATGCACATCGTCTTCCCTGCCTCTCGTCCTTATCTTATGCGCGGACTTTACCCCGGATATGCTGTTTACCACCCTGGCTATCCTGGCTTTTTCAATAGCTTCTCTGTCGCATAATACATCGGAGCTTTTCTTTAATATTTCAAATCCTGCCTTGGCAATCAATACGCCTATAATAAGCGCAACCAGCGTATCAAGCATGGGAAAACCTAATTTTGTGGATATAAGCGTTACAATAACCGCGCCTGAGACAAACATGTCGCTTTTTGTATGTATCGAGTCGCAGACCAATATATCGCTGGACAACTCTATGCCTTTTTTGCGCTCATATGTCATAACCACCGCATTTATCAGAAAACCTATAATTATTAAGCCGAAACTGAAAATATTTACATCCGGAACCACGGGATGGGATAGCCTCAAAAATGAATCTTTTATAATATCAAAACTTGCCAGGAACAGCATGACAGCTATTCCCAGCGTGGCAATAGTCTCATATTTTTTATGGCCGTACGGATGGTCTTTATCAACCGGCTTGGAAGCGGCCCATATGCCCACAAGGCCTATGATATTAGAAGCGCCGTCTGCAAAAGAATGCACCCCGTCCGCAGTCATTGCGGCAGATTTTGTGATGAGCCCGTATATGAGCTTAGAGAAAGCCACGAGCCAGTTAAAAAAAAGGATGACTATCAGTATTCGTTTGATTTCTTTAAATTTATCCATACGCCAACATTATTATTTCGTCTGTCTCGAATGCCAGGATATGAGCAAAGGAGACGCAATAAATACTGTTGAATAAACTCCTGATATCATGCCGGCCAGAAGCACAAAAGAAAACGGCCTTAAAACCTCTCCTCCGAAAAGAAAAATAGACACAACCGCTAATAATGTCATAAAAGTGGTAATCACTGTGCGAGAGAGAGTCTGATTGACGCTCATGTTCACAATCTCTTTCATGGACGCCTTGCGGTAGAGTTTTAAATTTTCCCTGATCCTGTCATATATTACAATTGTGTCGTTTACGGAATAACCGGCTATTGTCAAAAGCGCTGCTATGATGTTTAAATCCATTTCTCCGCCTGCCATGGCCAATGCGCCCATTCCTATAAAAACGTCATGGAACAGCGCTAGTACGCCCGCGGCCGCAAATGCCATATTTTTAAACCTTATGCCCACGTAGATCAATATACCGGCTAAACTCCATATGAGCGCCAGAAGCGCGTTTTTCTTCAAAAGTTTCCCTACTGAAGGCCCTACCTTTTCAACGCGGAGAAGCTCATAAGGATTATCCTGAAAACCTGTTTTAAGCGCATCGCCTATTTTATCCGCCTCATCCAGGGATGTCTTGATCAGCACCTGGTTTTTATTCACGAACTGCTGTATTGTCGCATCTTTGACTCCAATGCCGTCAATAATCTTTCTTACATCTTCCGTGCTGACATGCTTTGAAAAAGAATATTCCTGTATCTGGCCGCCTGTAAAGTCAATGCCGTACATCTTTTCACCGCGCATGATAAACGTCCCAAGTCCTGCCAGAAGCACGATTATTGAAAGCGTATAAGCAATCCAGCGCTTGGCTATAAAATCGATGTTTGTCTTTGGAAACAATTTCAGCATAGGCAGTTTTGTAAAATTTTTATTTGTGGAAATCAGTTCAAATATGATGCGCGTTACAAATATGCCTGTGAACATGCTAGCCATCAAACCTATGCTAAGGGTTACGCCAAAACCTTTTATAGGCCCTGACCCGAACTGAAATAAAAGCGCTGCGGCGATCAGCGTTGTTATATTTGAGTCCAATATGGCGCTGTATGCCTTATCGTATCCAAAAGATATAACGCTCCTCATGTGTTTTCCTGTAGCCATTTCTTCGCGCATGCGCTCAAATATAAGGACATTCGCGTCAACTGCCATGCCTATAGTCAGGATCATGCCCGCGATACCGGGTAAAGTCAAAGTAGTATGTATCCACCCGAGTGTTCCGAGGATTATCACAAAGTTCAGAAGCATTGCAAAGCTTGCGATCATCCCTGCGAATAAATAATATACCACCATGAATATAAAGATTAAAATAAGGCCTATAAGAGAAGCGCGTATCCCGCTATTTATGGAATCCCGGCCCAGTAAAGGCCCCACTGTCCTTTCCTCTTCTATGTAAATCGGGGCAGGCAGAGTACCTGCGCGTAAAATTATAGCCAGGTCGCTTGCCTCTTCCACTGTAAATCTTCCTGTGATGCTCGCCTTCCCGGAAGGTATCCTCTCGTTTATCCTGGGGGCTGAATGGACTTTGCCATCCAGGACAATCGCCAATCTCTTTCCTGTATTTGCGCCTGTTATTTCAGAAAATACGCTTGAGCCTTTTGCGTTGAATTCAATGGCCACGTAAGGCTCATTGAAGCGGGACTGGTCAAATTTCACTTCTGCGTTGACAAGCGTGTCCCCGGTAAGCAGGGTTTTTTGGTTCAATAATATTTTTTCTTTATCCACATCTTTAAGTTCATAGCCATCCGGCACCTGGCCTTCCAGGGCCTTGGCGTATAAATCCTGACTATCCTCTACAAGTTTAAACTCTAAAAGAGCTGTCTTGCCTATCAGTTCTCTTGCCCTATCCCTGTCTGTAACGCCCGGAAGCTGGACAACTATTTCATCCGTTCCCTGCCTGTACACAGAAAGTTCCTTTACGCCGAACTCATCAATCCTATTGCGTATAATTTCCAGGGCTTTAAGAGGCGCATCTTCTTTTGCTTCTTCCGGCAGTCCTGAAGTATCCACCTTAAGCAAAAGATGCATGCCCCCTTGTAGATCAAGGCCAAGGTTAATTTTCTCTTTTAAAGGGAGCATGCCCACCAGCGCAAACACCAGAACGCCGAGAGCTAAAGCTATCCTCCCTTGTAAATTCTTAGTCATTTGAACCTCCACGGCTCTTTTTTACATATCCGATCGCGCTTTTGTTTATCTCTACCTTTACATTATCATCTATCTTAAGAGTCAATGTTGCGTCTTTTACATTTAATATAGTCCCGTGAATA
Source organism: Candidatus Omnitrophica bacterium CG22_combo_CG10-13_8_21_14_all_43_16 (assembly GCA_002771475.1). Taxonomy (GTDB): domain Bacteria; phylum Omnitrophota; class Gorgyraeia; order Gorgyraeales; family Gorgyraeaceae; genus UBA10183. The sequence goes on along the minus strand of PCTH01000031.1, from coordinate 6,135 downwards.
CCGCCGTTAGTCACAACCTCGTCATTCTTCTTAAGTTCCGACAGCATCTTTTCGAAATCCTTCTGTTTTTTCTGCTGAGGCCTTATCAGCATAAAATAGAATATTACAAATATCAATATTATCGGTAAAAAATTCGCCATCATAGCTGCTCCTGACGCTCCTGTAGTTCCCTGCATACATCCTCCTTTTTTTAAAATACCCTGCCTTTAAATTCTTTCTTTAGTTCCAGGAACCTGTCTTCTCTGATTGCCTCCCGGATCCTATCCAATAAGTTTACATAAAAATATACATTATGTAAAGAAGTAAGTCTTAAGCCTAATATTTCTTCTGTATTAAATAGATGCCTTATATATGACCGCGAATAGTTTTTACAGACGACGCAATCGCAGCTTTCGCTTAAAGGCCTCAGGTCTTTTGAATATTCTCCGTTTCTTATAATAAGCCTTCCTTCATTGGTGTATGCTGCCCCATTCCTGGCGTTTCTGGTAGGTACGACGCAATCAAACATATCCACCCCTATCTCAATCGCGTTGAAAAAATCATGCGGCATGCCGACGCCCATGGTATATCTGGGCCTGTCCTGAGGCAGATACCTCACTGCATTTTCCATCATTTCATACATTAACTCCCGCGGTTCTCCTACGCTCAACCCGCCTATTGAATACCCGTCAAAATCCATTTCTACAAGCTCTTCTGCAGCCCTCTTCCTTAAATCAGGATACGTGCTGCCCTGCGCAATTCCAAACAACATTTTTGTACCTTGTCCATTTTTTTCAAATTCTTCTTTCGCCCTTTTCGCCCACCTGTTTGTCAGCGCAAGCGATTGTTCAGCTTTGTCTTTAGTGCTGGGATAATGCAGGCATTCATCCAATGGCATCATTATATCGCTTCCCAGTTCGCATTGAAGCTGTATAACTTTTTCAGGCGTTAAAAAATGCCTCGAGCCATCCACGTGGGAATTAAACTCAACGCCTTCTTCCTTGACCTTCATCAATGTCGCCAGGCTGAATACCTGGAACCCGCCGCTGTCTGTAAGTATTGCCCTGTCCCACGACATGAATTTATGAAGCCCTCCCGCGTTTTTAATAATCTCCATACCGGGCCTGAGATATAAATGATATGTATTGCCCAGGATTACGCTTGCTTTGCAATACTTCACTTCCTCGTTTGACAGCGCCTTGACCGTAGCCTGTGTCCCGACAGGCATAAACACAGGCGTCTCAATCGCGCCATGCGCCGTTTCCAGTATCCCCGTCCTCGCATTAGTAAATTTATCTTTGTGTGTTATTTTGAACATATTTTAAATAATCAACATCGCATCCCCATACGAATAAAATCTGTATTTTTCCTTTATAGCTTCCTCGTATGCCTTAAATAAAAGTCCTCTTCCGCAAAATGCGGCTACCAGCATTAAAAGCGTGGTCTTTGGCAGGTGGAAATTAGTCAGAAGCGCGGAGGCTACCTTGAATTTATATCCCGGATATATAAACAACTCCGTCCAGCCTGCCATAGGAGAGGATTTAAAACCCTCTCCTACGCATGCATAAACCGATTCCAGTACCCTTGCGCTCGTTGTCCCGACAGCTATTATTCTGCCTTTTCTATTTTTTATACTTTTAACAACATCTTGTTCTATCTCAAAATATTCTTTTTCCATCTTATGTTCTTCTATCTGCTCACTGCTGACAGGCTTAAATGTCCCATACCCTACGTGAAGCGTAACATATTCTATGCCCGCTCCTTTTTTAGCGATATCCGCTAAAAGCTGCTTTGTAAAATGCAGGCCTGCTGTAGGCGCTGCCACAGCCCCGCTCTTAACCGCATAGACTGTCTGATATCTTTCTGAATCAAAACCAGTCGCTTCTCGTTTTATATACGGCGGCAGGGGCATCTCGCCTAATCTATCCAATACCTTTTCCAGGTTACCGTTACAGTCAAATTTTAAAAACCTCCTGCCATTCTCTATCCTTATAACTTCAGCGTTTAATTCTCCGTTGCCGAATATAATCCTGGCCCCGATATTGCATCCTCTTGCCGGTTTCAATAAAACCTCATATTCGCCTTTTGTCCCTGACCCTTCACCAGCATTTAATACCAGCGTCTCCACCTTGCCGCCAGTCTCTTTCCTGCCGACAATTTGCGCCGGCAGAACTTTTGTATTGTTTAATACCGCCAAATCCCCCGGATTGAAATATTCTATTATATCCCTGAAAACCCTGTGCTCTATTTCTCCTGTATCTTTATGTAAAACCAAAAGCCTTGATTCATCCCGTTTTTCGGCAGGATACTGGGCAATCAATTCCTTTGGAAGATTGTAATCAAAATCAGATAGTTTCATGTCCGTTTATTTTACCTTCACCCTCTCCAGCTCTGAAAATACGCATCCGCAATATTTCTGCCTGTATAGATTTTCTTTCTTAGCCTGCTCCTGGCCATCCTTGAAACCCGGCCTGAAATCCAGATAGTAAAATTTAATTCTCTTTTCATCCGCTATTCTTTCTCCTATCTTTTTAATCTTTTCATGGTCCTGATAAGGGCTTACAAGAAGCGTGGTTGTAAAGGCATCAAAACCATTAGCCTTTGCAAAATCCGCTGTCTCGGAAAGCCTCAATTCCCAGCAAAGCTGGCATCTCTCAGGAGAATCTTCTTTTGACAGGGTCTTTCTGAAATATTCCTCCATTTTATATTCCGGTATCACAACTTCAATGCTTATTTTTGAAGCAGCTTCTGACAAGGCATCTTTACGCCTTTTATATTCGCTGGGCGGATGTATGTTCGGATTATAAAAAAATCCTGTGATTTTATCGAATTTTTTACTCAGAAGTTCTTTGACAGGATAGAGCGCGCAAGGCCCGCAGCAGATATGCAGTAACAATTTCATAAATAATCATTTATCATGATGGGAGTCGCACTCCCCTCATTACCACGTTACTGTAGCAATTCATCCGGGATGTCAAAATTGGCATACACGTTCTGGACGTCATCGTGCTCTTCAAGCGCTTCTACCAATCCCAGAACCTGCTTTGCCGCTTCGCCTTCCAGCTTGACTGTCGTAGACGGTATCATGGTAATCTCGGCGGATTTTGTTTTGATACTATTGGCTTCCAGTGCTTTTTTTATATTTTCCAGGTCCTTTGTATCTGTCACGACTTCGTATGCATCTTCTTCTGTCTGCATATCCTGAGCGCCCGCGTCAAGAACTATGCCCATTATTTTATCCTCGTCAGGATAAGCTTTTTTATCTATTTCTATATACCCTTTTTTCTGGAACATCCATCCCACTGAACCTGCCCCTGCCACATTTCCGTTCTTCTTGGAAAATATATTCCTTATCTCAGCTGTGCTCCTGTTCTTATTGTCAGTCAGGATCTCCGCTATTATCGCAACCCCTCCCACGCCATAGCCTTCTATATTAAATTCCTCATATATAACGCCTTCCAGATCTCCTATGCCTTTTTTAATGGCGCGGTCAATATTATTCTGGGGCATGCTGGATTGTTTCGCCCTGTCAACAGCTGTCCTGAGCCTTACGTTTGTAACGATGTCCCCGCCGCCGTTTTTAGCAGCGACTGTTATTTCCCTGATAAGCTTTGTAAAAAGATTTCCTCTTTTTGCGTCCGTAGCGGCTTTTTTGTGTTTAATGGTGGCCCATTTTGAATGACCTGACATATTTTCAAACCCCCTTGTTAACCTTCCTGTTCTTCTTTCTTCGTCTCCTGGTATTTTGCAATAATAATCTGCGCCGATTTCGCAGGCACTTCATCGTAATGCGAAAATCTCATCGAATACGAACCCCTGCCGCCTGTTATTGACTTGAGCTCTGACGCGTATTTTGACATTTCAGCTATGGGCACCTTTGCCTTTATGACCTGATATTTGCCCTGCACATCCATGCCTGCGATCCTGCCTCGCCTTGAGTTCAAATCCCCTGTTATATCCCCCATAAATTCTTCAGGCACAATAACATCCACGTCCATTATGGGTTCCAATAATACGGGATTAGCCTCAAGCACTCCTTTTCGCAGCGCCAGCGACCCCGCGATCTTAAACGCCATATCGGAAGAATCCACCTCGTGATAAGAGCCGTCATATACAGTAACCCTCATATCGACTATTTGATGCCCGGCAAGCGCCCCCTTGGACATTGCCTCCACCACGCCTTTTTGAATAGACGGTATGTAATTTTTCGGAATTACTCCTCCCACTACTTTATCCACAAATTCAAAACCCTTGCCTCTTTCCAAAGGGTCTAATTGAAGCCAGCAATCTCCGTATTGGCCATGGCCGCCCGTCTGCCTTTTATATTTACCCTGCAGCTTTGTCATTTTCTTGATAGTTTCTTTATACGCTACCTTGGGCGTGCCTTTTTCCACATCCACGCCGAATCTTTTTTTAAGGCGGTTGATCATGATATCCAGATGCAGATCTCCCATGCCTGATATGATAAGTTCTTTTGTCTGCTCTTCTCTTTTTGTTTTAAACGTCTGATCTTCGTTGACAAGTTTATGCAGCGCTATGGAAATCTTATCCTCGTCTGCCCTGGTCTTCGGCTTTATTGAAAATGAAATCGCGGGCTCGGGAAATTCAATAGGGCTGAAAACCACCGGATCCTTTTCAATGCACAATGAGTCGCCCGTGGATGTTTCTTTTAATTTTGCGACAGCCACGATATCTCCCGCTATCGCCTCAGTCACGGGCCTCTGCTCTTTTCCAAACACGCTCAGAAGATGGCCTATCCTTTCAGTGGTCCTTTTTGTGGAATTATAAAAAGATGTGTCTGTTTTAATGCTGCCCGTATACACCCTGAAAATAGTAAGCTGTCCCACGTACGGGTCAGAGACTGTTTTAAACACAAACCCGCTGAAATTCCCGGCGCCATCAGGCTTCAGATCCTTATCCTGATTCGTATTCGGGTCCTTGGCATTTCTCAGTTTTGAGTCTAAAGGAGAAGGCAATATGTCAAACAGGCTTGCCATAAGTTCTTTTATGCCTATATTCAAAGTAGCTGAGCCGCAATAAATCGGAAACAGCTCCTTGTTTGAAACAGCTTTTTTAAATCCCAGTTTTATCTCTTCCGGGGTCAATTCTTTTCCTTCCAGATATTTTTCCAAAAGCTCATCATTTGCTTCAGCTATCGCCTCAATCAAAACATTCTTCAGTTTCAGGGCATTTTGTTTATCTTCCCCATTGAGCGCATCTAAAGCTGATTTATCCAGAAGATCCGCTACCCCTTTGAAATCAGGCCCTGTGCCTATAGGTACATTAACAAGGACACAATTTTTATCTAGTCTTTCTTTAATGGCATTCACCACGCCGTGAAAATTTATATTTTCCTTGTCAAATTTATTCAAGAAAATGGCCCTGGCAAGGTCCATCTCGTTTGCCATTGACCAGGTCTTCTCTGTCCCTACCCGGATACCGTCATGGGCGTCTATTAAGAGCATTGCGCTGTCAACCGCGTTCAGGCTGGACAGCATCTCTCCTATGAAATCCGCGTAACCCGGGGCATCTATTATATTAATCCGCTTATTGGCGTATTTAAAACTAAGGATGCTGGCGCTTATAGAGACCTTTCTCTCTATTTCATCTTCGCTGTAATCGCTGACGCTTGTGCCGTCATCTACCTTCCCAAACCTGTTAGACGCGCCTGCGTTATAAACAATCGCCTCTGCAAAACTCGTTTTTCCGCTCCCAGCATGGGATATTAAAGCTATATTCCTTATATCCTTAATAGTATAATCCGCCAAGGTAAGCCTCCTTATTTTCGCAAGATTATAACATAAAATAAAAAGGGGCGCAATGAAAAATCACTGCGCCCCTTAAAATTAACCAGAGCAACTACCTACTCTCCCATACCGTTGCCAGTATAGTACCATCGGCCTTGGAGGGCTTAACTTCCGTATTCGGAATGGGAACGGGTGTGTCCCCTCCAGTATTATCACTCCGGAATTTCTTCGTATTTCAAAAATCAGCAATGCAGCTAAACTACTAAATTAATAAGTGGTCAAGCCATTCGGCAGATTAGTACCAGTCAGCTGAAACCCTTACGGGCCTTACACACCTGGCCTATCAAACTCGTAGTCTACAAGTTGCCTTATCCGCCTGAGGCGGAGGGATATTTTATCTTAGGGGGGG
>PCTH01000062.1 GCA_002771475.1 Candidatus Omnitrophica bacterium CG22_combo_CG10-13_8_21_14_all_43_16 | reverse complement strand
GGGCAGTGTCTCAGTCCCAGTGTGGCTGACCATCCTCTCAGACCAGCTACCCGTCAAAAGCCTTGGTGGGCCGTTACCCCGCCAACTAGCTGATAGGACATGGGCTCCTCTTCAGACGATAGGCCTTACGGTCCCCATCTTTTACCGCAGCTCCATGCGGAGCCGTGGTCTTACCCGGTATTAGCACTCCTTTCGGAGTGTTATCCCCGTCCCGAAGGTAGATTACCCACGTATTCCTCACCCTTTTGCCACTATCAAATCAAGCCTCTTGGCCTTGCGGCCTCAAAGTTCAATAAGATCGTTCGACTTGCATGCCTTAACCACGCCGCCAACGTTCGTTCTGAGCCAGAATCAAACTCTCCAAAAAAACTTAACGTAACTCAGACCCGTTAGTCTGGCTATTTAATTTCGAAAGAACAAATGAAAATAAAAAAGCGCACCGAGACGATGCGCTTTTCTACATCCTCCCTTAATAATAAATTTTAATTATATTATCAAGGAAACTTATTCAATAAATTACCCTCTTATAGGAATTAGAAGTTTACCACACGGAAACCTGAACGTCAAGAGGAAATTTTCAAATGAACAACTTGCTCAACTAGTGGGTGATACTATACCACCGGGCCCAAAATCTGTCAAGAACTTTCTTGAAAACTTATAATGACTTTCCAAGAATAGAAGCAGTCTTTGGATCTGTTATTTCATTCAAAAAACCAATAGCTTTTATCTTCCTGATCGACTCTTCATCTCCAGGCTTAACCCAAGAATACCCGGAATTAACGTCTTTTACCAAAATCCTGACTTCTTTTTCCATATAAATAAAATCTACTACTCTGGTAGGTAGCGCAGTTATAGCTATGGAAGCTGCGTCAATTTTAACTCCCTCTTCATATTCTTTAAAAATTTCTTTTAATCTGGCCAGAGAATCCTCTGGTAAGCCGAAATGTTTGGCTATTGAAGAAATATCTACTTTTACAGAATAAATTCCTTTATCCAATAAAAGCTTTTCTCTGTCATCTTCTATTGTGATTTGAGTGTCCTTTGTATAAACCTTCATAAACTTAGCTAACTCATTAGCTATATGCTTACGCGTTTCTTCCGGAATCTTGCAGCCTGCCATCCCATGCACATAATTACCAAAACCTGCCGCTGACAGCAGCTTTTTTTCTATATCCTCCCTTGTAGCGCCAAAATTAAAACTTATTCTAGAGATACGCCTTGAAAGCGCGGCTTTAATAAATTTTCTTTCAGCTGGTCCTACAAAAATAGTTTTTTCTTCTATTTTTATTGAGCTATCAGGAGTTTTTTTAGTGTTATAATACCACATATTGATGCCGAAAGAATAAATTTCAACGGTTACGCTTTGCATTTCCTGGCCGGTATCTTTGCCTTTCATATATTTAAAACATTCTCTTATTTTATCTGTTACTAAAACAACAGTGTCCTTTAACCACTCCTCTAAATTCTGATCAGATATATCTTTCAGGGCAGATACGATATAATTATCTAGCTTTTTTATATCTTCTCGCGTGAGTGTGCCTAATGTGCTGTTATACGCCGTAAGGTTAAAATACTTCTCGTGCGTCTCATTCAGAACTCCTGTAATCCTGTCATAAGCCTTCGGAGAGCAATCGGATCTACGGGCTATTTTTTTTAATCTATCAATATTTTTTTTGTAGACATCAGGTCGATCTGGCGCAAGTTTATCAAAAGAATATCCTTTATCTTCTACAAGAATTTCCCTGATGTCGGCTATTTCCTTTAACATATCGCTAGAAAATGTTTCATTGCTGGCAAGCTTTCTAGTTGGCGCTTCATCTATAACACGTTTATCAATACCTACCCCTTTTTTTCTAAGTTCTTCTATTAGCAGTCCCGTAGGAACAAAATGTTCTGGCCCTGCGGCGCCTACATATTTGATCTGGCCCCGCGCCAGCATCAGGGCTGTCGTAGACACAGGAAAGCCTGTTGTGCGCGCCATTTCTGAAAACTGACTGCCGTACTCGCCGGTCATGGACGAGTCATAATAATATTCTATAGTCTTCGGCTTTCCATTTTTCTCTCCGGACACGCTGACAAAAATTATTACCTTATCTTTTTCTCCTGGAAAATTCAATGCCTTCTCCGCCAATTGGGCAAAAAACTGGCGGGGAGATATACTTGCCTCATTAAACTGTATCGGATCATTACTTAAAATACCAAGGTACTCCATGGCTTCCCGGATATTCTCTTTATTAAATAAAGTTTCCTCTTTTCTTTCCTTAGCCAGACTGCTAAAAAATTCGGAAGGCCTGGCTTCTTTATTTTTAAGGCTGACTTTAGCCTCATCAAAAAACCCCATTTCTATAAATGCCTTGATAATTTCCGCGTGCCCTGGATAGCGTATTGTCATATAATCCATGTTCTTTACTTTCCCGCGGAATTTTCCGCTCGTTAGCGTAGATGTGCCTCCGGATGTAGGAAATGCTTCATACTGCTCCCCGTTTATTTCAAAGGATTCTCGTTCGCCAAATGTAGGAATAACAACCACTTTGCCATCTCTAATAGCCAATGCCTCTCCCATATATTCATTGATAAGTCCGAATATACCGAAAACAAGCATATAGCGCAATGGATTGCTATAAGCCTTGGAACCAGCTAGAGGAAGACCGCCAACGCGTATCTTTACATCATTAATAATATCCATCTCCTGAATGCCGTCTAATGCCAGAAGATCTGCCATGCCCGGCGCTAAACCCATATCAGGAATAATGCTGGCGCCATTTTTTATCGCCATATCAGCGTAAGTAAGCTCTTTTAAAACCACTTCTGTATTTCCTCCCATATCTATAAAATGCGCGCCTGTCTCTGAGGCAACCCTGGCTAATTCGGCATTTAAGGCATAATGCGCCGCGCCTATAACAACATCTGATTTTTGAAATAATTCCCTAAGCGCATCGGCATCGGCTAAATCAGCTTGTAATACCTTAATCTTGTCTTTAGATATAGGCAGGCTCTCTGCCAATTTCTTAGCGCGCCCTATATCTTTATCCACAAGTGTAATTTCTCTGGTATCATCTTGGCTTGCCAGGTCATAAGCCGCGCTAGGTCCCTGCATGCCTATGCCAAGCACTACATAGCGAAACTTGCGGGTTTCATCTCTTTCTTTTGTCGCCAGCTCAACATGTCCCAGACCAGCAGGATACTTAGAAATGACTTTCGTTAGCCTTTCTTCAACTTGCTGCAGCGGAACCCTCAATGTTCTTTCTAAAGAATAAGCTGTATTTGTGGATATAAAAACTATGGCGAGCAGTAATTATACAATTTTCTTCGCTGACTTTACAATATTCATAATTTTACCCTGTTAGATATGCTATTAATGATTTAAAATCTATTGTAAAAGTATAGCATTTATTCAATCTTTTGTCAAGGAAATGAATAATTTTTTATGCTTTAAATAGAACTTTCAGGAAGCGTTTTTTACCGACTTTTATGCAGTATTCTTTGGAAGGTTCCAGCTTAAAATCTATCTCTTTTATCCTGGCTCCGTTTACCTCTATAGCGTCCTGCTCTATCAGGCGCTTGTATTCGGCTTTGCTGGGCAATATCTTCTCTCCTACTAAGAAATCAGCCAGGCTTGGCTTAAAAGGCTTTGTCTCAAGTTTCAATTCCGTAAACGGGTCTCTTTTCTGGAATTTATTTTCGAAGTCTTTTAAAGCGGCTTCTGCAGGATTTTCTCCGTGATACTGCTTTACTATATCCTTCGCTAATTTTTTCTTCGCTTCCATCGGATGCAATTTGCGTATCTCGTCAAGGCCTTCATCTGTCAAAAGTTCATAATACTGAAACATCAGTTCATCCGATATAGACATGATCTTGCCGAACATCTCTTCAGGCTTTTCGTCTATGCCTATATGGTTGCCGAGGGACTTGCTCATCTTGTTCACGCCGTCAAGCCCCACAAGAAGAGGCGTCATTATGACTACCTGTGATTCCTGGCCAAAGTCTTTCTGAAGCTCCCTTCCCATCAGAAGATTAAACTTCTGGTCTGTTCCTCCGAGTTCCACATCAGCCTTAAGCTCCACAGAATCATATGCCTGAAGCAAAGGATACATGAATTCCAAAAAGCTTATGTCCTTGCCTGATTTGTAACGTTCGCTGAAGTCAGCCCTGGCCAGAACCTGCGAAACAGTGACATGCGCGACCAGTTCAAGCGTATCTTTGAGAGTCATGCCGGCCAGCCACGCGCTGTTGAATACAACCTCTGTTGTTTTCTCATCCAGGATCTTGAAAACCTGCTTCTTGTAAGTTTTTGCGTTTTCTTTAATCTCGTCCTCTGTGAGCCGTTTCCTTATTTCGCTTTTTCCTGTAGGGTCTCCTATCATTCCGGTGAAATCCCCTATGAGAAAAACCACTTTATGGCCGAGATCCTGAAAATGTTTAAGCTTGCGTAGTATTACAGTATGGCCCAGATGAATATCAGGCGCGCTCGGGTCAAAACCGGCCTTGACCACGAGCGGCCTGTTCTTCTCTAGCTTTACGATAAGCTCTTTTTCAGAGATTATCTCAACTGTCCCGCGCTTGATTATTTCCAGCTGTTTCTTTATTTCCATATCATTCTTTTGTCTTTTTGATGCTCAGCCTGATCTTCCGCTCCAGATCATCAACCTTTATAACAATAGCCGTGATCTTATCGCCGGCTTTATAGGATTCTTCCAGATTTCCGGAAGGCTCCATATCCAGCTCGGATATATGCACAAGCCCTTCCAGGTCTTTTTCGAGTTCCACAAAAAGCCCGAAGCTGGTAATCTTTGTAATAATCCCCTCGACTGTTGTGCCAAGAGAATACTTTTTCATAATCTCAGACCACGGATCAGAGGTTATTTGTTTTATGCCCAGAGATATCTTCTGGTTCTCAGCGTCCACCGCCAGGATCATTACGTCCAGCTTCTGGCCTTTTTTAAGATACTCTTTCGGGTTGTTTATCTTCTTGGTCCATGACATGTCATTTATATGGACAAAGCCTTCTATGGCGCCTTCTATCTCTATAAACGCTCCATAGTCTGTCAGGTTCCTGACCTTGCCTTCCACTTTCATGCCGGTAGAAAATTTTTCTTTTATCTCCAGCCATGGATTAGACTCTATCTGCTTTACGCCAAGGGATATTTTCTGGCCCGAGCTATCCACGCTTAAAACAACCGCTTCCACCGTATCCCCTATTGCAAGCACATCCTGCGGATTGTTTACCCTTACTGTCCAGGAAAGCTCTGAAACGTGCACAAGGCCTTCCACGCCTTTTTCAAGCTCCACAAACGCGCCGTAAGGCATAATATTTACAACCTTGCCTTTAATCCTTGTGCCCACAGGAAATTTATTTTTAATATCCTTCCATGGATTCTCTGTCTTCTGCTTCAGGCCCAGAGAAACCTTCATGCTCTCTTTGTCAAAATTCAATATCACTACCTCTATAGTATCGCCTATTGCTACCATCTCGCTCGGATGAGAGATCCTGCCCCAGCTCATATCAGTTATGTGCAGAAGCCCGTCCACTCCCCCCAGATCCACGAACACTCCGAAATCAGTGATATTTTTTACAAGGCCTTTGCGGAGTTCCCCTATTTTTAACTCCCCTAAAACCTTGGTCTTTACAGTTTCTCTTTCCTTCATTATAGCGTCTTTTCTTGAGACTACTATATTTTTTCTCGGCTTATTCATTTTCACGATCTTGAATAAAAGTGTCTGGCCTACCAGCTGATTCACATTGCCAAACCCTTTCAGGGCCACAAGAGAAGCAGGCAAAAATGCCTCGATGCCCACGTCTACCATCAAACCGCCTTTAACCTTTCTGGAGACCTTGCCCTCTATAAAATCCCCTTCTTTATAAGTGGCGGAAATCCTATCCCAGCCCTGCATATTTTCTGCCTTGCGCCTGGAAACAGTGATAAGCCCATCCTCGTTTTCCTTGGATTCCACGAATACATCAAATTCATCTCCGATTTTCAGATCCACGATGTCTTTGAGCTCTCCCAGGGTTATAATCCCTTCGGATTTATAACCCAGGTCGATATAGACATCTTTAACGCCTATAGCGAACACCTTGCCTTTTACTATATCGCCCTCGCTCAGGCGCCTGAATGTTTTGCCATAAGCCTCTTCCAGATTAAATACTTCCTGCGTCTCTTTTTTCTGTTTCAACTCTTTATCCATGATTTTTAAAACCTCCTTATTCTTTCTATGATTTTTTTCACCATTGAATCCGGTGTTGATGCCCCGCTTGTAATTCCTATACAGCTCTTTCCTTTAAACCAACCCTTTTTTAATTCCGGCTCTGTTTCAATATGGAAACTGTCCACCCCGCTTTCTTTGCAAATCTGCCAGAGCCGCTTTGTATTGGCGCTATTTTTTCCGCCTATAACTATCATCAAATCGCAGTCCTTTAAAAGGCCGCGGGTCGCTGATTGCCTTTTTGATGTATCGCTACAGATTGTGTTAAAAATCTTTACTTCGCTGAAGTCCTTGTTCAGTATCTTTTGAATCTCCTTTATATAGTTAACCTTACTCTGCGTTGTCTGCGAGATAATGCCGAGCTTTTTCGATCTCTTGCTCTTTCCAGCAATGCTATTCAGCGCCCTTACTTCCGGATGAGCGCTGTCACCCACTATTATTATCCTGTAGCCATCTTTTTTCAACTTCCTTACGATATTTTGCGCGTATTTTACAAAAGGGCAGGTCGCGTCAATGAGCTGTACTTTCTTTTTCTTTATTTCTTCCAGCACCTCTGCGGGCGCGCCGTGCGATGATATTATTACTGTCCCGCTCTTTATCTTCTCCGGCCTGGCGGCTACGCGAAGCCCTTTTTTAAAAAGTTCTTCTACCACCTGCGGATTGTGTATCAGCGCGCCAAGCGAATAAATCTTCTCCCCATCCTTCAATCCTCTCAAGGCGCCTTCAACGATATTTATCGCCCGTTTTACTCCGAAACAAAACCCCGCGCACCTGGCTACCTTAATCTTCATCTTCACCAACAATTCAACATTGTCGATTTTCCAGTTGTTATGCCTTGTTTTTTAAATCCTTGATTGCCGCCATGGTATCTTCGGCAATCTGCATGTAATATTCTTTTTCAGATTTATTCTTATCCATTTTTAGAGGCTTCCCTACATACACCGTTATCTTCTTAAACCTCGGAAAAATAGCTCCTTTAGGTAAGGCTTCCCTGGGGCCTTTTATATAGCACGGCAATATGTTTGCCCCTGAACTGGCTGCCAGAAACCCTATGCCAGCCCTTGGCTCTCCGAGATTCCCGTCTTTTGACCGCGTTCCTTCAGGGAAAATTAAAACCGCTTTGCCTTGGCATAATTTATCTATTGCCAGCCTCATCGCGCCCACATCCGCGCCTTCCCTTTTTAAAGGAAACGCGTTCACTGACTTTATAATATTGCCAAAGAACTTATTCTTAAAAAGGCTCCTGCGCGCCATAAAATTTAATGGCCGAGGCACTGCAAACCCAGCTATTAAAGGATCAAGAAAACTTGTATGGTTCGGTGCGATAATCAGCGGCCCGGTCTTCGGGCAATTTGCAGAACCCACTATCTTCAGCCTGAAAAATATTTTAAAGAACAGCTTTAATATATTTCTGGAAATAAAATATATCATTACAAAGAATCTCTGATAGACTTGGCTTTCTTTAATAGCCCGAGCAGTTTCCGGCTATTATTGCTTTTCAAAACTTCCTCTATCTTTGATAATTCTTTTTTCAGGATATTGATATCTCTTATCAGATTCCCTCTATTAGTCAAAAATATATCCTGCCATAATTCCGGTTCGCCTGAAGCAATTCTCGTAGTATCCTTAAAACCGCCCGCCGCAAGATCTAACCCGTTCCCGGCTGCAGTATTTACCAGGCTCACAGCTAACGCATGCGGCAGATGGCTTATCTTTGAAAGCAGTTTATCATGCGACTGCGCAGGCATCACTATTACCTTCATCCCTATGGATGCCCAAAACTTTTTAACCTTATTGAGGGCGCTTTTATTTTTTGCCTCTGTTACGATACAATACGCGCCCTTAAACAAATCTTTATCCGCATGCTTAATGCCTGATTTTTCAGAACCTGCAATAGGATGGCTTCCTACAAAATCCATGTCTTTTAATCTGGCTTTCTCTATATTCTCAACTATGTGCTTTTTTGTACTGCCCGCATCAGTGACTATAGCGCCTTTTTTTAAAAATGGCGCTATTTTTTTAGCGATATCAACTATTTTAAAAACAGGCGTTGTGATAATAACCAGGTCTGAATCCTTCACTCCATCTTTCAGATTTAACGTTGCAAAATCCGCTACCCTATTCTTAACTGCCTTATCAATAGTGCTCTTTCTTCTAGACACCCCTACAATCTCTTTCGCAAGCCTTTTTTCTTTTATTGCAAGGCACAGCGACCCGCCAATCAGCCCTAACCCTATGATTGTCACTCTATTAAACATTTTTATTCGTTTTGTTATATTTCTCGGTTAACTGCCTTGGCTACAAGTTTAAGTTCCTTCATCATCTCTTTAAACCTGCTGGGCACCAGAGATTGTTCTCCGTCACTAAACGCCTCCTCAGGATTCGGGTGAACCTCTATCATAAGCCCATCTGCTCCAGCCGCAATCGCTGCCTTTGCCATCGGCTCCACAAGATCCCATTTGCCCGTACCGTGGCTCGGGTCTACGACAACAGGCAGATGGCTCAGCTGTTTAATGAGCGGCACTGCGTTCAGGTCAAGGGTAAATCTCGTAGCGTCTTCAAATGTCCGTATGCCCCTTTCGCAAAGTATGCAGTTAAAATTCCCCGCCGCAAGGACATATTCAGCTGACATCAAAAATTCCTTTATTGTAGCCGACATGCCTCTTTTTAAAAGCACGGGTTTTTTGGAAATACCTACCTCTTTAAGTAAATTAAAATTCTGCATGTTTCTCGCGCCAACCTGCAGGATATCCGCGTATTTTTCAACCATACGCACATCCCTTGTATCCATTACTTCTGTGACAATCTTCAAACCTGTTTCTTTTTTAACATCTTTCAGGAACTTAAGGCCTTCTTCCCCCAGGCCCTGAAAACTGTAGGGAGAACTCCTGGGTTTGAATGCCCCTCCTCTTAAAATAGAGGCGCCCGCTTTTTTAACATTTTTCCCTGTTTCAAGGAGCATTTCAAAGCTTTCCACTGAGCATGGCCCGGCCATAACCACTATCTTCTTGCCGCCTATTTTTACGCCATCCACATCTATAATACTATTTTCGGATCTAAACTCTCTGGACACAAGCTTGTAAGGCTTAAGGATAGGCATTACCTTTTCAACGCCCGGAAAAGCCTCCAAAGGCTGGACCCTCAAGGCATCTTCCTCGCCTATAACTCCTATAATAGTGCGCTCTACGCCCCTTGAAACCATGGGCTTTAAGCCGAGTTTTTTAACCTTATTAATTAAGTGGTCTATTTGTTTTTTTGTAGCGTCAGGACGCAAAACTATGATCATTTAAATCCCCCTATATTATTATTTTCTTTAACTCTTTGACAAATCTCTTATTCTCCTCTTTTTTGCCGATAGTCACGCGTATGAAATTCCCTAACCCCCATGCCTTCATATTTCTTACAATCACGCCTTTTTTTAGAAGCTTTCCCGCAACCTCTCCTGATTTAGGCCCAAGCTCTATCAGTATAAAATTGGTAACGCTAGGTACATACCTTATGCCTATTACCTTTAACTCCGAATATATAAATTTCTTGCCTTCCCTCACTACTTTTTTAGCCTTTGCCAAAAAATCCTTATCCTTAAGGGCTCCTATGGCGCCTGCTTGAGCCAGGGAATTCACATTGAAAGGTTCTCTCACCGCCTCCATATATCTTATTATTTCAGGGCTTGATATGCCGTACCCAACCCTTAATCCCGCAAGGCCGTACGCCTTTGAAAATGTCCTGGTTACGATAATATTATTTTTACCGACGTAATCAAGCCCGTTTGGATAATCCTGTTCTTCCGCAAATTCAAAATATGCCTCATCCAGAAAAACTATTATATTTTGAGGCAGTCCCTTTAAAAAATCCTCAAGTTCATATTTTGACACATAAGTGCCGTTCGGATTATCTGGATTAGCTATAAAGATAGCCTTTGTATTTTTGGTTATTGCGTGCTTTATCGCCTTTAAATCATATTTAAAATAACGCGTCGGAATAATCTTTATCTTTGCCCCATGCACGATAGAAGCCACTTCATACATGAGAAAAGTAGGGCTTGCCACGATCACTTCTCCCCCTTCTTCCACAAAGGCCCTCAGCGTCAGCCCGATAAGCTCATCAGAGCCGTTACCAAAAATAATCTGCTCGGGCTTTATTTTCAATTTCCTGGCAATAGCCTGGCGCAGATAAAAACACCCTCCCTCAGGATACCTGTTTATAAGGCCTGCGTATTTTTTGATGGCCTTCACAGCCTTCGGAGACGGGCCCAATGGATTTTCATTGGAAGCCATCTTAATAACATCCCTCAAACCTAATTCCCTTTTTACCTCTTCAATAGGTTTGCCTGGCTGATATGGCTTTGCGCTTAAAACTGCTTTTCGCGGAACTATGCCCATATCATATCCCTACCGGGTAAGAACCCAGTATCTTTAAAAGCGAACAATGCTTTTCAAGTTCACTTAACGCCTTTTTTACATTCTGATTTTCCGAGTGGCCGGATATATCCACAAAGAAATAGTACTCCCACGATTTTCTCTTGGAAGGCCTGGATTCAATCTTGGTAAGATTTATCCTGTATTTCTTGAAAGGCACGAGTATGTCGTGCAATGCGCCCACCTTGTCCTTAACTGAAAACATTATAGACGTCTTGTCTTTTTTTGTAGGCCGCGGCATAGACCCTCCTATCACAAGAAACCTCGTGACATTATTCGGATTATCTTCTATATCTTTGGCAAGCGTATTCAGCCTGTATTTTTTAGCCGCCAGCGCGCTCGCTATGGCAGCTGAATTTTTTTCCTGCGAAACGATCTCCGCAGCCTTGCTTGTAGAAGATACCTCCATCAGGGCTATGCCCTGCATATTTATCTCCAGCCATAACCTGCACTGGCCGAATACCTCCTGCTTTGAATAAATCTTTTTTACGGCTTTAATATTGCCCTTGCCTAAAAGATTATGCGAAATCTCAAGCATGATCTCAGAACAGATCTTTAAATCAGAGTTTACAAACATGTCCAGGGTATGGCTTATCATGCCTTCTGTTGAATTCTCCACGGGCACAACTCCGTAGTGCGACCTTCCAGCCTCCACTTCTCTGAAAACATCAGTTATTGTAGGGCAGGCATAAAATTCTACATTTGAGCCGAATTTCTTTATCCCTGCCTGGTGCGTGAATGTGGCCTCAGGCCCGAGATACGCTATCTTTAATTTTTTCTCCAGGCCCAGAGAGCCTGACATCACCTCTCTGTATATGGCAAAAAGCGCCTTATTGGGCAAAGGGCCCTTGTTCTCTTTTATTATATTCTCGTAGATCTCCACTTCCCTCTCAGGCGCATAGATATTAACCCCGGCTTCTTTTTTAATCTTGCCTATATGTTTCGCTACAGCCGCCCTGTCGTTTAACAATGAGATTATTTTTTTGTCTGTCTCGTTTATTTTTTTACGAAGTTCCGCTAGTCTGGACATCGGTATTCCCTCCTTCTTGCTGCCCTGCTTCCTCTTCTTTTTTAAAATGCTCCGGTAATTCTATGTCTTTCTCGGTAAAATTAAACTCTTCCAGTTTTGGCAATTCCTGAAGAGAATTTAAACCAAAATACTGCAGGAACTCCTGGGTAGTTCCATAAATAATAGGGCACCCGACTGTTTCCCTCCGGCCTAAAATCTTCACCAGATTTTTCTCTATCAGGGTTTTCAATACCCCGTCCACATTAACCCCTCTTATCGCCTCTATCTCAGGTTTTGTGGTCGGCTGTTTATACGCTATTATAGCCAGGGTCTCCAGGCTAGGGCCCGAAAGCCTGTCAGCGCCTGCTGTTTTGTATAACTTTTTGAGCCACGGGGCAAGCACAGGATCAGTCACGATCTGATAGCCGCCAGCTATCTCTTTTATCCTGAGCGCGCTGGTTTGTTTCTCGTATTCTCCGGCTAATTCAGTAATGACTTCCTTTGTTTCATTTGCGTCCGGCCCTTCCAGGACATTTTTAATCTCGCTTAAGTATAAAGGCTTGTCGCTCACAAAAAGCATCGCTTCTATTATATTTTTTATCTGCGCTCTATCCATTTTTTTGCAGCTCATCACACATTCCGTTCGCCGATCGGAGTAACCTCTCCGATCGGCGAACGGGATTAGGTCATTCTATGTTTAGTCTGTGTTTTTCGTTTCGTATGATTTCTATGTCGCTGAAATTCTGCTTCTGCACTACGATTATCTCTTTCAATCTTATGAGTTCAAGCACTGCCAAAAACATGGCTATTATCTCAGGCTTATTTTTTGCGTTCTTGAAAAGGTCGAAAAGGCTCATCGCGGGAGTCTTCACCAGCATGTGCAAAAGGTCGTGCACCTTCTGCTCCACGGTAAACTCGTCCTTTATTATCTCCTGAAACATCTCCTTGGGTACATCTTTCAGCACCCTGGTAAAAGCTGTTATCAGGTCAAATAAACTCGCCTCAAAGAAAACCTCGCCCGGGGCAACCTCGAAAGGAATATCCCTCGTAAACATCTTCTTTCTTTGGCTTTCCAGGTCCTGCAGTATCCCTGCAACCTCCTTGAATTTTTTATATTCCACCAGCCTGCGCACCAGCTCTTCTCTCGGATCCTCTTCTTCTTCAGGTAAAAGCTCTTTTTCGTCCGGAGGAAGAAGCATCTTGCTCTTAATATGTATCAGTGTCGCGGCAATCACAAGGAACTCGCCCGCGATATTCAGATCCAGCATCCGCATGAGCTCAAGGTATTCCAGATACTGCTCTGTAATGGTGGCTATCGGAATATCGTAAATATCTATCTCATTTTTCTTGATTAGATATAACAATAAATCCAGCGGGCCTTCGAATACCTCTAATTTTACTTTGTAAGACATTAAACAAGTCCTATTGCTTTTTTAACCTCTGCCATTGTTTCAGATGCCGCTTTTCTGGCTTTTGCCGCGCCTTTTTCCAGAATTGCGCGAATCTTATCCTCATCTTTCAGTAGCGCTTCTCTTTTATGCCTGATACCCTCGAGATAATCGGAAATTATATCCCCGAGTTTTTTCTTGCATTCCGTGCATCCAACCTTTGCGCTGGCGCAATATTCATAAACCTCAGGCGCGTAATCTTTTTTAAGCAAATTATAATAAGCATACACGTTGCATTTCTCGGGATGGCCTTTATCAGTTAATTTTATCCTCTCAGGATCCGTAAACATGCCTGAGCATTTCTTCTTTATGGTTTCTTCAGAATCTCCCAGTGCAATAAAATTATCGTATGACTTGCTCATCTTTCTTCCGTCTATCCCCAAGAGTTTCGGGATACTGGTAAGAAGCGGCTTTACAGAAGGGAATATGGCTTTTCCATAAAGGCTGTTAAATTTTCCCCCGATATCATTTGTAAGTTCTATATGCGGAACCTGATCTTTACCCACAGGCACTATATCTGCTTTGTATATTAAAATATCCGCTGCCTGTAAAACAGGATAACCAAGAAACGCATACGTATGCAATTCTCTAGTCGTAACCTCTCTTAGCTGTTCTTTATACGTAGGGCATCTCTCAAGCCGCCCAAGCGGCACAAAATTAGAAAACGCCATATATAATTCCAGATGCTCCTTCACATGAGACTGGACAAATATAACGCTTTTTTCAGGATCGATGCCGCATGCCAGCCAGTCCGCAGCGCATTCCATTGTAAACCTGGAAAGCCTTGATGGGTCTTCGTATTCGCTCATCATGGCATGCCAGTCAGCGATCATAAAAAACGAGTCATATTTATCCTGAAGTTTTACCCAGTTATCCAGCGCCCCGAATAAATGCCCCAGATGCAACGGCCCGGTAGGCCTCATCCCGCTAAGAATCCTGCCTTCCATTATTTCAATCTCCTGGCTACTTTTCTAACCTCAATCGCCTCTATCAGGTCGCCTTTCTGTATATCCTTAAATCCCAGGCTTATCCCGCATTCAAAGCCTTCTTTTGCTTCTTTAAGGTCATCCTTAAAATGTTTCAGCGAACTCATCTTGCCTTTATAAAGAATTTCTTTTTCCCTTATCAGCTTACACACTGCGTCGCGCGGGATCCTGCCTTTTGAGATAAAACATCCTGCCACGACTCCCGCCTTTGACACGTTGAAAACCTGCCTGACCTCTGCCCTTCCCAGAAAAGTTTCTTCTATCACAGGCTCAAGCATGCCTTCCATGGCAGCCTGAATCTCATTTACTATTTCATAAATTATGCTGTAAATCCTTATCTCCACCTCTTCCTGTTTTGCGAGCGCCTTTGCCTCATTCATCGCGTTAACATGGAAACCTATGATTATAGCGTTTGAAGCGGAAGCGAGCATTACATCGGATTCATTGATATCGCCCACCTGGTTGTGTATCACAGAAAGCTTTACTTCGTCCGCGCTTAACTTCTCAAGCGAATCCTTTATTGCTTCCAGGGACCCTTGCACATCAGCTTTTATAACTATCTTTAATTCCTTTACCTCGCCGACCTTTACCTTATTATAAAGTTCTTCCAGCGTAACCTTGGATGTTTTTCCTGCAAGTTTTTTCCTTTCCGCTTCCATCTGCCTGGTAGCTACAATATCCCTGGCCTTTTTCTCGTCAGTTATCACGTAAAATTTTTCTCCTGCCTGCGGAACCCCGGAAAGCCCTAATATTTCAACAGGTTTTGCAGGCCCTGCCTCCAGCACGCTGCGGCCTTTATCATCCAGCATTGCCTTTATCTTGCCGTAATTAAGTCCTGCCATAACCATATCGCCTTTTTTTAAAGTTCCGTTTGACACGAGTACTGTCGCGATAGGGCCCTTGCCTTTGGAAAGTTCCGCTTCTATAACTATGCCTGTAGCGGGCCTATCAGGATTAGCTTTTAATTCCAATAATTCCGCTTCCAATAACAGCATCTCAAGCAGGCTGTCTATGCCCTGCCCGGTTTTAGCGGAAACGCCTACCGTAATAGTCTTTCCTCCCCATTCTTCCGGAGTAAGGTCATGTTCCGCCAATTGCTTTTTAACCTTATCCAAATTTATATTCTGCTTATCGATTTTATTTACAGCGACTATTATTGTAACGCCTGCGGCCCGCGCGTGGTCTATGGCTTCTATTGTCTGCGGCATTATTCCGTCGTCAGCAGCCACTACGAGGATAACTATATCAGTGGCATTTGCGCCTCTCGCGCGCATTGCGGTAAATGCCGCATGGCCGGGGGTATCCAAAAATGTCACGCTTCCCTTGGGAAGCATTACCTCATACGCGCCTATATGCTGGGTTATCCCGCCCGCCTCTTTATCAACTACCCTTGTCTTTCTTATCATATCAAGAAGCGATGTCTTTCCATGGTCAACATGCCCCATCATTGTTACAACAGGCGCCCTTGGTTT
Organism: Candidatus Omnitrophica bacterium CG22_combo_CG10-13_8_21_14_all_43_16; assembly: GCA_002771475.1. GTDB lineage: Bacteria > Omnitrophota > Gorgyraeia > Gorgyraeales > Gorgyraeaceae > UBA10183. The sequence goes on along the minus strand of PCTH01000062.1, from coordinate 20,542 downwards.
AAGCTTTTTAGGGTCATCGGGTTTATCCAGATCGGCTAAAAAAGACTCTTCAAACGTAGGAGGAGTTTCCAGTAAATAACCGTAATCGCTGCAGATAGAACACGCCACATCTTCATTCAGGGCCTGGTTTATTGTAACAAGGACTTTTTTGTCCAGGAGTTTTTTAATAAGATCCGCCGGCTTTACCCCTAATTTAGAAGCAAGATCTTTAATAACTACAGGGAAATCTATCTTCAGCACTTTAAGTTCAGGCTTCAGCTCTTCTTTTACCTCTATTTCTACTATCTTTTCTTCTATCTCAATCCCTGCCTTAACCTCAACCTTGGGCACTATCTTTGGTTCTGTTTTCTTTTCCGCAGCCTTTGGCTGTTTGGCCTTTGCCTCAGGCTCTTTTATTTTTTTGACTGCTTTTTCTTTCGCTGGCGCAGCTGCCTTTTTGGGCGCTGATACTTTTTCTTTTGTCTTAGATTTTGCAGTTTTCTTGGGCTTTAATTCCTCTTTTACAAGGGATGCTGTATCATCTTCCAGGATGCTCATATGGCCCTTGACATCTATCTTAAGGGAATGAAGCTTATCCATAAGATCTTTACTGGAGATTCCGAGTTCCTTTGCTAATTGGTGAACGCGAGTGCTCATTCTTTGGCCTTTACAGGTTCCTGTTCTTTTTCTTTTGCTTTTCTATCCTTTTCCGCGCTAGCAGCCAGTTCCTTTTCTTTCTCAGCCCTGGCTTCTCTATTTTCTTTATTTTTCCTATCCCTTACATCATGCACCTTCTGCTCCATGAGTTCTTTTGCTGACTTAAGGATCTTTTCAGCTGTTTTCTTGCCGACGCCTTTAACATCGACCAATTCTTTCAGGTCCAGCTTCATGATCTTACCCACTGTGTCATAACCTGCCTTCTTAAGGGCCTTCTCTGTCTTCGGCCCGATACCGTCTATCTCTATTATAGGAATCTCTTTTACTTCCTCTATTTCAGACTTGCTCCTTATATCTATATTCCATCCTGTAAGTTTCGCGGCAAGCCTCACATTCTGCCCCTTCTTGCCTATTGCAAGAGAGAGCTGGTCATCAGCCACTATAACCTCAGCCCTTCTCTCAGCCTCAGTTGTTTTAACGCTCGTAATATCCGCAGGGCTCAGGCTTGAAGATATAAATTCCCCCATATTCGCGCTCCAGCGTATAATATCTATTTTTTCCCCGCCCAGTTCCCTGACAATATTTTTAACCCTCTGGCCCCTCATGCCTACGCACGCGCCGACAGGATCAACCTTGTCATCCTTGGAATACACAGCTATCTTTGAGCGATCCCCTGCTTCTCTTGATACAGCCTTTATTTCCACTATGCTTTCATATATCTCAGGCACCTCTAATTCAAAAAGCCTCTTCACGAAACCCGGGCTCGTCCTGGAAAGCAATATCTCAGGCCCTTTTGAGGACTTCTTTACCTCTACTATCAAGGCCTTGATCCTGTCGCCCTGCCGGTACTCCTCGCTGGGAGGAAGCTCTCTTTTAGGTAAAACACCTTCTACCCTGCCCAGGTCAACGATCAGCATACCTTTTTCAAATCTATGGACAGCGCCTGAACAAATATCGTTTACCTTTTTGGTGTATTCTTCAAACAATACGTCTCTTTCAGCCTCGCGTATTTTCTGTATGATCACCTGCTTTGCTGTCTGCGCGGAAATCCTTCCGAAGTCTCCCGAGACCTCCTCCCCTTCGGCTGTAAGCACCCTGAAATCTCCTGTATTGGAATCAAACTCCACCTTTATATCCTCTACGTGCTTACCGAGATTTTTCCTGGCAGCGCTTATAAGGGCTGACTCTATCGCCCTCACAAGTATCTCTTTCTTGATCCCTTTATCCCGTTCAATGCTATCTAATATCGACAATAGTTCTTGGTTCATTTCTTTCTCCCGTTAATTAAAATTCAATTTCTTCCCTGGCTCTTACAATTTTTTCAAAAGGTATTTCGATAATACCCTTCTTCTTCACGTCTATCTTAACGCCTGCGTCAGACACTTCTTCCAACCTGGCTATGTATTCCTTTTTATCAGCTATCCTTTCGACTAGCGTCACCCTGACCAGCCTCCCTAATGCCCTCTCGTAATCCCTCTTTGTTTTAAACGGCCGGTCAATCCCTGGCGAATCCACTTCAATAACGTAACTTTCCTGTATAATATCCGCCTGGTCCAGAGCCTGGCCGATTTTTTCGTTCAGACTCACGCAATCCGCCATCTGGATCCCATTATCTTTATCAACCAAAAGCTTCAGGACCTGCCTGCCTCCTTCTTTCCTGAAAATAATCTCCACCAACTCTGCCTTTTCTTCCTGTATAACCGGCTCTATGACTTCTTTAATCTTATCTATCATGGGCAATAAAAAAAGCGGGCATACTGCACCCACTTTCAACTAATATCCCCCTTTCATAGAGATGTTTATAATATACTACTTCGGAGGGAATGTGTCAAGAAAAAATATTATCTATTACCTATTAATTAAACCCCTGAATTCAAAGCCTCTCTATTAATTGAATCGAGGGCGCTGGCCCTTGCCAGGCCTTTAAAGGCATAGCCAAGATCGGTAATCTTAGTGCCTTCTACCTTTATCTTGCCCTGTTTAATCAAATATTTATATAACCCTACGATAAAATTAGAAACGCCTGATTCAAATCTAACCATGCCGGTTTTATCGTCTGCTATGCCTTCTTTATTAAATTTTATCCTCAATACAGGGTCCGTATTCAGGACGCTTTCCAATAACTCATCTTTCGGGTCCAGCATAAAATCTTTTGATATAGCTATATTTAAGTACCCCGATTTATCGCATATATCTTTCGCTCTGTCCGCTATCTGGCTGAGAGTTGCCTGTTTTTCAGGAATAAGCAAAAGAACCGATTCCCTGGTGCCTTCTATTACAGTCCTTAAATCATTCGGAAGCTTATCCGGATTATCTTGATCCTTGCCGCAGCTGGAAACTATCGCATCCGAAGGCTCTCTTAATTCCGCCACAGAAGCGTACCTATGAGCCTGCGTAGATACAGCTATGCTGTAAAAAGCTTCTCTCATAGCAGCTTCTAAAACAACCTTCTTATCAGAAAATAACTCAGGAATCGCATTGTAATTAATCTGATATCCGGAGACCCCCAGTACGCCGAGATCAGCCAAAGATTTGTCGGATAACATCGTAGACAAATCTCTGGATTGATAAACGTCTTTTGGAGGCTTAGCCTCTATCATGCCCTCGGTATCTCCATATTCTCCGCTGTAAGTCACTGCAAAACCGCTTTGTTTTGTATCTACAAGGGATACGGCTTTCTCCGCAAATTTCCCGGCAAGAAAAGTATCAAAGACAATACCTTTATTATCCGGCTGCAAGAAAGCGCCTCTTAATTGATACGTCAGGTCTGTTTTTTCAACCTTTAATCCGCAGAAATGTTCTAATACGCCTTTTACAAATAGAGACGCCCCTGTGAGTTTAGGATTGCCGTGAGCGTCTCTGTCAGGGCTTGTCCTGGATTTTTCCCACATTGTCTTGAGCACAGGATAAGCTTCCAATAATTGGCTCAATTTAGGGTCCGCCTCGGATAACGAAAAACCTTCGGACACAAAGAAATTTCTTATGCCTTTGTCGGAGGCGTTTATAATATCATCTATCGTTACAGGTTTTTCAGGCACTATAACAACGTGAGAAGAAGGGCAGCCTTTTGAAAGCTCGAGAGTCAACGATCCTGATTTTCTTCCCATGCATTCAAACACAGCCGCTGTAGTTAAGCCTTTTCCTTCTTTCGGATTAATAGACGCCCTGGCTACTGTCTGCCGGCCGGCGATTACTGCGCTCCAAAAACCATGCATAACAGTCATGAAATCGTTGTCTATGCTTTTGGGGACTCCTACGACAGTTATATCTATTCCCTGCTTTCCAGCCTCGTCAGCAACCTGCCCTACATTCTTTAAATGGTCATTCCCTCCGATAAATATGGCGCCGGCTGAAGGCTTAAGTATATCTACAATCTTAGTTATATCCTCTTCTTTTAATTTTTCCCTGCACGAGCCTAAAACTATGCTTGGCAGTCCCTTCATGCTGGCAGCTATCCGGGGAGTGAGCTCGACCAGATTGTCTTCCAATTTAGCTCCCTTTAATAACCCTTTAAAGCCATTCCTGATGCCGATTACTTTGTATCCCAGTTTTGTCAGCCTTTCAACCGTGTTCGCAACAAAATCATTTAAACCAGCTGTATCCCCTCCGCCCATTCCGATAAATATCGTCTTTTTATCTATGGTAAGATTGCCCCTATCTTTTCCTGTTTCAAATAATAGAAACGGATTTATGGCGGTTCTTACAGCGCCTTGCCTTGAATCTTGTATGGTTAATTCTATTAAATTTTTTGCGGCGTCTTTATCTACAATAATCTTGGCGTTAGGATGAATCTGTAAAACTGAAGCAGGCACTGCAGGCGTAACTTTATTTATGACAGTCTTAAAAATAGCGTCTGCTTTAGCAGGGCCGGTAGCAACCAATAAAATCTCTTTTGCTTTCAGGATAGTAGATATACCTTGGGTCATTGCATAAGGAGGCACAGCATCTATGTTATTATCAAAAAATCTGGAGTTTGCCTTTCTTGTGCTATCTGACAATTTTTCAACCCTGGTACTAATATTAAGGAAATCTTTCAAAGGCATGCCCGGCCTGGCTTCTATAAAAGCAATATGGCCTTCTACTCCTATCCCTAGGACTTGCAAATCCGCTCCCTTACCGTCAGTCTCCTTCATTATTAAATCTTCATAATCATTAGCTTCTTTTCTAGGATACTCTGTAAGGCCTCCCATGAAATATATATTATTTTCTTGTAAGCCCGCGTTTTCTTTCAGCCATGTGAATAAATTATCGCGCATAAAAGCCTGATAGGATTCTCTGTCATAATATTGAGCGCGATAACCATTGTTATAGCCATATGCATTCCACGCATATTCATCAAGATTAAAGGTTACGACATTCTGCCAGCTTATACCTTCTCTCTTTGTGATTTCTATAAGTTTCTTATATACTCCTTCATAAGTCCCGCCTGTGGCAAAACTAACAACTATTTTTTCTCCTTTGGCATTCTTTGACTTAATTAAATCCGCTATCTCCCTGGCAGCCATCCACTCAACATTGTCTTTATTCTCTGCTATAAGCGTATTAACTTTGGATTTCTCTGCTAATGCCTCTTCTATAACATCAGGATCTGTAAGGAAGTTCCCTCTAATCGTAACCTGCTTCGCGTTAAGGACTTTTTCTACTCGTTTAGTTGCGGTTAAAGGAACCCTTAGATGAGAAATATCCCGCTTTTGATTAGAAGCGGCATATCCTGTATTTGCAGAAATAAACGCTATACTCAGTAAGATAGAAAATATTTTTTTTAACAAAATCCCTTTCTTATATAATCACAATAAATTATACGCCTGAGGATATCTCAGCCGCTAAAGACTTGTATTTATCTATACTGGCAGGAACTCCTAATTTAAAGCCTTCGAAAAATTCGTATTTACCGTAATCTTTAAACAGCTCGATTAATTTAAGCCCGTATTCTTGATTTATATCTCTTCCTATTACCTTTATATAAGCGATGTTCTCATACCCCTTGACATCGTTGTATTCTTCAGAAGCCGCTATAATAACAACTGCATTATTTGCAGGCAATTGAGTTATCCAGTATTCAAATCCTTCTTTATCCGCTATGACGCTCTTTGCGGAAACAGCGATAATCTGATCCATTGAATCTACCTGCTGTTTTTTTGCTGATTTAATAGAATCGCCTAAAGCATCCTTTGCGGCTTGCTTAAGCATGCCTATATTGCCCTGGGAATCGGTCATTCTAAGAAATAAGCCGAGTCCGCCCTGATCTTTTCTGGATTCTGTCAATGCCTTGTAAGAAGCCTCCGCGAATAAATCCCGCACCATGTGAGAGCTTATATTATCCAGGTAACCCTTTGCGAATCCGATAGCCGGCCTGCCCGGGAGAGTTTTCTCCGGGACAAAAGAAATAATAAACGGCAGGTATTTCTGCGGCTGCGCCAGCACCTGCTGGTAACTTATATGCTGGTCGCCTGTTCCCTGCATGACCCATTCAATCCCCAGGGAAATCAGATAATCCCTGATATTGTAGAATCTATCGCCCTCTAAATATATAAAAGGGGCGAATTTCCTTCCGCTCGCCGCGGCAAACTCGGAAGCGTCAATCATCACCGCTTTAAGTTCATCCAGATTAGCAGCATTAGGGGTAACGCTCAACCCTGGTATATTTGTCTCTAATTTACCCTGTCTGGCTAATTGCTTTATGCTGTTAAACTCTGCCTCTATAGCGCCCGGGCTGGCACTCTCTTTTTCCTGTAGAGCTTTTAATCTTTTCTCCAAAAATCCTTTACCGAATTCCACGTAAGGCTGGCGCACATAAAGGTTCTCCTGCACAATCTTTGTGGCAGGATTGTTCAAGTCATTCAGATCTACGTCATTCGCGCTATAGCCGGCTTCTGCAAGCGCCCTGGTAATCAATCGATCCCCGACAACGGTCGTTATTCCGTAGAAAGTGGCGAATAAGCCTGCAAAGGTATCCGCTATGCCCTGATTATCAAGCTCAGAAAAATTAGGCGTATCTAATTTGAATAGATTAAACGGGCCTTGCTTTATCGCTGTGCTAGACATATTAATTACCAGCCTTTTAGGTTTATTTGCGTAATTTTGTTTTTGAGAATCCCACTGAGACTCCTTAATAGCCACTAGATTAGCAAAGCCTTTCTGCCATATACTCTCGTTGAAATTCTGTTCATTGGATTTACCGAACCAGAAAAATTCATCCGGCACCACAAGCGCTATATCAGTTATGCCCTCGTCCAGGATTTTATTGCCTATAGTATTCGCTGCATGCCTGCCTTCTTTAACGCTAACCCTTTCTTTTTTATTTATCCCCCAATATTTTTCCGCGTCCAGGCCATAAAAAGCCAAAAATGTCATCATATGGAGATCTCCTGTCCAGCGGCCTCCCACATTATCAAACATAGCGCCGAAGCCGGGAGCGTCTTCTCCTAATTCCTTATCCAATCCTGAATTATGGATAAAAGCCGAAAGCCTGCTCTGATCCACGCGATCTGTTGTCTCAAAAAACATATTTCCTAAAACTTTTGCCAATATACCTTTTACCTGTTTTCTGGAAACTCCCAGATTTTCGGCATTGTTGTAAATCAGCGTAACAAGATTATCTGTCCCAAATCTTGCGGCATCCACCTTGAATAAATCTTTGCCGGCGCGTTCTTTGCCATCGATAAAATTCACGTCGTGCAGGGTATTAAGGACCGTGCCTGCAAATTTCTCCCCGTCGATCCCTTCGGATATAGCCTGATGTTTCAATAGCGCGTTGAAAATCTCTACGAAAACCATCATGGTTTCATCCGTAGAGCCGGATTTTGAGCTGGGGATAACAGCCGCCTGGCCCCAGCCGGCGTCAAGGTCTTTTAAAACATCTACAATCGCGCCTTCAAAATCCTTGCCTAATTCATATTCGCCAGAAACTTTTCCGGTTTCAGCGTTTATAACCTGAAAGACATTCGCGATACCCTGAAAAGGCGTATGTTGTCCGCCAATGCCGGTTTTAATAACATATTTTATTGGCTTGCCTGATCTTTGGGCGCGTCTTTCAAAAAAATCCCGCATGCTATTGACTGTGCCAAGAAACGCCTGTTTTCCAGTTTCTCTGCCGCTGGCATCCTGCGTATAATACCCCTGGTTTCCTACAAGTGCAAAAGAACCGTGAATAGCCGCTCCTTCTGCCACGCCATATCCTTCCTGGCCATAACCTCCTCTTAAGAAAGAAGCTGTCATTCCTGCGTTTCCCCTGGCGTCAAGAGGATTATCTTGTAATTTTTTAGCTATAACAAGGGCTCCGCGTTTTTCGCTCTCATTGGAAGCTAAGCTTGTATTTTCTTTTCTCATAGCCTTACCTTTCTTTCTGTATTCTATCGCTATTGGCTCTGTGACATCTTTATTTGGATATTTTATATTACCCGTAACTCCCGCAATTTCGTTCCGTTCAACCCAATCAAGAACTACGCCGCCGACTGAAATATATCTATTATGCAATGATTCTGAATCATATTTTTCCCCTTCCATTAAAGGCGTTTCAAACGAACACACGAATGTAGGATCGTTTGATGATGCCCTGAACACAAATCTACCCGCAAACTTTCCGTCTTGTTGTTCAAATACAATATCTGCAAATCTATACAACCCGCCCTCATCAGGGGCATCCTGATAAGTATTAAACTCGCTTACTTTTAAATTGCCTGCGGGCGTGGAATATATTTTACCAACAATAAACTCTTTTTGCAATCTCTGGATACCAAGATCCTTGCCCAACGCTATTATTGCCTGTGGAGGATTCTTAGGTTTTTCAGCGTCATAAGCCCATCCGGTGTTGTTCCTTGCATCCTTTGAAAGCTGCGACAAAAAAACCGGATGAAATAAAGGCTGGAATCTTGTAGACTGCAGGTACGGTATTATACTTTCCTGGTAAGCTTCCAGGAAAGGACTCTCTGACTGGGCAACGTTATTCTTATACTTTCCTTCTTTTACCATAGTGGCGAATAATACGGCTATGGCTATAGGATTTTCAAATTCTCCAGTAACATCCAGCCAGCAATGTCCGGAACGCTCTCCATATATAGGTATGCTGTAACCCTGAGGTATTAGTTTTCGTTTCAATGCCTTTAAAAATACATAGCCCGCGTCTGTCTGGAACGTTTCGACGCCTAACTTCGAAGCCATCTCATTAACGGCAAATGTTCCCAGTACATCTCTTATTATTCCGACCTTTTTGCCTATAACATTTGGATTATATCCTGCCTTGTTAATTATATACGGCATTAAGCTCACTATTAAATTATCCGGGGCTAATGTGTAAAATTTTACGTCCGGCTGAGTCTTATATCTCCTGGGAACAACTATGGCGCCTCTATCTCCGTCTAAATCAAACGCTATGCCAAAATCAGCTTTTTCCGCAATGATCGTCTGTTTCAGCTGAGCCAGGTTTTCATCCTTGGACGGATCAGCATTATGCTCGCCTTCTATTTCCTGGACATCTCCGTTTATCAGAACTACGTCCACGCCTAACCGCTTAAATGTATCAGCGGCTAATTTTCCGCTTGGGGTATGCGCTCCTTCAACTACCGCCTTCATACCTTTTAAAGGCTCTATTTTACCCGTCTCTTGATCCCAGCTATCCAAAACAGTCACAGGAGATTTAGAAGCCTCCAGCTCTCTGGCTAAATTATAAAGAGATCTGCCTGAAGCTATCGCCTTTCCTACTAAAGCGCCCATCTTGACGCAATTTGCATCGATATTGCTAGGCGTAAACTTACCTTTCTGCGCGCTTTCCTGTCCTTTTATTTTATCCGGATTTTCTATAAGGTCTTTAACAGCGGCTCTTGATTCCTGCATTATTTCTTTAGTAGTTAAACTTTGCGGAGCTCCGCTATCATCTAAAATGGCTACTTTAAAACCTCTTACGATCTCTGTCTTGGGCCTGGACACATGACTGGCTGTTATAAAAACGCTCATTAAGGGCTTATATTCCTGCGCTGCCCATGAATAAGATGTGACGGCATTTGGGCCGTTGGCTGCAATATAAATAACATCCAGCCCGGAGTATCTCAAAGCAGCCGCCAGCGCCTCTACTAATTCCGGCTCTATTTTTCTAGCGTCCCTGGCAATCAAGACATTTTTATTCGTAATGCCATTGGCCTTTGCTTTTTCCTTAGCCATATTCGCCCACACAAGCCCGAAACGGAATACCATTTCCGGCTTTAAAACCCGCCCCGTTGATCTGTAGTCATAATCCCTAAACATATCATTATTCAAATCGGCCATAGAAACGCTTATCCTTTTCCATTTATCCCATTCTGCAAATTTATTCATCTGAGCAGGCGTTAACGTAACTTCAAGTTTATCGGCAATATCTTTTAATCTATTTTGATTTATCTGGGAAGCCATGGGAATCCTTAAGTGAAAAGTTTCGGTTTTGGAAATCTGAGCGGCATAACTGACATTAGTAATAAGAAATATTATGGCAAGCGTGATGGAAATAATTTTTCTATACACTATATTCTCTTTCTTTTTTCTATACGCTTGAAGATATCTCAGCCGCTAAAGATTTGTATTTATCTATACTGGCAGGAACTCCTAATTTAAAGCCTTCGAAAAATTCTGATCTGCCATAAGTTCCAAATAGCTCGATTAATTTAAGCCCGTATTCTTGATTAATATCTTTTCCTACTACCTTTATATAAGCGATATCTTCATATTCTTTTACCGCGTCTGCCTCTTCTTCGGAAACGGCTAATATGACAACCGCGTTATTTGCGGGCAGTCCGGTCTCGATCCAATTCTCAAAACCTTTTTTATCGGCTGCGACGTTTCTCGCCGAAACAACTATAATCTGGTCCATTGAATCTACCTGCTGTTTTTTAGATAAGCCTGCGTTCGAGCTGAGTTTTTCAGACACATTAACAGGCTGAATTTTAATAAATTCCTCGCCTGTCGCAGAACCTATCAGAAATATCTTCACGAGGCCCTTCTCTGATTTCTCTAAGAGATCCTTGCCTGTAGGCAGTCCCTCTTCTCCGCCGAATTCAAAAGGGATAACCTTGTAACCTTGTGTTATCCATCCTGCTATTTTTAACAAAGCTACTTCATGCGAAAGCTCATACGGCTTAAATTGATCTATGTAATATGATATATTTCCGATCTCTATCTGCGCCTGAGCCAACGCTAAGTTAAATACCTGAGCATAATCCTCCATTGACATCTTATCTTTATTTTTATCTACATAGTTTATTTTGGAAGGCACATCTTTTATGCCTTGCAATCCTGCCTTAGCTATCTCGAATTTCGCGTCCTGGAGCTTGCCGGAAATCTTATCGCTTTTTAAATCATCGATAAAAGAATCTTGCTGCGCCAGGTATCCTTTTATCCTCTCCGGCAAAAACCCCACCTGATCGTATGTCAATACTATATTTTTAGACTCAAAGTAAGAATAATAAGCTGCGATGTTTCCAAGCGCCTCATTGGAAGCAAGGCTCTTTTGAAGTCCTGCATTAGACGCCAGGTTAACATTAGTTTTCTTTAAAACTCCGTCGGATCCTATCTCATATTTACCTGGTTCTTGTATATCAATGACCTTTTGCCCTTTTTTAACCAATTTATATCCTCTGATTTTTAAATATTCTGGCGTATCTGGACTAACCATTTCTTCCTGTGTAAGCTGAACAAATTCCCAGCCTTCGTTCTGCACCTTAAGACCTTTGACCTTCAACGTAGCCCCAGCCACAACGTTTATTATCAAGCTGCCATCTATATCCACGTCTTCCAGATAAACATTCTTCCCGCCTATCACAAGAGTAGACTTATTGCTTATAGATCCACCTTTTATCTTTGATAAAACATCGTCTGCAGTTGTGAAAAAGCTGCGATAAAAAACAACTTTTGCTCCTTCGCTGTAAGGTACTATGCCTTGCGCTCTCGCTTCTGATTCTTCAACATCAACCTGCATGCCAGCAAATGCAATCAATTTTCTATTATACTTATAATAATCGCTTTCTCCTGTAGCCATATGGTCTGGATAATTGCCTGTTTTAATTTTCTTTTCTGCTTCACTAAAACTATTTTTTACAGGAGAAAATACAGCCCTTTTATCTGCATAATTTACAACTGCTACTTTGGACCCTTCTGGCAATATCATAGCTATATCCTGCATCATGGTTTCTAATCTAGTTGGCTGAAAAGAGGTCTTGGAAGCATCTGTAAATTTAGGATTAGCAAATTCCGGCATAATGCCTTTTGTCATATCAAGGACCTTCTTGTATATACCATTTTCTATAAAATATACATTCAGATTTGCAGGATATGGAGACTTGCCAGTGACAGGATCTGCCACATCTCCCATGCCTTTTTTAGATTCCTTTAACAAAGGATCTAACTGATTATATTCTACATTACAAACAATACCTTTAGGTTCCAATCTGGTAATAGCGCCAGCTGCCTCCCCGGCATCTCTTGGAACAGTTATAAAATTAAGTCCTAATCCTTTTTCATCTGTTATCTTAAGTCCTGATAATATAGCGTTAAGAACCTGCCCATTAGTATCCTGAATAAATACTGTATATTTTTTTCCACTTTTAATCCATTCATTGATTAGCCCATATTTCGATATAAGAACGTGTACATCGCCATGCCCGTGAGGTTTAGATAATAATTTATACTTATCTTCCAGGACAAAATCACCCTTAATATTTGTTATTGCAGGCACTAGCCCCTGCATAATAAGGTCTATTTTATCACCATCTTTTTCCATCACGGTCCTGCTATTATTATCAGACACTACAACATAGCCTAATTCTTCTAATAACTCTTTCGTAGACTCGTGATTATCATCAGAAGTCATTATTGCAAAAGGTATTTTTGTATTTGCAGCATTTTCAATAGCTTTTTTCCCTTCCAAATAGTGTTCTATATACCTTCTTTCAGTAACAAGATCCAGAGGTATTCCTATCTTTATGCCACTATAGCCAAGCCTATCCCCTCTACCGCCCGCTACAAGCACTATAGAGAATTTATCCGCGATTTTTAATCCTTCTTTTTCCAAATTTTTGTATTTATCTCCTATGCCGGCAGTATTGTCAATATTTGTTATTTCTGGAATCTCCGGGGTCAATCCTTCAAAAACATTAACTTCTTTTATAGAATTACCTATGATCTTTACTGCATTCTGCTGATATTGAACCAATCCTCCTGGATAAGCGCTATCTGCCTCGATTACCTGCTCGAGAAATTTCTTTTTAAGTTTATCATTAACGCCCGGCATATCCCAGCTTGCAAAAAGATGTTCCTGATGCAATGCAACGAGAAGATTTATAGCTTCTACATATTTAGGCTCAAAGTAAGCATAATCAGCCGCGATATTCCCAAGCCCCTCGTTGGACGCAAGGCTCTTTCTAGAAATCGCCTTGTCCCCATATACAGGCAGCTCGCCCCTTAAGAGCTCGTAAAGTTTTACGTCTTTTGACTTATTGTTGTTTACGATCTGAAGGCCGCGCTTTAATTCAAAGAAATCCAGGTGTTCGTTTAGCGCCTCCCAGAGTTCCTGCCCCTGGGCAATGGAAACCTTTTTCTTTATCTCTTCCGGCAGGATATCAAGGCCGCCATTCGCTGCTATTGTCTTTGCCATGGTCTCTGTAAGTTTTTCTCTTAAAACCTGGTAAAGCTCTTTTCCTTGCAAAGCTGCCAATAGCCTTGCAGCTGCCAATGACTGCGAAAGAATAGCGTTCATGCCTATATTGCCTTTTCTCTGCATTATTGTAATTTTTTCATCCAAAGACGCGCCTTCTTTCAACTGTCCTCGCTCCTGCGCAATCTGCATCTCCAAACCAAGAAGTTTTCTATCTATGTCCGTCAAATCCCCAAGATCCTTTAATTTTAAACCTGTGAAATCTTTTGCGAGAGTGTTATTTACATGGTCCACCGCATTCAAGCACCCTTTGCCATCGTAACGCTGAGATCTCCTGAAAAGTTCTGTCAAGGCCTGGTCTCCAAGCGCATCAATCTGGTCGCGTGTCACGCCTTTCTTGAAACGGTAAGACCCGTCTGACTTCAGTGAAAATAAATCCTTGTATTTCGCATCAGGAATCTGGCTTTCATAAATAACAGAGTCTACCAGATGTATCGCCTCTCCTGTCCCTGCTGAAGTTCCTAACGGGGTAGAACCTTCGTATACAAATAATTTTTTAAACCTTTCGCTGCCTTCTATGCCGAAAGATATCCTTACCTTTACAGTCGGGATGCCTGCGTTCGTAGCTTCTTCCCATCCTGTAACCTCTGTAATTACCAGCCTGTCTATAAGATTCCCTGCGATTTTTTCTGATTCCAGCATTTCTGCGCGCGTATCAGGAGCCATCTCTGCCGTAGCGGCCTGCGCATCTTTTACTGCCTCAGCCATGACCCTCATTACAGAGCCGTACTTCATAAGCCTTTCTGTATTTGCCCCGCCTCCTGTCTTAAGTCCTGTGGCAAAAGAAGCCAGCGCAATCTGGGCTTCCATATCATCATTGGGTGATTTAGAACGATGAGATACGACTATGTCCAAATTTTTTCCTAAAGCTACCAGAATCGCCAGCAGTGTTTCGGAAAGCGTTCCGATCTGGTTTCCTTTGCACAAAAATGTATTATTTAAGTCATTATCCGCTGCATATTCAATGGATGAATCCCTGGTAGTGACTGAATCATCTCCTATTATAAAAAGCTTATCTCCTAAACCTTGTTGGATCAATTTCCAGCCTGCGTCATCATCTTCGGCAAAACCATCTTCAATGGAAACAATCGGAATATCTTCATCTTCTATTGTCTTTCTGAAGAATTGGTAAAGCTCCTCTCTCGTCATAACTACTTTTTCTTTATCTCTCCAGAATAAATACATGCCTATAGCTTTAGGATCATTATTTTCTTCCCTGTAGGCATTCTCGAGTTCTGAAGACGCAGGATCCAAAGAGATTGCAACATCCACGCCTGGAATATATCCATTATCCAATATCGCCTGTTTTGCCATCCTCCATAATCTCTGTTCCGGGACTATATCCCCTGCTTCCTTTGTAATATAAGGCGCTAATCCGCCTTCCAGTCCTATACCCATAACCCTGCAGCCCTCGGCAGTTTCAATAATCTCCTGAAGCCTGGTCTGTAGTTTCATCGTCATTTCCTGGGCATCTTCATAGTTCTTGGGAGAAAGAGGGTTGAACATTGTTTCCTGCATCGAGATATTGCTGTTCGGATACTGTTTTTCAGTATGCCTTCCGCCCATTCCGCAATTACGGAACTGCCATGGCGCCCAGACAAGAAGCCCGTCTTTAGTCCTGACCATTTGAGGTCTTGAATCTATCATGCGTTTTTTAACTTCAGCAACTCTATCTATCCAGCGGCCTGCCTTGTCAGCTTTTTTTGTAGCTTCTTCAGCGCGCAAAGCTGCCAAGCGTTCTCTCTCCCGGAATTTCTTATATTCTCCCGGATCTGCCATTTTAAAATCAAGGTATCCTACTATACCCATGCCAAACACAAATCTTCCTATATACGTAGCCAATACGTTCCCGCCGAATAATCCTATGCCCACTAAAATAGCAGCTATTGGCAAGGCTATAAAAGCCAAATTCCTGCTCCAGCGCGGGCCTGCTGCTGTCTGCGCCAGATTATATTCCGCGTCAGGATGATAACTCAGGCCTGTTTTTATTACGCCGTTAAATTTACCGTAAGGTATCAGAACGAACATCTTTGCATGCCACGCTAATCTTTTTAGAAAACTTTTCTGCATCATCTTTTCTGCTTCCGGCAGAAGCTGGTCGTTTAGGGCTCCCACTTTTACAGAAGTTACGTAATGCCCCATCTCATGAATAGCCACGCCTGTATGATAAGACGCCCACAAAAATCCTATGGAAAGCAGCGTTTCCGGAGAAAAGAACATGAAAGATAAAATCTCTCCTCTCATAACCGCAGGGAGCACTAATACGCTCAATATAAACGCTGAATGGAATGACACCAGTATATGATTCGCAATCGTCCATCCTCTTTCAAGCCACCCTTTAGCGCCTTTCATTGCCTGCCCTACTTTTCTAGCAGTAAGGCTTGCTGGAGAAAAGTTTCCCAACCTCGCATTTATTTCTCCTATCAATGGATTGGCTTTTTCATATAACGCTTTATATTTTGCGCTATTATTAAGTCCGGATATGGGTTTTGTAATTGCTTCAGCATATACCTTATCTAATAAATCATTATAATAATCAAATTCTTCTCTTGAATTCTGCAAAGCCACCTCTTTAAGCCTTGATAAAAAAGCTGCAAGCGCTACTTCCGGATTTTTAAAAAGATTGCTGGTAGCGATCTCCTCAAAAAATCTGTAAATAAACCTCTGGCTATAGGTTCTGCGATTACCTGCGCTAACATTTATAGCCCTTCCCCAATCAATAAATCTGACGTCAATGTCTCCATCTCTTCTGACCACAAACATATGAGATGTCAAATTGTCAAGCCTGTGAATCACTGTTGTTTCCTTTGAAACATCAAACATGGTATATACTTTTTCAGCAAGCTTTCTTCCTGCCAAAAATTCTTCTTCTTTGGTAAGCTCTCCGGCTTGTTTCAATCCTTCCACAATCATCATGTCCAGATATTTATTAGGCTTACCCTGCTCCGAGTAAATAAAATCAGGGCCTAATCCTAAATCAGATGCTATTTTAGAGTCGTTAAATTCTTCGCTGGGATCAAAACGGGTGGAGTTTGTGATAGTAAGAACGATGGAAAGCCCTTTTCCGCGGATTATTATGTCGTGCAGCATCCTGTCAGTTGCGCCTGAATATTGAGGCCCGTCAGAAAATTGGATATCTTTAAGCGTATTTACAGCGACTCCGCGGGCCGTTATAAGATATTCAACTATTGTTTCCGCTGCTTTATTTTTATCGGCTATCGCGTCTTCCTTTTGTAAAACGCCGGCTAATCTTTCTATCGCGGCTGACTTAATTTCTTTTAAACCAAGGCTGCTGTTGGAAGCCAGAGAAGCGCCTTTTCCGGGTTTGAATGACAGATTGCCGGTCTCTTTTAATGCTGTAGCTATTGAAATAAAAACTCCAACAGCTGTAGGCGGCGTAGGAGGTATGCAAAGCTCAGGCGCTATATAAGGAACTATAGAGGTCGGGGCGTATTCAAATAACAATTTAGCGTCATCTTCGCTTATGTTGACGTCCTGTCCTGTCAAAACACCTCCGCCGATTAACCTGCCGATCTCTTCTATTGCCTTAGCATAACTAATCAAAATCAACTTTCTTGTTTCGGCATCCCTGCCGTTGCTTCTAGGATCTATGCTGACATTGATAGCGCATTTACTGCCTCCGATTGCCAACAGCGCTCCCGCGTTCTTGAAACTCATCTCCTGCGATAACTCTAACGCATCAATAAGGGCATCATCATTGGACTTATAGTTACGGATTCTGGTTCCGCCGGTGGCGCGATATTGGCCGTTAACTATTTCTGCCTTACTGTTAATCTTCGTAAACCGGTGGATTGACATATAAGCGGTATATCCTAAATTTTTATTACTAATTTCAAAAACGCCGTAATGATTATCCCAGTGTTTCAATGCTTCAGCCGAAAAATCCTCCTTATTTATCAATACCTTTACTGTAGAGCCGTCTCCAAGAATCAATCCATCAAGTTTCTTAGGATTTTCTTGTGCATTCGATGTTTCTGCTTTTTCAAGAGATTCAAAAAACTTACGGCTTGTTTCATCAGCAATGTCCTGCGTAGTCCTGCCGGTAGCAATAGAAGAATTGATAATATCCGCCACCCTTTTAGATATTCTCATTGATATGGCTTTATTAGTGACCTCATGGCCCAAGTGCCCGTCAACCCCGGTTACCCCTCCGGCATTAGCTATATAATCAGGGACATAGGCAATGCCCGCCTGTTTTAACAACTGGTTATCGCGCTGTTTGTCTTCTGTAACATTATTGCAGGAACCGCTGATAATGCTTACGCCTGCGCTTTTTAACGCCTCTATACTAGATGGATTCACAACCGGCCCGACTGCGCAGGGCGAGAAAACATCTATCTTATTAACCCCCATAGTTTTAAGCTTATACGAAAAAGGCTTCATCGGATTCATTATTTTATTGGTGTATGCGCCGTTAGGGAGTCTGTCTTCAGAAAATACGAACAGCCTATTGGAATCAATATATGATTTAAATTCTTTTATTGCCGCGCTGACTTTAATCGGATCAACATCAGAAGCTATGACTATAGCTCCTCCTTCGAGTAAAGGCCGAAGCAATAAGCCTCCTGTACCCCCTATGCCTTGTATAGCTATAACCTTTCCTGTTAAATAGGCTTCTGGTTTTTCTGAACTATAGAGCAAAATTGGCGATACATTTGTTACATTGCTGATGGCATCTTTGAGCCTCTCAGCGCTATTTAAGGGGACTCTCAACTTTGCAGAAACCTGACTTGCTTTATCTTCAGAAGGCTTATCAAGGTCCTTGATCAATTCTTCTATGGGTTTGCGCTTGCCGGATAAAAGGAAATGGTAATTTTCCTCATCTATTTCTGTTTTGGAAAATGGAGATATTACTATATAGGAATAGCCTTTCTCTTTCAAAAGCCTGGTAATACCCTGAGTATGAAAACCTCCTGTGATAAGGGTAGCTACCCTGACATTGCGTTTTTCCACTTCAGAAGTAGTGTTGGTAAACATTGCCTGGTCGCGGGATTTTACGGTTTTATAAAAATCCTCTATTTCCTGAAGGTGAGAATCTATCAGACTTGGATTGAAATCTACAAAATCGGAAAGATTATATTTTTTGATTGCCGGTTTTAGAAACGCCTCAAAAAAAGCTATATTGCAAGAAGCCTTATTCTGCAGGTAATAATCCAATTCTTCATTTGATATCTTGAGGTTAAAAAATCCTTCCAAAAATTTTATACTCCGCAGCGCCTGGGTAAGTGTTTTTTCTTCATCATTTTTTGCAAGCCTTTGTTTTATTTCATAAGACAGGTCTTCCATCTCTACGAAAAGCTTCACGGACTCCAAAGAATTCACCTTGGTAAGGTAATCTACGAAATCCATCAGATTCGGATATTTTGACATCTGGTCTTTCAGGTGTTTATTAGCCAGGTCTTCCAGGTAACTGTAAAATGAAAAAGGCGAGATCTTCTGGTCTTTAAAAAGGCTTGCCTTGGCCACTAATGTATCCATGTCGCTGCGGCTGGATTTAGCGGCAATCGCTGATTGTAGATTTAACAGCAGGTTCTGGGATTCCTGCATAATCTTTTGCTGGTCAATCTTTGATTCTTTATCTATGGTTTCATTGAGGATAGCGATATTTTTATAGTTAGCCGTGGGGATGTTTAATTTCTGGATATAACTTGACAGGTATTTCAGATGGTCGGCTGTTTCTGTCTTTTGGTTCTCGTAATCAGCTTCTCTCTGGTCTATTGCCAGCAGTTCCCTTGAATATATTTTAGGTTTTAATTCTTCCAGGGCTTTCTTAGCCTGGGAAATGAAAACCTGGGAATCCGGATTAAACTTCATGATGTTATTGAATTCTTCTATATTCTTAAAATATATGTCTTTATTTTCAATGCCCCATATAGGCAGGTCCGGATATTTTGTTATGGATAGATACTCCTCTCCCGTAAGCTCTCCTGAATCAACAAAAAGCCTGGCTACTTTTTTTCTGACTTCAGGATCCGGAAAACTCGAAACGCTGGATGTATCCACAACTCCATCCGCTCCTTCTGAGCAGACCAGTCCTAAATTATAATCTCTAACCAGGATTTCCAATATGCCGGCTAAATTAAGGGTCGCCTCAGGATTTGTATGAAGGTCTTGAATGTACACGATGAGCCTGGAATTATCATGGTCAGGATTCTGGTATACCTCTACTACCTTACCTAATTCCTGGGGTATGTGAATAAGTGATATATCAGAAAGATGCGAAGAAAGTATCTTCTGGGCTTCTCTTTTCTGGGATTTAAGCTCCTTGGAGTTCTCTCCTGTAAGCACAGCCTTTTTCTGCTGTATTACTCCTTCATTTTTATCACTGATTTTCTGGTAGTTAACTTTTTTATTTTTGAATATAGACTTGGATTCAGGTGCGGCATATGCGACATTAGTAGCTAGAAATGCGACGAGAGTAAAGATTGAAACAACCTTGTTTAGTAATTTAAGAGACATTTACTTCCTCCTTGTATTTATGTATATTTAAAATACTTTTTAAATTGCTATGTAAAAGTATACCATGTAAACGTTTTCGTGTCAAACAAAAATTTAAAATTTTTATTGGATTTTAAGTAGCTAATAATGTTAGAACTTTATCTTTTAACTCTTCTTTTTTTGCTTCCAGGATCTCGCCCGTAGCCCTTATTTTAATCTCAAGCTTGCCTTTTTTAAGGCCCCTATCCCCTATCACTATTGAGAAAGGTATGCCTACGAGTTCAGCGTCATTAAACTTAATTCCCGCGCTCTCATCCCTGTCATCCACTAGCGTTTCTATCCCGGCTTTATTTAATTCTTCATATATAACATCTGTGGCTTTTTTGACGCCTTCTTCCTTGTAATTTATAGGAATGATTAAAACCTGAAAAGGCGCTATTGCCAGAGGCCAGATTATACCCTTATTATCATTATGGATCTCTATAGCTGTAGCCATGATCCTGTTCACGCCTATTCCGTAACATCCCATCACTATTGGTTTTAATTTTCCGCTTTCATCCACAAATTCCGCTTTCATCGCCTTTGAATATTTAAGGCCTAGTTTAAATACATGGCCCATCTCTATCGCATGTTCTATCTTTATGCTCTTATTACACTTAGGACAGAGGTCTTTATCAGTAATCACCCTTAAATCAGCCCACTCACTTACTTTAAAATCCCTATCCAGGTTTGTATTTATAAAATGCTTGTCTTTTTTATTTGCGCCTGTGA
>PCTH01000064.1:8674-18880 GCA_002771475.1 Candidatus Omnitrophica bacterium CG22_combo_CG10-13_8_21_14_all_43_16 | reverse complement strand
GCAGGATGCGGGGCGTCAATTATTGTGCGCCAGGTTTTAATGGCTACAAAGGATCCAGTTGTGGCAAGCTGTGCCACAGGATGTCTGGAAGTAGCTACTACAATATATCCTTACACTGCCTGGAAAATACCTTTTATACATAATGCCTTTGAAAACTCAGCTGCCACGATGAGCGGAGTGGAAACAGCATACAGGGCGCTTAAGAAAAAAGGCAAGATAACGAAGGAAATAAAGTTTGTCGCGTTCGGAGGAGACGGCGGAACTTACGACATAGGACTGCAGTCTCTTTCAGGAGCGCTTGAAAGAGGCCATAAATTTGTATATGTCTGCTACAACAACGAAGCTTATATGAATTGCTTGAGCACTTCTTCTATGGTTATGACAGAAGCCGGCCTCAAAAAAATAACAGAGGTTAAAACAGGCGAGAAAATTTATGCATTTGACCAAAAAACGCATCAATTGGCCCTAAAAGAATGCACAGGCGTTTTTGATAACGGCGTTAAAGATGTTTATGAGCTCAATACCTTGCATCATTCCATAAAAGCTACTGCTAACCATCCATTTTTGGTTTTAAAGAGAAACGGAACAGGCAAAACCAATTGTTTTATATGGAAAAAGTTAGAAGATGTGAAAATGGGGGATCAGGTAGTAACGCTGAAAGGCTTAAACGGCTATTCTAAGCCGGCTATGTTTGAATTTACAAAGGTTAAAAAAGGAGACTATAAGGTAAACAAATTGAACGAAATCCGCATACCAAAGTCCTCAAGCCCGGACCTTATGAAATACCTGGGATTATATATAGGAGATGGATGGGTAAGAGAGGATAGGGGAGAAGTAGGATTCGCGCTTCCGGAAGCAAAGATAGGCAGAAAAGAACTGGTAAGAATCCATGCTGAGATTTTTGGAAGCAATCTTAACGTATCTGACAAGGAGTATGTTTACATAAATTCTGTAAATCTTGGAAATTTCATAAAAAGCACGGGTGTTGGGATAGGCGCAAAGAATAAAACCATTCCCGGCTGGGCATTTACATTGCCATTGGAACAGAAAGAGGCCTTATTAGAAGGGCTTATGCTTTCAGACGGATATAAATGCGGGAACAGCTGGCGTTATGTTTCTGTAAGCGAAAATTTGCTTAAAAGCTTGAGATTGTTTTTGCAGACAATGGGCAAAAGAGTAGGAAAAGTCCACTGGCAAACTAAGAAGAAAGGAACAAAATGCGTAAATAGGCTCCTGTTAAAAGATTCAAAATATGGATATATATGTTTTAGCGCTAGACAAAAGTGGAACGTAAAAAAATACCCCAATCAATATAAATATCAGAATTTTCTCATAGGAAATGAATACTTTGAATTAGAAAAAGTAAGCAGTATAAAATTGGTCGGCAAAGAACCTACTTTGGATTTAAGAGTAGAAGGGGAACATAATTTTATTGCAGACGGAATTGTAGTTCATAATACTGGAATCCAGCGTTCCGGCGCTACTCCGAAAGGCGCGTCTACCACCACTGCACCGCATGGGAAAGAAAGTTCAGGCAAGCATCAGTTTAAAAAAGACCTTACATCGATTGTAGCTGCCCACAGGATTCCTTACGTGGCTCAGGCATCTGCGTCAAGCTGGAACGATCTTGTCACAAAAGCTGAGAAGGCATTCGCGGCAGACGGCCCGGCATTTTTAAACGTGATTGCCACCTGCCATAGAGGCTGGAGATTCCCGCAGGAAAAATCAATAGAGATATCAAAACTGGCTGTTGAAACCGGCGTGTGGCCTTTGATAGAAGTAGAGAATGGCATATGGCGTTTCACATATAAACCTAAAGAAAGAAAGCCTGTTATTGAGTGGCTAAAATCCCAGGGCCGCTTCAGCCATCTTTTCACAGAAGAAAATAAATCTATTATAGACGAGATCCAGCAGGGCGTTGACGAAAACTGGGTGCGTCTTGAAAATCTTTGCAATTCGACCTGCAAAGTAGCATAATATAAGCATACTCCCTGGTAGCTCAATGGTAGTAGCGACTGGCTGTTAACCAGTAGGTTGCTGGTTCGAGTCCAGCCCAGGGAGCCAATTTGAATAAATAGAAATCATAGTTCTGCAGCGTAGCAGAAACAATGGCAGAGAGGCCTTACTTAAAAAAGTAAGGCTATTTTTTTTGCCAAAAGAGGAAGAAATGAGAAAATTTCGTTGGATGTTAATAATTCCATTATTATTGGCAGTGTTGGTTATTTTTTCAAATGTTTGTTTTGCCGCTGATTCTTTGGATTCAGTGGTTGATGTTCAGAAATACAACCGCGCAATACACATAATGGCAATGCTTTTGGTTGGTTTTGGTTTTTTGATGGTTTTTGTTAAAAAGTATGGGCGTTCTGCTTTGACAGCAACCTTTCTATTAGTAAGCGCAGCAATACCGTTTTATATTTGTATTAATAGTTCAGGTTTACTTGGAGATGCTAAGGCAGGCATAGAGAGGTTGATTCTGGCAGAGTTTGCAGCGGCAAGTCTTTTAATATGTGCTGGCGCGGCATTGGGCAGATTAAAGATGTTCCAATATATTATCTTAGGGATGCTTTTTGTGCCATGTTATATGCTGAATGAATGGATTCTTCTTTCGGGAGGCTTAGGGTTATTATCCAATGGCGGCTTTGCAGACACCGGAGGCTCTATATTGATTCACGCTTTCGGGGCTTTTTTTGGGTTTGGTTTAATATTGACAATGACTACAAAGAAAGAATTTAATACGCCAATAGAATCAGATGCTGTTAGTGATAAATTTTCTATGTTAGGAAGTATGGTTTTATGGATCTTCTGGCCGAGTTTTTGCGCAGCGCTTGTGCCTGCGGCAAAGGTGCCGCAAACAGCAGTTAATGTTGTTATAGCGCTTTGCGGCGCAACATTAGCTACCTATATTACTTCTTGCGCCTTAAGGCGCAAGATCTCAATCGCTGATATTGCAAATGCATCATTGGCTGGCGGAGTGGCCATAGGTTCTACTTGTGATTACGCAAATCCAGTCAGCTCTATGGCGATCGGGTTATTAGCCGGGGCTTTATCTGTATTCGGTTTTACTGTTATCCTCCCATGGCTGCAGAAGAAAATTAAAAAAGTAGATACTTGCGGCGTCATGTATTTACATGGGCTGCCTGGTTTAATGGGAGGCATTGCAGCTATATTTATTGTAAGCGGGATAAATAATAAAATTCAGCTTACAGGTATTATTATTGCAGTCGTCATAGCTCTTGTAGGCGGTTATATTTCAGGACTTATACTTTCGCTTTTTGGAAGAAGAGTAGAGGCCTATGTGGATGCTGAAGAATTTATTGATGCTTAGGTAAGCGGCGCGAATATTCTATATAGTTTTTCACCCTCTCTAAAAATAAATATGGTATAATTATAGAAAACTATAAGGAGTTTCATGGAAAGATTCATCGTTGATTTGAGCATATTGATGGTGGGGGCTGCCATTTTTTCTTTTCTCTCCGTTCTCCTGAAGCAGCCTATCATTATCGGCTATATTATCTGCGGCATTATCTTAGGGCCGTTAGGTATCGGCTGGATAAAGAACGCCGAGTCCATAGACGCTATTTCCCATATCGGCATTACGCTGCTTCTTTTTCTAACCGGGCTATGCCTGCATCCCCAGAAACTCATCCGTTCTTTTCGCGAGACCGCAGTTGTGACTTTTAGTAATTGTGCGGCTTCCTTTTCTATCGCCTTTCTTTTGGCCTGGTTGTTTCATTTTACCTTATTGGATTCTTTGTGTATTGGCTTAGCCCTGATGTTTTCCAGCACCATTCTGGCTGTCAAATTGCTCCCCACAACCACGCTGCATCAAAAAAGGATGGGCGCTATTTGCATAAGCGTGTTAATCCTTGAGGACTTACTGGCTGTTTTGGTGCTTGTTTTTATCCGCTGTCTGGGTTCTTCTCAAGGCGCATTATTTAGTTTAGGGATATTACTGGTGAAGCTTGTGGCGTTTGTCGCATCCTTGTTTCTTATCGAACAGTTTGTTTTAAGGAAGATCATACTCAGAGTCGAACGGCTGCAGGAAGTCCTGTTTGTCCTGGGCCTGGCGTGGTGTTTCGGGATAGCAACCATTTCTAATCGCATGGGCCTTTTTTATGAAACAGGAGCGTTCTTTGCAGGCGTGGTAATCGCCAGGCATCCCATTTCTTTATTTATTTCAGAGAAATTAAAACCTCTGCGGGATTTCTTTTTAGTGATGTTTTTCTTCGCGTTGGGCGCGAAACTTGAATTATTAGTTATGAAGGAAATATTCTGGCAGGTCCTGATCTTTTCGCTGGTTTTTCTTCTGTTTAAACCCTGGATGTTTAGAAAATTTTTTCTCTTGATGGGAGAGCAGCCTTCTTTCGCAAAAGAGATAGGGATCCGTCTTGGACAGTTAAGCGAATTTTCTTTATTAGTCGCTCTCCTGGCGTTCAGTTTAGGAAACATAACGCACAAGGCATCTCAGCTGATACAGTTTACGGCAATCCTCACCTTTATCGTTTCCAGCTATATTGTAGTCTTGAAATACCCCACGCCGATAGGAGTTACGGAAAAACTAAGGAAGGATTAAAAAGGAGCAGCTATGGAAACTCCAATATTTATTGCCAGGATTTTTGGCCTGTGTTATTTAATTAAATGAAAATCTGCTAATGGTTCATTCAACCGTTGTGCTTATATTCGGCGTTGTTTTGACTTTTTTTGGATTTTTTGCGGGATAGAGCGCCAAAAAAATTATGCTGTAATCACCTGCTACGAGAAAGCAGGGAATTACATGCAATGTAGTCTGCTTTAAGAGAAAGGGCAATTTGATTTCAATAGATATTTTACAAAATAGTACAAGAGATATCCATTTCAATGCGCTATTTTTGCTTGGGCTGATTCTATTCGCAGGAACAGCCGGAGGAAAAATACTACAGAAGCTAAAGATACCTCAGGTTGTAGGTTATATCATAGCCGGCGTTTTGCTTGGCCGGTCAGGATTAAATGTCATTAACAAAGATATAATCGAAACTTTGGTGCCTTTTAACTATTTTGCGTTAGGCCTAATAGGTTTCATGATCGGGGGGGAGCTTAAAAAAGAGGTCTTTCGCCGTTACGGCAGGCACTTTATCATTATATTATTAGCTGAAGGGCTTGCAGCATTTATTATAGTTTTTGTTCTTGTAGGCGTGTTCGGGAGTATTTTTTTTGGTGGAGGCCCTTTTTATTGGGCTCTTGGTTTGCTATTAGGGGCGATAGCTTCTGCCACTGCTCCTGCTGCAACTACTGATGTCCTCTGGGAATACAAGGCTCGGGGCCCGTTAACCACCACAGTATTAGGGATAGTAGCTTTAGATGATGGTCTGGCGCTGATCCTGTTTGCGCTTGCAGCCAGCATTGTCCCTGGCATGCTGGGGCAGCATTCATCGTTATTTTCAGCGATATTCAAACCGGTTTATGAGATTGGAGTTGGGATTTTTATCGGGGTCATATTTGGTTTAATGCTGACCAAGATTCTGAGGAAATACGCAGAGAAAGACAAAATCTTGCTTTTTTCTCTCTGCAGCATTCTTTTTGCCTTAGGTTCAGCGTTACTAATGAAAATAGACATGCTTTTGGCAGCGATGACGATGGCCGTTGTATTGGTAAACAGGGAACCGCGGCTGAGCAAGGAAGTATTTAAAGTGGTTTCGGGATTTGCCGCGCCATTTTATATATTATTTTTCGTTCTTGTAGGAGCGCAGTTTGATTTGCATGCAACATCCTTAATTGCCGTATTTATTGCCATAATTTATATTTTAGGCAGGACCGCAGGCAAAATGACAGGCGCTCATTTAGGCGCAAAGGTTTCCAAAGCGCCTGCCAGCGTTATCAAGTATTTGCCGTATTGTCTTTTTAGCCAGGCAGGAGTAGCTATCGGTCTTTCCATTCTTGCAGCTCAGATTTTTCCGGGGGCGATGGGAAGCTCTATAATTGTCATCGTAACTCTTACCACATTTGTAGTGCAGCTTTTAGGGCCTCCTTGCGTAAAATACGCTGTTATTAAAGCCGGCGAAGCAGGATTGGATATAACAGAGGAAGATGTGCTGCGTAAAACTACCGTCGGCCAGATTATAGATAAAAATCCGCCTTATGTGTATGAAAATATTCAGCTAAAGGATGTCCTGATTACTTTTAGCCAGAGCACTTACCATACTTTCCCGGTTGTGGATCAGGAGAAAAGACTAAAAGGGGTTATTACGCTGGAAAGCATAAGGCAGTCATTCTCGCATACGGAGATGGGAAGCCTTGTCCTTGCCCATGATATTATGGAGCCTGCGATAACCAGAAAGATATCTCCCAATTCTTCTTTGCTGGAAGCCGAAGAGGTCATTGATAAATACAGCGTTGATTATCTGCCCATTGTAAATGAAAATACAGTACTCTTGGGATTTATTGAAAAGGGCGCCATAGATAAGTTTGTGTCTTCCAAATTAATCGAAGCTGAGGAAAAAGTAGCTTCAATGGAAAGATAGGGGCACAGCTTTCAAGAGATAACAGGGTTATTTTTATAAGTTAATTTTATTGACAAATACATGGAATAGAAGTACAATAAGCCAAATGGTAAATAGGTGAGTAGAGATTTTAAACCGTAAGGTAAAAGATAATTCGCCTTGCGGTTTTTTGATACTCGGCGTTATTTACTAAAATCTTATAGGAAGGGAGGTAGCGAATAAAATGGCAAAGGGAAAAGTGAAGTGGTTCAACGACCAGAAAGGTTATGGATTTATCACCCCGGATGATGGATCGAAGGATTGTTTTGTTCATCATAAGGCAATTCAGGGAGATGGTTTTAAATCTTTAGCCGAAGGTCAGGAAGTAGAGTTTGAAGTAGAGCAGGGACCGAAAGGCCCCCAGGCAACAAATGTAAGAAAGATGTAACTTTGATGTAAAGAAAATTAAAAAGGAGACAATATGGGGTTTCAAGATCGTGATGGCGGATTCGGCGGGAGACCGAGGGAAATGCATAAGGTGACTTGTTCAGAATGCAAGAAGGAATGCGAAGTCCCTTTCAAGCCCAGCGGAGATCGCCCGGTATACTGCAAAGAGTGTTTCTCAAAGCGTAAAGATAGCGGCCGCTAAAAGCCGAAGTCTCAAAGCTTTAAATATATCTGCAATATGTGGCATGTCTATATAATTTCTTGTTCTGACAAATCCCTTTACACCGGAATTACTACTGATATTCCTCGCCGCATAAAAGAGCATAATTCCGGCAAAGGCGGCCATTGTACCACGGCCCGCCGGCCGGTAAAATTGTTGTATCAGGAAACTCGTCCCGACAGGTCCCGGGCTCTCAAGCGTGAATCAGAAATCAAAAGCTGGACAAGAAATAAAAAACTGACATTGATAAATAAATAGGCTATCCCTGCATGATTAACGCGAGAAAATTTATATTATATTTAATCAGGTGGCAGCTCAGCACTCCTATATTATGGCTGGCAGTGAAAAATCTCGGTGTCGGCATATGGTCTACGGTTATCGCCAATCTTATAGGCGGAGCTATATTTTTCTGGGTGGACAGGTTCATATTCACAAGCCATGCCCTGGAGGTATGGCATTTTAAAGAAAAGGGCAAATGCGATATTTGCGGCAAGGAAGAAAGCCTATGGCGGCTCGTAAAAGCTCCTAATTACGACAAAAGAGACTCCAGCCCTATTTTCCTCTGCATGAAATGCTCAAAGCAAAAAACAGACGAGTTAAGATCCAGCGGCCTCAAAATACGCGGCAAAAGCAAATAGTATGTCAAAGGAAAAGATATTGATAATCGAAGATGAGAAAGATATAGTCAGGATGCTGGACTATAATCTTAAAAAAGAAGGCTTTAGGGTTTTTGCGGCTAATAATGGCGAGGATGGCCTGGATAAGGCGCGTAAAGAACATCCCGACCTTATCCTTTTAGATTTAATGCTCCCGGAGATGGGCGGCCTGGAAGTTTGCAAGGCTGTAAAAAATGACACAAAAACCGCGGCCATCCCTATCATTATCCTTACAGCCAGGGCTCAGGAGGCAGATAAGATCGTGGGCTTGGAATTGGGCGCGGATGACTATGTTACAAAACCATTCAGCCCCAGGGAACTTATAGCCAGGATAAAGGCAGTATTGCGCCGGGTAAAAGAAAAAGAAAAATTACCGGAAGTATTTAAAATAGGGGATATGGTTATAGATTTTTCCAAGATTATGGTGTCGATAAAGGATAAACCAATAGAGCTTACTTCAAAAGAGTTCGAACTGTTAAAGATTTTGATAAAAGCAAAAGGCAGGGTGCTTTCCAGAGATTATCTTCTGGATACTATCTGGGGGTTTGACCAGGCCCTTGAAATACAGACCCGCACAGTAGACGTCCACATAACGACCCTTCGTAAAAAGCTGAAAAATGAATCAAAAAGAATTGTTACCGTAAAAAACTACGGTTACAGATTTGAGCTGGATTCGGATGAAGATTAAAATCCATAGCTTTAAATACAGGCTGGCATTTTCGTATGTATTTATTATTTTAATCTCATTTGGATTTATCGCGTTTTTCTTAGACAGGTCATTAGAAGAAAACTCCCTCCAGGATATTAAGGCTTCCCTGATTAATCAGGCTTATTTAATAGAAGTCCAGATCCCTAAAGAAGCCATTCTGCAAGAAAATACGCCTTTGCTGGATTCCCTGGTTAAATCACTGAGCCCTAAAATAAAATGCCGGAGCACCGTTATAAATAAATCAGGCATGGTTTTGGCTGATTCCGAGAAGACGATTGATGAAGCGCTGAAGATGGAGAATCATGCGGATCGTCCGGAGATTAAAAAAGCCCTGTCTGATTCCATAGGAGAAGAAATACGTTATTCCAGGACTCTTGGGATAGACATGCTCTATATTGCTTTGCCGATTAAGGATGGCAGGGAAATAATAGGAACGTTGAGACTGGCTTTGCCTCTTTCTGATTTGAGAGAAATGTTATTTGTAATTAGAAAGGCGATTTTATTCAGCTTGTTTTTTGCCCTGGTCCTGGCTTTTGTTTTAGGGGCCATACTGACCGGGGAAATAGTAAAACCTGTGAATAAAATGATATATGTGTCTAATAAGTTTTCCCTGGGCGATTTCAGCCATAAAATACATATCACCTCAAAAGATGAATTAGGAGAGCTGGCTTCTGTTTTAAATAAAATGGCCGGGAATCTTGAAGATAAGATAGGCGAGATTGAGGTAAAAAACCAGCATCTTGTGGCAATACTGGAAAGCATGGTGGAAGGCATAATAGTTATAGATAAGACAAGCCGCATAATATCCGTCAACCCTACCGTAGAGAAGATATTCAATACCTCAAAAAATAATTTAGAAGGCCGGATCTTTTTGGAAGCAATCCGCAATAATGATTTATCGGACATTATAAGCAAGGTTCTAAAAACAGGAAAGCTTACCTCCTGCGAACTTAACTTGGTTTTGCCTGTGCAGAAAATTTTCCAGATTAACGCCTCTCCCGTGTTCGAGAAAAACATGGTCTCCGGCTGCCTCCTGGTTATTCATGATATAACCGGTATAAGAAGATTAGAGACTATGCGCAGGGATTTTGTGGCCAATGTTTCCCATGAGTTAAAAACCCCGCTTACTTCCATAAAAGGCTTTATAGAGACCCTTATAGAAGGGGCTATTGATGATAAAGAAAATAACCGCCATTTTTTAATCATCATGCAGAATCACGCAGAACGCCTTAATAAATTGGTGGACGACCTTCTTTCTCTCTCGCGCCTTGAATCAAAAGAGATATCGCTGAAAAAAGATTTTTTTAACCTTTATCAGCAAGTCGCTAAGATCATTACAAATTGCGGAGCGCAATTAAAGAAGAAAAATATAGAAATTAAAAACGAACTGCCGGTAAATCTTTCAGTAAATGCCGATAAGGATAAAATAGAAGGCGTCGTGACAAATCTTATAGATAATGCCATTAAGTTCAACAAAGAAAAAGGCGCTATTAGGATATACAGCCGGGATCAAAATGACGCTATAAAAATTATTATAGAAGATTCCGGCATTGGTATCCCTGCAAAAGCCATCTCCCGCATATTTGAACGTTTTTACCGCGTAGATAAAGCGCGTTCGACTGAGCTCGGCGGAACAGGCCTCGGGCTTTCTATCGTAAAACACATTGTTGAGCTGCACGGAGGCAATGTAGGCGTGGAAAGCGTAGAAGACCTTGGTTC